>URBG01000006.1 GCA_900546055.1 uncultured Mycoplasmatota bacterium
CGGCCGTATCGGTCGGCCGCTCCATCGTAAAAGACCGGGTCTGATAGCTCAGGTCGGCGAACCGCAACTTCACCGTCAGCGTGCGCGCCACCAGCCCCTTGCGCCGCAGCGTGCTGGTTACTTCGTCGCAGGCCGAACGCAGTAGCCCACACACCACGCGCATATCGCGTGTATCCTCGGCCAAGGTTTCCTCGGACCCAATGGATTTCTCCTCGCGTACCGTGGTAATTTCGCGGGAATCCAACCCGTGCGAGGCCGCCCATAATCCACGTGCCGCAGCCGGGGAGCCAGTGGCACGAGTCAATGCAGCCTCATCCAGCTGAGCCAATTCAGCCACCGAATGCACGCCCCAAGCATTAAGCCGCTTCTCCAAAGACGGCCCGATTCCCGGAATACCACGCAATGGCATCATCTGCACGAATTCGGCCGAGCGGGCCGCGGGAATCAGCAGCATGCCGTCCGGCTTGGCATTGGTCGAGGCCATTTTGGACACCAGTTTGTTACAGGCGATACCCACTGAACACGTCACGTGGAAGCGCTCGGCCACCTGAGCGCGAATCCACGCGCCGATCGCGCTCGGCCGCCCCCACTCCAGCAGTGCGGCGGACACATCCATATAGCCCTCGTCCACCGAAACCTGCTCGAACCGGTCGGTGACGGTCAAAAACACCTCATGCATGATTCGGTGCGACATCATGCGGTAATACGCCATATCCACTGGCAGAAAAATGCCGTTCGGGCACAACCGATGGGCGCGCGCGGCCGGCATCGCCGAATTGATGCCGTATTTCCGGGCTTCGTAGCTCGCGGCGGACACCACCGCGCGCGGCCCGGTGCCGATGATTACCGGCTTGCCTTTGAGCCCGGGGTTGCGCGCCACCTCCAATGAGGCATAGAAGGCATCCATGTCGATATGCAGTACGGTGCATCCGGTCTCGTCGTGGCCCCAATCGCGTTTGGCGGCCTCAAGTCTCGGTGCGGTGCTCATGCCACCATTGTAGGAATGCCGAACGAGGTCATGCTCACTATGTGGCGCGCATGACGCGGCGCTCATTGTCATAATGCCGAATATCGCCGGAATTCCAAGGGTTTACGCACTGTGCGGCTGTTTCGCATGGTGGGTGCGATTCCACGGAATCGTCCACATTGCGTCACTGTCCGTAACGCCTTCCAAGTCAATGCGCGCTGTCCCGGCTCTCCGAGTAGCGTAAACCTCATGAAGAAGGCAGTGGTCGGTATCCTCAACCGTGTTCCCGTGGTTCTTATCGTGATTGGTGAGGCACTGGTGATTTATTTGGCTACGGCCGTCGCCAAACTTGCGTTCACCCAGCTCGATCCGCTGTACTCGGTGTGGTATCGCGTGGGATTCATGGCGGTGCTGTTGCTGCTGTGGCGCAGGCCCTGGAACAAGGCGAAGCGAGCGCAACTGTTTCACCGCGACGCCCGCAGCTGGGGGCTGGTCGTACTGCTCGGCTGCTCGCTGGTGCTGATGAATACCCTGTTTTATGTGGCCATCAGCAATATGGATATGGGCATTGCCGTGTCTATCGAATTTTTGGGACCGCTTTCGGTGGCGGTGATTACCGGCAAAAGCTGGCGCGAGCGGGTCGGTATCGGTATCGCGGCGGTCGGTGTGGTGCTGTTAGCTGGCATATCATTGGCCAATCCGTCCGGCAATGGCACGTTTTTGTATGGTCTGATTGCGATTTTGATCGGCGGGTCGATGTGGGGCATGTATATCATCACCGGCCGGCGCGTGGCGGCTGGCGGCAATTCGCTGGATAATCTGTGCATCGCCGTGACCATCGGCTGGCTGGTCCAGTCCCTGTTCCTTGGCGTGCCGGCTGTGGCTCATGTGGTTCACCCCAAGGCCGATGCCACGTGGGCGCTTGAGCCCGGCGGCTCGCTGAAGCTGCTGGCTCTGCTGTTTGTGATTTCCCTGATGGCCTCGTTCATTCCCTATGTGGTGGAGCAGATCACGCTGCGACGCACCACATCCGGCGCATTTTCGGTAATGCAATCCATCAATCCCGCCATGGCGGTGGCCGTGGGACTGGCGTTCGGCGAGATTCCCAGCGTTGGTGAAATCGTCGGTGTGGCGTTGGTGATTTGCGCGGTTATCGTTACGTTCTCCGGCGACGCCGCACCCGCGGACGTTCAATAATGTGTCGTTCGGCACGCCGTATCCGCAGGACGTGGTACAGTAATTTGCTGTTGCGCATTATTGCGTAACGTGGAGTCATGCCTGAGTGGCCGATAGGGGCACCCTGCTAAGGTGTTAGTCGTGTTTAGCGGCTCGAGGGTTCGAATCCCTCTTTCTCCGCCAATCTTTGTTTATATTTTGTTTTTGGTAATATCGCGGGATGGAGCAGTTTGGTAGCTCGTTGGGCTCATAACCCGAAGGTCGTTGGTTCAAATCCAGCTCCCGCAACCAAAATTTGGTCCCGTGGTGTAGCGGTTATCACGTCTGCCTGTCACGCAGAAGATCGCGAGTTCAATTCTCGTCGGGACCGCCATTTTATTTTGGCTTCGTAGCTCAGTCGGTAGAGCAACGGACTGAAAATCCGTGTGTCGGCAGTTCGATTCTGTCCGAAGCCACCATTAAATTATTCGTTCATTTAGACTTACTAAAGTCTTGCGCCCATAGCTCAATTGGATAGAGCGTTTGACTACGGATCAAAAGGTTATGGGTTCGACTCCTATTGGGCGCGCCATTCCGGGAAGTAGTTCAACTTGGTAGAGCACTTGGTTTGGGACCAAGCTGTTGCAGGTTCAAATCCTGTCTTCCCGACCATTTCGTGAAAATAACCGCAGTAGCGGTTTTTTTTATGTTCAAAATAGAGTGTGTAGCGAATAATGCAACAGCTTAACCAAACCATCTTGTGCTTTAGTATTTAGTTTAATTTATAATATATTTTTTCTAAATTTTTTTCTTCAATATCAAAACTCGTCCCGTGATCATGTATTTGCCCATATCTATATCCATCTTTAAAAACGTTAATTCGAAAACTTACTCTGATGCAACCCTCTTCAATTGCTTTAATAAATGATTTGAAGTCTTTTAATATATATAATTGGTGTTTAGTATATCGAAAGAAAACCTCGTTATGTTCAAATTTTCTTTCGGCTTTAACAAATAGTAAATATTTTAATTTTCTATTTACTTTTTCTTCAATCATAGAAAATGACCAAGCACAGTTATCATCAATGACTTTCCCCTCGTTATTAAATACATGTAGGACTATTTGCTCTTTTTTGTAATCAACATGTAACTTAAAGTAATGGTTATTTCCTCCATATACCTTTTTGTTGCTGTAAATAGACATATTGAATACATTTAAATCCTTGTCTTTATAGTATGGATAACTATATAACTCGTGAATTCTTTTTATTTCGTACAGATAGCTATCAGGTGTTGCGCTAAAAAGAGTTATATAAGTATAAAATTTAGAATTAGTTTTTGTTTTTATTTCAATTTCTCCATAGTCTGGGATTTCAAAGTTATTTTTTTCAATACCCAGTGCTTTTTCAAATGTTTTACCGCTGGCGGCTGTTCCTTTCATTTCGCTTTTAATCCATCCCTTTTCTTTTATTTTTTCTGTTTTAATTATTAGTTCTTTTAAGTCGTTCATTGTCGCTTCCTTTCTATAAATTAAATTGTCGGAAATATTTTCTCCTTCATATATATCTTACAATTTTTGTTTTGTAAATCCTTTTTATTTTGCAAAAAAAATTACTTTTTTTAAATTTTCCATTTTTATTGTACTAAGTATTAATTCTTGATATAATGTTTAAGTTATGTTAAAGAAAATGCAATAAAGGTAGGTGGGATAGTGAAGATTATATCTTGGAATGTAGCTGGGTATCGAGCATGTATTAAAAAAGGTTTTATTGACTTTTTTGAGGATGAGCAGGCTGATGTTTTTTGTTTGCAGGAAGTTAAAGCGACTGAAGTACAAATACCGTACCACCCAGAGGGATACTTTTGCTATTTAAATGAGGCAGATAAAAAAGGGTATTCGGGTACTTTGATTTATACTAAAGTAAGGCCTGAGTCTGTTACGTTTGGAATAGGTATTGGTGAGCATGACCATGAGGGGCGCGTTATTACGCTTGAATTAAATAATTTTTATTTGGTTAATGTGTATGTACCTAACGCTAAAAGAGGCCTTGAAAGGTTAGACTATCGAGTTCAATGGGAAAAAGATTTTCTTAGTTATTTAAAACAACTTGAAAGAAATAAACCAGTAGTTGTTTGTGGAGATTTTAATGTAGCCCATCGAGAAATAGATCTTCGTAATCCTAAACAAAATATTGGTAATGCTGGATTTACACATGAAGAGCGTGAGTGTTTTACTAATCTTCTTAATGCTGGTTTTATAGATACATATCGTTATTTTTATCCGAGTAAAGAGGCATATACATGGTGGAGCTATATGTCGGCAGCGAGGGATCGTAATATAGGCTGGAGAATTGATTATTTTATCGTTTCTAAACCTTTTATTTCTCATGTTAAAGATTCCATAATTTATAGTAATGTTCTAGGAAGTGATCATTGCCCGGTAGGTTTAATTTTGAAGTAATTTGATTTAGAGCATAAAAAACAACACCTAAAAATAAAATAATAATGGGTGATAACATGAAGGTTTATATGAAACCAAGAGTAGAGAAAGAAAACTTAATGTATGCGCAGATTTTACTTCAAGATTTTGCAGGTAAAAATAGTGAAATGACTGCAATCAATTTGTATGTTTACCAGCATCTTAACCTATTTCAAAACTATCCAACTGTCTCTAAGGATTTAAAAGAAATAGCGGAGACGGAAATGCATCATTTAAATTTACTAGGGGAAACAATTAAATTATTAGGTGGTGATCCACAGTATGCCACTATTAATTGCGTGACGGGGGCTAAAATACCTTGGACAGCCGAAAATGTAAATTATAATGATAATTTAAAAGAAATGATTTTGTATGATATTAATAGTGAATTACAAGCAATAGCTACTTATAGAGAACATAGTTTGTTAATCAATGATAAATATATAAGGCAGTTGTTAAAAGAAATTATTGCTGATGAAAAAGAACATGTAAAAATATTTAGAGGCATATATGCGCTGATATGCGATAATTAATTTCAATAAAAAAAATTAGTACAGTTAACGATGGCAGATGTGCGAGAAAAATTTCTTATTTTATGGATATGTTTATAATGTAAATGTAGTTAGGAGTTGTAGGGCAGGAAGGCGGTTTTGGCTAAATGAAAACAGAAATTTCTTTAGAAAATATGTCCCATAGTATTGCATACTGGTATACGGATTTTTATAACACAAAAAGTAAAGAAACAATTTTTCCAGTAAAGAATAATGAACGTGATTATACATATAGATTACTTAGAATGAAATATAGTGACGCGGATGTTATTGTATCACCAGAAAATAGAATTTACCAGATAAATAGGGATGTATTTGTTGAACGTGAAAAAGAATCTTGTATGGTATTTGTAGAAGATATAAGTGGTAATAAAATAAAGCGAAAAATGATAAATGAAATTCAACCTTATTGTCTTTGTGATGAAGATACATTGAAAATAAATGAATACACCGAAAAACTTTTTTCACATAAAATTCCGTTTTCAGTAATTACATTTACTTTTGGACTTAATAGTGGATTTGAGGAATATGATGATTTTTCTATTAATAAAGTAGTAGAATTTCTTAAAAGCAAAATCAGAGGATTATCTTATTTAAATTTAGATGCAAAAAAAATAGTTAGAGGTACAGATGTTATTGCTTCAATAAATGCTTCACAGTTATTTATTGTGTTGACAAATATTGATGAAATTAATACTAAAAAGAAGGTTGACAGTTTAAATAATCTATTAAAAAGTTGTTTTAAAGTTCCATTTGAGATTGATGTCTTTAAATCAAAAGATTATCAAACTAATTTTGAAATGAAAAAAAGTGTGGAAGTAGCCTGCATAAATAGGCATTGTTCATAGTAAATATAATATTTATTATGGACTTTTTTATTTGCAATTGTGGTTATTTTATGTGAGTGTTATTTTCATTATAGTTCTACTTTGAAAATAAACATAAATATGTTAAAATATTAATAGTATAAAAAAGGAGGACATTATGAAAATTTTATTAATTATAATTTTAGCAATTGTTATTTTGATAGTTGTTTTATATAACTATTTAGTAAAACTAAATATAAGATGTAAAAATGCTTGGTCACAAATTGATAATCAATTAAAGAGAAGAGCTGATTTAATTCCAAATTTAGTTGAGGTGACTAAAGGATATGCAGCATATGAAAGCCAAGTGTTAGTAGATGTGGTTAATGCAAGAAACCAAGCTAATTCTATGAGTGATCTAGCTAAGAATACTGAGGAAGTTAGTAATAATTTGAAAAGTTTATTGGCTTTGGGTGAAAATTACCCAGATTTAAAGGCAAATGAAGTTTTCAAAAATTTGCAGATCGAATTAACAGGAACCGAGGATAAGATTGCCTTTGCAAGACAATTTTATAATGATTCTGTGCAACATTACAATACTGCTATAATGGTATTTCCAAATAATATTATGGCAAAGATGATGAAATATAAGGAAAAAGAATATTTTCAAGTTAGCGATAGTGAAAAAGAACTAGTAAAGGTGGAATTATAAAATGATTTTAAGAGATGTACGTAGAAATAAGTTCAAAACTGGATTAATTATTACTTTATTTTTTGTTTTTATTACGCTATTAGTCTATTTTCTTTCTTTATGGTTTTTTGATAATGTTTATATTGCTGCCTTTATCGGATTATCTATTTCGTTTATTTCAGCATTTGTATCTTACTACAATTCTGATAAAATGATATTAAGTATTAATAATGCTAGACCAGCAACACGTGAAGAGTTTTTACAATTAAATGTTTCGTTAGAATCTTTATGTATTAGTGCAGGGTTACCAATGCCAAAGCTTTACGTTATGGATACTCCGGCTTTAAATGCATTTGCAACTGGTAGAAATCCTGAACATTCAGTTGTTTGTGTGACAACAGGATTGCTTGACAAACTCGATAAATATGAGATGGAAGGCGTTTTAGCACACGAGTTATCACACATCAAAAATTATGATATTTTAGTATCAACAATAGCTATTGTAATGGTTGGATTTGTTTCAATTTTAGCCGATATTTGTTCTAGAAGTTTAATTTTTGGTAATCGTGATGAGGATAGTAAAGCAGGGGCTGTTTTAATGATAGTTGGTCTTGTATTTATTATTTTATCACCAATTTTTGCGACATTGCTTAAGTTGGCGATATCTCGTAATCGTGAGTATTTAGCAGATGCTAGTGCCGTGGAAATTGCCCGTAATAAGGAAGGGCTTATTAGAGCTTTAGAAAAGTTGGAAACTGAAAATGAGCCAATTCAGGTTAATAAGGCTACAGAATCTTTGTTTATTGTAAATCCATTAAAGGGAAAAGAAAAGGATTCTTTATGGAGTACACATCCAAGTACAGTTAACCGTATCCAAAAGTTACAAAACATTCAATAAGCCTGATGGCTTATTTTAGTATAATGTGAAATTTGTGTGATATGCTGGATAAAATGTTGGAAATATGTTATTATTATATAGGAAACGAGGTAGAAATATATGAATGAAAATAAGAGATTAATTATGGTGGGAATTGTTATTGTTGCCGTTGTTGCTGTTATTTTATTAATTAGTTTTTGGCCAAAGGCAGATAAAAGCTTTGCTTGCGGAGTAAAAGCTGATGGTGATTATGAAAAATTGGGCAAAGTTAATTATAAACAATATCAATGTCTAGTAAAAGAAGATAGTAAAAATGCCGTAGTTGTATCAGACGATATAACTGATAAGAAAAAGGAAGCATTAAATAGTACAGCAAAAAAAATCGGACATGTTATTTATTATTTAGATAACGAAAAGATTAATTCAGATGATATGAAATCAATTAAAAAGGATTTAAAGTATCAAGATTCTTCATTTAAAAAAGATGTTATTGTTGTAATTGAAAAAGGTAAAGTTGCTACATTTAAAGAAGATATTTTAGATAATGCTGATGAATTAAAAACATTCTTATCCGATGCTAAATTAGCTAAATTTGCTTGTAATGCTACACCGGATAAAGAGTATGAAAATTTAGGTGAATTAGATTATGATGGATATAATTGTTTATATGAAAGTGGTGAACCATTCGCTGTTATTTTAGCACAAACAACATGTAGTTATTGCGTTTCATATAAACCAATTATTGATGAATATGTAGCTAAGAATAATTTACCTATATATATTATTGAAATTGATCAATTATCTGATGATGAAAGAAATGCTTTACTTTCTTCATTAAGTTATTTTAAGGATAATGAAAGTTGGGGTACGCCTCTCACTTTAGGTATTAAAAATAAAGAAGTCGTTAGCGAAATAAGTGGATTTACTGATGACGAAGGAAACCTTGACAATTTCTTTAAAGGATTAGGTTTAAAATAAGTATTGAGTTTTCAATACTTTTTTGTTATTTATTTCTTTTTATTTAATATGTTTAAATAAGGAGAGTGGTTATGGAATTTTTGAATTATATTATGGAAAGTAAATTGATTTTAATCCCAGCTTTATATATTATAGGCTATATTATTAAGAATACGGCTTTAATAAGTAATAGATTCATTCCAGTTATTTTATTATTCATTGGTGTTATTTTGTCTGTATTTATGGGCGGGGATACGGTTATCAATAATATTGTACAAGGTATTTTAGTAGCTGGGGCAACAGTCATGGCTAATCAAATGGTTAAACAAAGCACAAGAAAAGAGTGATACTCTTTTTCTTTTTATTTGGGGATGTGTTATAATTAGCATAGGTGATATTATGAAAAGAATTAGAGATTATGGAATTATTATTGGTAACGGAAAAACTGGCAAGCTAAATAAAATTACAGATGTTCCAGGAGTTCGTGTTGGGCACTATACTATTTCAAATGAGAATAATAATACGGGTATTACAGTTATTTTGCCATGTCAAGATAATATATATAAGGATAAAGTAGTTGCTGCTTCTCATGTTATGAATGGATATGGTAAAACTCAAGGCCTTATGCAAATAGACGAGCTTGGTTATATTGAAACACCAATTGCTTTAACTAATACTTTAAATGTTGGCAAGGTCCATGAAGGATTAGTTGACTATATGATTAATGAATGTTTAAAATCTGACATTGAAGTTAATTCGATTAATCCGGTTGTTGGTGAATGTAATGATTGGCCCCTCAATAATATTAAAGATAGGGTGTTAGATAATAATGCGGTGGCCGAGGCTATTGCTAGTGCTACTGTAAATTTTGATGAAGGAGATGTCGGCGCTGGAAAAGGAACAAGTTGTTTAGGATTAAAAGGCGGAATAGGGTCAGCTTCTAGATTAACTTTGATTGATGATAAGTTTTATACTATTGGTGTTTTAGTTCAAAGTAATTTTGGTGGGTCAAAAGATTTAATAGTTGATGGAAAGCCGGTTGGGGATATTGTTAGTTCTAAGGTTATAGATAATGGTAACGGGAAAGGGTCAATTATGCTGGTTTTAGCAACAGATTTACCTGTGAGTGATAGGCAGCTAAAACGAATTATTAAACGGGTAGAAGTTGGGCTTGCTCGTATTGGTTCCTATATTGATCATGATAGTGGTGATGTTGTAATTGGATTTACTACAGCAAACAGAATTAATAAAGATATTGAAGGTAATTTTCGTTCGCAAAAAGTAGTAGTTGAAGAGAAATTAAACTATGTATTTAGGATGGTGGCTGAGGCTGCTGAAGAAGCAATTTTAAATTCTTTGGCATTGTCTAAAACTTTAGTTGGTTATAATGGTAAAACTAAATTTAGTCTTACGGATGTATACTTGAAAGATTATATGAAAAACAAAAACTATAAGTCTTATATTTATGGAGTAAAGTCAATTAATCAATTTCCAGATTATCCTGTTGGATGTGAATCAGTGGCATTGCAAATTCTATTAAATTATTATGGGGTTGATGTTAGTACCGAGGATATAGTTAACGAGTTAAAAAAGGGTGATAGACCACATTATGAAGGTGAAACTTTATATGGTGGGAATCCTGAAGTGGAGTTCGTTGGTGATCCTAGAGATATTCATAGTTATGGGGTATATGAGAAACCAATGGCTGATGTAGCTAATAAATTTAAGCCAGGAATAAAAAATATTACGGGAACAGATTTAATAAATTTATTTAAGCTTGTTGATGAAGGTTATCCAATTCAGGTTTGGTCATCAATTAAACTTTTAAACCCATTTATTTCGCAAAAGTGGATTTATAAGACTACAGGAGAAACAATTGACTGGAAGGCTCAGCTACATTCGGTTGTATTGATGGGGTATTCAGATGATGTGGTTGTGGTTTCCGATCCTGATGTTGGAGCCATTCGAGAATTTGATAGAAGTAAATTTGAGGAAGTATATAATTACTTTGGAAAAAGAGCTTTGTATTATAATGAGAAAAAGTAAAAGAGTATCTATTTAGATGCTCTTTTGTTTTAATAATAAAAAACGAACTTTATTTAGAAAGCTCGAATATAATCATTATGGTGGAGAATAAGGGAGAAAATAAAGAAGATTAATAACTTTATATGTCCTTATAAAATAAGCCAAAAATCCCGTTAGCATTTAGTTAAGGAGCTTAAATTATTCTCTTGTTGTGGAATTTATAAGGTCACAATAAGGAGGAAATTTAGAATGTCAGTATTTAGAATTAATAAAACCGATAATTATACTGTTATGTCTAATTATCATTTAAGAGATAAGAAATTATCTTATAAAGCCAAAGGATTATTATCATTTATGTTAAGTCTGCCCGATGATTGGGATTATTCAATTAATGGTTTAGTTAGCATTAGTAAAGAAAGTAATAAGGCAATTAGAAATGTTTTAAAGGAATTGCAAGATAATAATTATTTATCTATTAATAAAATAAAAAACGAGAAGGGTTTATTTGAATATGAGTATTTAATTTATGAAAAACCAGATACCCCTTTTGTAGATGTGGATAATCTACATGTGGAAAAGGACATACAAATAAATACTAATAAACTAAACACTAATAACAAAGATAAATATGATAAACAAGGCAGTTTATTTATAAAGGAACTTATTAATAGGGGATTTATAAATGAAGAAGATTTAGAAATACCTAGATATAAGGCTTTATTTGATGAATTATTGCAGGAGTATAGTTATTATGATTTAATTAAAGTTTGTGGCTATATAGCTGATAAATGGCAAAATAATAATGGATTAGACGAAAACGGTTTATCTATTTATAATAAATATAGTTATTTTAAGACTGCTCTGATTAATAATTTAGAAAAGATAAACAATGATATTGACTTTGGTTATGATTAATTATATTAAAAGGATAGCTGATTAATTGGCTATCCTTGTTTTTTTGTTTATTTAATCATTAAAATATGTTATTACAAATGTAGGACATATGCATTTTGTGTCTGACATTTTTATTTTCGGCTTTCTTTTTATTTTAGCGGGCTTTTCGACACTGTCGAAATATTTGTCAGACCGCTCTTATCCTGTTACAGAATGTTTTAAGAAAATAAAATGCTGTAATTGAAAATAATGTCAAAATGTGGTAAGATATTTTTTAAATGTCGTATTAGTATAGGAGAGTTAACTATGAAGAAAATTGACATAACAAATTGTATAAATGAAATTTTGTCTAATAAACCACTTTGTTTTCGTGATGTATTTGGGAAAGAATATAAAATTTTTAGCTATGAGGAATATATACTAAAATTCGGTTTATCACAAAAATCATTTGAAAAAAGTATTTTAGAATTTTCTCAAGAATCTGGCAAATATATTGATCGCATTAATAATTTTATTGAAGAAACTTTAAAAGATGTGACTGATATTAATTTGAAAAATCATCTTGAAAGAAATCTTTTTAGTTCAATAGATAGTAATACTAATTATCGGAGCGTATTAAGTGTTAATACAATATTTTTGGATAGTTTTTCTTCTAATTTAGAAGAAAGTGAGCAAACTATAAAGCAAGTTTATGTTGAGGAAGGATATGATGGTCTTAAAGCCTATATTGAAATAATTAAAAGCCCTAGTCTTATTTCTTCATACCTATCTGGTAATAATAGAACAAATCAAACAGTTGCAATGAAATATATTCTATATCGCACTAATCACCATAGTCCCACATCGTATAAAAGAAATTTATCAGCAAAAACATTATACCAGGAAATTAACAATAACATACAAAACACATTAGATAAAATTGTAAAAGAAAAATCTGATTACATAGATTATATGAGTAATCAAAAAAACGAATGGGACGAATGGCTTGCTAGTATAAATGAAACATATGAAAAACATTATATTAATACTACTGAAAAATTTGAAAATTTAAAAAAGACTTATGAAGAAAAGCTTAAAGTTTCTGGCCCAGCTGATTATATGAAAGATAAGGCAATGGAATATAAAAGGAAATCGTTTATATGGTGTGTGTTGATAATAATATTAACTTCTATTTTGCTAGCCGTAATGTGCTTAATATTATCTCCATCAATGACTATAGCTGATAGGGTTATAAATATAAATCTTTTCACTTCAAATATACCTATTCCTATTACAATAGTAATTATAACAATTATTTCAATAATTTTATATGTGTTAAGAGTATTTATAAAAATGGCAACTTCTGCAAAACATTTAAGCGAGGAATATCAACAAAAGCATATATTAACATATTTTTATCTTTCTCTAATAAAGGAAGGTGCTTTGTCTAAAGAAATTGGAAATCAAATTTTAGTTACATTATTCAATAAGTCGGATACAGGACTGATTAAGAATGATAATAATTCGAGTGATTTTCTAGAAAGCCTTATTATGACTATGAAAAATAAATAGTACTACATTTTAACATATTTTATCATTAATATTAGCAAATGCTATATTAGAACTTAAAACTAAGGGTTTACAAGATACTATATTAATGTTATATTTATTTTGTAATACTACTTTTGAATTTTCAATTATATTGTTCCATTCATCATTAGTATATTTTATCTCGCCTAAACTACTATTGGCTAGGCTGTAGTAATCAGTATTATCACCACGATAATATTTAAACCATAACATTATAAAATGGGCTATATCTTCGGATAGCCTTTTTTGTTTATATTTTTTCTCATGCTCAAAGAAAATATCTAGCTTCTTCTCTCTGACCCCTTCAATGTCTTTATCGTTTTCAGGACATATTTTATTTGTGTACATAATGTCACCTCGCACGCATACGCAGAGTATGCTATTAATTACGATTATATAGTGATTGTTTCATCTTGTCAAGGCCTTATTCCATACAATAAGTATGGAATAAGGTAAAACTATGCCATTCGTATTGTATGCTTTATTAGAGGTGTTAAAATATGAAAATAGTGGCTAATGATTATGAAGAAAAAGAAGTAATGAAGATATTAAGAGAATGGTCAGAGAAAAAGCAAGAGGATTTCGGTAAGGAAATTGGTGTAAGTGGTATGACTATTCAAGGTTATGAACGAGGTATTAGGCGATATACTTTTGAAACTTTAATGAAAATTGCTAAAAAATATGGTTATAAAGTAACTATCGAAAAGAAATAATATAAAAAAGATTATAAAAAGACTATAAAAGGATTATAGAAAGACTATAAATTAGATTGACGATTTAATTTTTCAGGGTTAAAATGTGTATAATAGCTAATCATTTTAGTAAAAGGTGATGGCTATTTTTTTGTTCCCGAGTTAGGGAATTTCAGACATTTTAGAAAGGAGGATATTAAAATGTCAAATAACATGATAAAATGTAACATGAAAGGAGGTAAAAATGTCCTATAGGGAAATATTTAAAGTTATTTCAAAAGCATGGTCAAGTGTTGAAGATATTATGGCTATTGCAGGTTGTGGTAGAACGGGAGCTACAACGATTAGAGAAACAGTAATTAAAAATATAAGGGAAGAAAATAAAGAAATTCCTTATTGCAGAAAAAAAGTTGTACCAACAAAAAGAGTTATTGAATTACTTGATTTAGATGTGGATTATATTAAGGATATGGCATTAAAAGAACAAGAATTAGAAAATGCCAAGAGCAACGTTGATTATGCCTGTATATCAAGATAAAAATTCAAAACATTGGTACTACCGAGTATATGCAAATGATAGTTTAGGTAATAGAAAGCAATATCAAAATGGTGGTTTTAGAACTAAAAAGGACGCTCTTGAAGCTGAACGGAATTTTATAGTTGCTAATAAAGACGGTTATTGTGATATTACATTTGAACAGTTATGGTTGATTTATAAGGAATATATAGAAACAAAATTAAAATATAATTCGATTAGAAGTATTAAAAATCGTATTGAAATACACGCGTTACCTTATTTCAAAGATTATAGATTGGAAAAAATAACGGTTTCTGTATATGTAAAATGGCAAAAACAAATAGATGAAAAGGGTTATTGTTATAAATATAAAAGTGCAATTCACGGAGCTGTAAGAGCAATGCTAAATTACGCAGTTAGATTTTGCGGACTTAAAGTTAACATTGCTAGTCAGGTTGGAAACTTTTCTAAACGTGATGAAATACCAAAAGAATATAATATTTGGTCTTATGAAGAATTTAAACAATTTATTAGTGTTATTGATAATGATATGTATAAATTATTCTTCGAGGTTTTATATTTTACTGGTATAAGACAAGGTGAGGGTCTAGCGCTTACTTGGAAAGATTTACAAGATAATTATTTACTTATAAATAAAACCTTAACAAGAAAGAAGGTTGATGGAAGAAATATGATTAATAGTCCGAAAACTGCAAAGTCATATCGCAAGGTTAAATTAGATAAGCGTCTATTATCAAAACTACATGAATATAAAGAAACGTGCCATAAATTTGTTGAATTTAATGATAGTTGGTACATATTTGGGTGTTTGAGCCCACTTGCGACAACGACAGTAGCAAGAAAAAAAGATTACTATTGTAATCTAGCTGGTGTTAAGCAAATAAAAATACACGACTTTAGACATAGCCATGTATCTTTATTACTATCAAAGGGTGTTCCTATCACAGTCATCGCCAAACGACTAGGACACTCTGATATTGAAATGACACTTAATACATATTCACATATGTTACCCGGTGACGAGGACAAAGCAATTGATGTCCTTGAAACCTTAATTTAAAAATAAATTACCTTATAATCACACAAGGGATTTTTAAGGGCTAATTAAGTGCATTTATAATTAAAGCCTTGTAAAACAAGGCTTAATTAACTAATTTGGTGGAGAATAAGGGATTCGAACCCTTGACCCCCTGCGTGCAAAGCAGGTACTCTAGCCAGCTGAGCTAATTCCCCAAAAATTGAGATTGCTTATAAATTATAACATGTTATTTAGAAAAAATCAATATATTTTTCAAAAAAAGTTATATTACTATATTATACCGTGTTAAAAAAAATATATTACTGAATTTGCCATTTTATAGGTTACCATACTTTTGATAAATTATTCTTCGACATAAATTATATTGTAGATGCAGATTAGGAGGAATACATTGACAACAATCCAAGTAATTTTATCAATAGGTGGCGGCTTTTTAGGTCAGTTTTTTGGTGGTTTTGATATGTTGATGATAACACTTGTATCTTTTGTAATAATGGACTATTTAACAGGTGTAATGCAGGCAATAGTGCATCATAAATTATGCAGTAAGGTTGGCTTTAAGGGAATATTTAAAAAGATATTGATTTTTTTTATAGTAGGAATTGCGGTAAGTTTGGATGGGACGTTTGGAACAACTAATTTAAGATATATTGCAATAGTGTTTTATATAGTAAATGAAGGAATTTCAATAATTGAAAATGCAATTGATTTGGGCTTACCAATTCCCGACAAAATAAAAGCTGTTTTGGACAAATTAAATGAAGAAAATGACGGAAAGTAGATAACTACTTTCTTTTTAGTATCAATATATATATACTTTGTGCTATAATTTAAATAGGTGGTTTGATGATTAAGACAGAAGCTTTGACAAAATACTATGGTGATGTATTAGGTGTTAAAGACATTTCATTAGAAATAAAAAAAGGTGAAATTTTTGGTTTGTTAGGACCAAATGGCGCTGGCAAGAGTACATTTATTAATTGTATTATGCAAATGATAAATAGAACGTCAGGATCAATTTATATCAATGGCAAGGAAATTTTGCCGCGCGACTGTAAGTATAAACTTGAAATCGGATATTTGCCCAGCGAAATTCATTTATATGATGATTTAAAGGTTGCAGATATGATACAGTATTCGGCTGGATTTTATGAAGGGGATTTGACGGAAAGAATTAAATATTTGGTAGATAAGTTAAAAGTTCCCGTAGAAAAGAAAATTGAAGATTTATCTTATGGTAATCTAAAAAAAGTTGGGATAGTTTTAGCGATGATGCATAGTCCAGAAATTTTGATTTTAGATGAGCCAACAAGTGGACTTGATCCATTAGTTACAGAAGATTTTTTTAAATTATTAGAGGAGGAGAAGAAAAAGGGAACGACGATATTATTTTCAACACATATTTTAAGTGAAGTAAAAAAACTTTGTGATCGAATTGGCATTATAAAAAACGGAGAACTTATAAAAATCTCAGATGTTAGTAGTTTGGTTGATGATAGTTTTAGTATTGTAACGGTGGTTGGTACTGAATATAAAAAGATGAGGTTGCCAATTAAGGATATTGTAATTAAGGAAGAAAATAAAAAATCGATAAAATTTATTTATAAAGGAAATATAAATGATCTGATACAAGTCTTATCAGCAGTTAAAATTGAACATTTAACAGTTGAAGAGCCAGATATTGAAGATATATTTATGACTTATTATAGATAGGGGGTATAATATGTTTAAAAGAGAAATAAAAGTTAATTTTAAAAGCTTTTTAATCTGGGGTATATCATTAGGTCTTTTACTTGTTTTAATTTTCGCAATTTATCCATCGATTTCAGATAAAATTGAATTTGATGATATGATGAAAAACTTTCCTCCAGAGTTACTTAAAAGTTTTAACTTTGATGTGGTTAGTATTTCTACTGTTTTTGGTTGGTATGCGAGTGAAGGATTTACAATTGTATCATTAATTGTAGCAATGTATGCTGCAGTGTTAGGCGCTTCGATCATTTTGAAAGAAGAAAGTGATAAAACTATTGAATTTTTATATTCTAAACCAGTTTCTAGAGGAAAAATATTACTATCAAAGCTTTTAGCTGGGGTAGTATATGTTATTGCTTTTAACATATTTATAATGATAATTACAGGGATTGGATTTGCTTTAAGTGATGATATGCATGTAGTAAAATGGTTGCTATTAACATTGTCACCAATATTAATTGGGCTAACAACGTTTGTTATTTCAGCATTTATTTCATTATTTTTTAAGAAAACAAGAAAGGCCATGGGTGTGGCTTTAGGAATAGTGATGGGCACTTATGTAGTTAATATGATTGCTAAGATGTCCGATAATGTAGGTTTTTTAAAGTATTTAACACCTTTTGGGTATATAGATTCAGCAGATATTGTTACCAATAGTGCTTTGCCTTTATATAGTATTATAATTGTTTTAATAATAATTGTATTTGCTGGTTTGTTATGGCTTAGATATGATCGAAAAGAATTTTTATAAGGAGAATAGATGGTAAACAAGGGAAATATCGTACCATTAATATTGGTTGGTGGAGCTGCAAGGGTAGGGAAAACCACTGTGGTTCGAAAGTTGTTGGAAACATATCCTTATTATTCTCTTTCAATAGATAATTTAAAATATATGGTTAGGAAATCGGGCTTAATTAAAAGGCAGATATCTTCTCAAGATTTTTATTGTCCAGAAGCATGGCTTAAAAAAGTTAGAGAAAGAGATTTTTCATTATGGCAATGGACTAAAGAATATATAATATCATCATTGAATCATAATTTACCTTTGATTGTTGAAGGCGGAATATGGGCAGATTATGTTAATGAAAGTATTGAGGAATTTGTAAGTGCTAACGATAAAGTAAAAATTATAACTTTATTTATAGTGGACAGCACAAATACTATTGAAGCTAGTAAAAGATTTTTGGCTTTAAAGAACTCTGATCCATATAATTGGCTTAATAAGTACAATGAGGAACAAATTTCTTTGTATGCCGAATGTAATAAATTTAGGACTGATAATACTATTGAATTAGTTAATAATTATAATTATTTAGTTTATGATATTAATGATTATGAATCTATGGACAAAATGCAGGAAGTTATTATTAATGATATAAAGATATTAATTGAAAATTAGATTTATTAAAAATATTATAGGAGGATATGATGAATAGGTAAAATATTTTATTTTCCTGAGCATCATAAATATTTAATTATGGAAACACCAAAAGAAGAAATTTTAGAATTTATGAAAACTAGACCAGGTACAGTTGGGATAATTGGATATGGTTCTGGAGTAAATCCCCAGGCTGGTCAAGAAGGACGCAAACCACAGATTGATTTAATTGTGATTGTTGATGATTTGAAAAAATGGCATAGGGATAATATTAAAAAGAATCCTCATGATTACTCTTTTTCAGGTCGATTATTTTTTGGACATGCTCCTTTATCTTGGTTAAAGGCTGGCGGAAAAATATGCTATATGACATATATCCCATTTAATGGCCGCAAATATAAGCTTGGAACTATCGAAAAAACAGATTTTTTAAATGATTTAAGGAATTGGGAAACCTTTTATATGGCTGGAAGAATGCAAAAGCCGATATTGATTGTTCAAGGCACTGAAGATATTGTAGAAGCAATTGAATATAATCGATATGCAGGAATAATGGCGGCTAAGATGATTGAGGGTTCAGGAGAAGCTTTGCTTAAGGATTTTTATATTACTTTAGCCTCTTTATCTTATATTGGTGATACACGTATGGGGATCGCTGAAAATCCAGATAAGGTTAAAAATATTGTTAATGGTAGAATTGATTTTTATGATGAATATTATGGCGCTAATTTAGTTTTAGATGGCGATAAGGTTGTTATTGAAGACAATATAAAAATAGATACTTTGCCGGATGAATTAGGTGATTATTTAGCGCAGCACAAGGATGTGAATACATCCGTGAGTGTTAAACAATTTTTAACTGAAAAGAATAAAAGCCAGAGTTTAGCGCAAACAGTTAAAGGATTATTTACAACAGGGCCAATTAAGTCAGTTAAATATGTTGGCGAAAAGCTTAAACGTAAAAAGAAAAAGTAGTTATGTTTTTTGACATTACTATTTAAATTTGTTATAATCAGTGACATAGTTAGGTGATGGAAGATGAAAATTAAATCAGTTGAGTTAGCAATTTCAGCAGTTAGACGTAGTCAATATCCAACCGATGATTTACCAGAATTTTTGCTTATTGGAAGATCTAATGTTGGGAAAAGTAGTTTTATAAATACGCTTGTTAATCGTAAGAATTATGCGCGTACTTCAGGAAGACCTGGTAAGACACAAACAATTAATTTTTATAGGGTTAATGATGAATTTTATTTAGTTGATGCTCCTGGATATGGATACGCACAAGTGGGCAAAACTAAAAGAAAGAAATTTGGATTAATGATTGAGGATTACATTGTTAATCGAAAAAACTTAAAACAAGTATTTCTACTTATTGATTTTAGACACCGTCCAACTAACGATGATATTATGATGTATAATTATTTGAAATATTATAAAATACCAGTTACAATTGTGGCAACTAAATGTGATAAGATTGGTATTACGTTACAACAAAAGCAACGTAATTCAATTTTAGATGATTTGGATTTAGTTGTTGGCGATGATTTTGTAATGTTTTCAAATGTAACTAAAATTGGTAAAGAAGAAGTTCTGAAAAAGATAGAAATTACTTCTTAACCTTGTCGCAATTCATAGTTACTTTCATACACTATTTTAGGTGATAAGATGAAGGTAGTTATGGATGAGGGCATGGTTATATTGTTTTTGAATAAATCTTATATTGAAAGTTTAGACTTTGGTGATAAAGAAAGTACTCAAAAATATTTAAAACAGCTTTTATTGAAGCTAAGAAATAATTATGATTTAGAATTTAGTGGTTATTATGATATGACCTTGCATGTTGATAAAAATTATGGAGTTATTGTTGAAGCAAGGAAAGAAGAATTGGAATACTTGGATTACTTTAGTAATCAAATTGAAATGAATACAAAAGTAGTCGAAGATTCTTTTTTATATGAAATCACTGATATTGATGATTTTTTGGCTTCAAAATTTATAATATATCATTTAAGAGATAAAATATATATAGGCATTAAAGAAGAAATTTCAAATATTGAAATGGGATTAATGCTAGAAAAAGCCTGTCATATTATTTATGGCGAAGAGGCAATGGAAATAATTAGAAGAGCAAAGGTAGTGAGGTGATATTATGCGTAAACCAGTGGTGGCTTTAGTGGGAAGACCAAATGTTGGAAAGAGTACTATTTTTAATCGTATGGTTGGTAGTAAAATAGCAATTATTGAGGATACTCCTGGAGTAACTCGTGATCGTATTTATGGTACTGTTAATTATCGTGATTATAGTTTTCACTTGATTGATACCGGCGGTATTGATATAGCGGAGACTAAATTTAATGACGAAATTAAAGGACAAGCTGAATTGGCAATTGATGAGGCAGATATTGTTGTATTTGTTGTCGATGGGAAAGAAGGCTTAACCGCCAATGATTATGTGGTTCGTGATATCTTAATGCGTAGTGGGAAAGATATTATTGTAGCAATAAACAAGGCTGATACTAAGGCTTTTAAAGAACATAGGTATGATTTTTATGAACTTGGTTTTGATGCTTACATTGAAATAAGTGGTGAACAAAACTTCGGAGTTTATGATTTGTTAGATGAGATAACTAAGGACTTTAAAGAAATTCCTGAAGAATATGATGATAGTGTTGTTAAATTTTCAATTATTGGACGTCCTAACGTTGGTAAGAGTAGTTTAGTTAATGCTTTATTAAATGAAGATAGGGTTATTGTTAGTGAAGTAGCGGGAACTACTCGTGATGCAGTCGATACTCCGTTTACTTATCATGGTGAAGAATTTGTTGTTATTGATACAGCCGGAATGCGTAAACGCGGTAAAATATATGAAACTGTTGAAAAATATAGTTTACTTCGTTCATTAAAGGCAATTGATCGTAGTGATGTTTGCGTTATTGTTATTAATGCTGAAGAGGGAATTATCGAACATGATAAACATATTGCTGGATATGCAATAGAAGCAGGTAAAGCGGTGATAATCGCTGTTAATAAATGGGATTTAATTGAGGATAAGGACAAGCAGATGAGAGAGTTTACTAAAGAGATTAGAAATAATTTTGCTTTTATGCCTTATGCACCAATAGTTTTCTTATCTGCACTTACTAAAAGGCGAGTTCATACTTTGATGCCGGCTATTATTAAGGTTAATGAAAATGCACATAAGGAAATTAAAACAAGCTTGCTTAATAATGTAATTATGGATGCTTATTCACTTAATTTGCCACCGACTTATAAAAATAAAAGATTAAAAATTTATTTTGCTGCGCAAGCTGCAACATGTCCTCCAACCTTTAATATTCAGGTTAATAGTAAGGGATTATTACATTTTTCATATGAGCGATATTTAGAAAATAAAATTCGTGAAAATTTTGATTTTGAAGGGACACCAATAGTTTTACAATTTAAAAATAAGGGTGAAGAATAGAACTTTGAATAATTCAAAGTTTTTTGTTTGAAAAAACAGGACCATTTTTTAATTTGTTCATATACTAATGTAGGAGGATGATGTATTTGCGATTTTCAGATAATTTTTTCGATAGAGTTGAAAAGAAAACTAATGTAGGGAAGCAAACTATTTTAGATTTGGCTGCTAAACTACAACAAAGTGATCTTAAAAACGAAGAGACCTTAAGAGAGGTTATTAATGAACTTGGTCAAATGACAGGCAAAGAAGTTCCAAAAGAAAAACAAGATAAAATTATAGAAGCGGTAGTTAATGATAAAGTACCGAAAGATATTGATAAATTGATATAGTCATCGTCCGATGACTTTTTATTGTGGTTAAGAAAAAAATCACTTATTAAAAAATGACTTTTTTCTTACTTGGCTAAAACTTTTTTATTGGTTTCTTTTCTATATAGTTTTAATTCATCTTCAATTTTCTTTATAATAGTTGTACTTTTATAGATGTCAATAAGCTTGCTTTTTTCATCTTTAAGCTTATAGAAGTATTTTTGGTTAATTCGTTTAATTATTATTGCTGCTTCATTGGCGCTTAAATTTTCTTTGCATATCAGATATTTGAATGCTAAATCAGCTGATTTAAAGTCGTCCTTATCTTTTTTATCCATAATATTATCTACATAATTGTTAAAAACACTGGTAGATTCGCATACTTTTAATGCTAGTTTTTTGTCAAAAGGGTTATCAATAATAGTTTTTTCAATTTGGGTACTTGGATTGTTTTTCCAAGCTCCTAAATTTTTATTTTCCTTTACTGAAAAATATAATTTAATAAAATCGAGTAGACTTATGATGCTATTTTTGTCATATAGTTCTTTTTTTAATTTGTCATATCCCTTTTTTCCAGATGAGTAAATCTCTAAAAAATATTCTGTATTTTTATTTTCTTTTTGAAGAATATATTTTTGAATATCGCGCACATACTGATTTAAAGAAAGCATATCTATAGATTTTACTTTGACTTGTTCATTTGAATACTGCGATATTTTTCCTTTTACTATTTCGTTAGTTTCGTTACTTATTTTTATAGGTAGCATAATTTTATCAAGATTTTTATTGGTGCTCATTAGGGTAGTAATAGTTTGTTGTCCATTGTTTATTGTTGGATTTTTAATTCTAATTGTAGAACCGTCATCTTTAACGTCTCCCGTAATATTAATTCCGTTATTATATTTTATAAAATTTTCTGGTTCATTTTCGATGGTATAAATCATTTTTTCATTAGCTTTTAATACGCCCCTAACATTATTAGAAAAATATTTAGATAAGTCAATCTCTTTTTTATCATTATTTTTTAAATTAATTCCTAGGGAAATTAATAAGTATTTTTTTAAATCTTGAGCTTTTATATAGAAGGTGAAATTATTATTACCGTCAGTTGATACATTATATGTTGGTTCATCTGGATGTGTTTTAGGCTTTTTAATTTTTAAAGTTAGATTGTTTTCTTTTAAAGGAAGTAGTTCATTTTCAAAATACATATTATATATTGTCTTTGGAGTGTAATTGTTTTCTTCTTTGGAATTTTCAGAAACGCTACAGAATATTTCTTTTTTATCTTGGATTTTAAGTTTGTTGTTTTTGATAAAATTGAATAAATCTTTTGCGTCTTTTGGGGTATTATTATCAATGCATTTATCATAGTTTACTTTCATGGCCTTATAAGCTGGGGGATCAAGATGGTTAATTTTAATTTGGTAAATATAGACTTTTTCTTCATCACCATAGTATATAGCATCAATTGTTCCATCTTCGGTTCCACGAACAATATAATTTTGTATACAATCTTCATATTCAATATTGTGGATTGTTGATATAGCAAAGACTTCGAAGGCGTACCCATAGTTGTTACTTTTTTTATTATTAGCTACTGTATGTTTTAACATTTTTTTAATTTTATTTAATTCATTAATTATTATTTTTGCTTTATCATGACCAAGTTCATATATTAATTTTGCTTTATATATATTATAAGAATTTTCGTCTAAGTCGTAACCAGCTTTTAAGGTTTTAACTTTTTCCACTGTTTCCCAGTTGTCATCGGTAATTAAATATGTATTATTAATATATCTAATATGCTTTTTCAAGTCTTTTTTGATAGTCCAATTACCTGATCTGATTCTTTCTGTTAAGAAAATAGGTGATCCTTTGAAATTAGAATATTGTTCACAGTTTTCTTGTAATCTTCCGCGAATTTGGCTTTGTAAGGCTGTGTTGTTTTCAACTTCTAAATATTTAGCGACTTCTTCATATATTTCGCTTAATTTTGCGTAATCCTTTTTTTCTTTTTCTAAAATGTTATTTAAACATAGATATATTATATTTTTAATACTTTTATTTTCCATTTTTTTCCACCTCTTTTGAGTACATTATAGCATCAATTGTTCGTTAGATCAATCTTTTATCAAAAAAGATCTCTTCCTAATAATGTAGAACATAGAACGACGATTTAACTTTTATATTATTTTAAATGATTTTTTTCATATCTAATGGTTTTTCTACATATATTTAAGTAAATTATGGAAAGTAGGGATTATATGGAAAAAATTGATATCATAAAGAGTATTACAGAAAGAACAGGTGGGGACATATATTTAGGCGTAGTAGGTGCTGTTAGAACAGGTAAATCAACATTCATCAAACGATTTATTGAAAACCTAGTTGTTCCTAATATTGAAGATGAATACGAAAGAAAAAGAACCTTGGATGAGATTCCTCAATCAGCGCAAGGAAAAACAATTATGACAACTGAACCAAAGTTTGTTCCGAGTAATGCAGCTAAAATTAAAATTGATGATTTTTCAGCTGACGTTCGTTTAGTGGATTGTGTTGGATACATTATCAGTGGCGCTAAAGGATATGAAGATGAAAATGGCCCAAGAATGGTAAGAACACCTTGGTATGAAGAAGAAATTCCATTCGTTGAAGCCGCAGAAATCGGAACTGAAAAAGTTATTAAAGATCATTCAAGTATTGGTGTTTTAGTAACATCCGATGGCTCTATCGGTGAATTTTCAAGAAGCGATTACATTGAAGCTGAGGAAAGAATTGCTCTTGAACTTAATGAAATTGGGAAACCGTTTATCGTTATTCTTAACTCCGTTCATCCAATGTTACCAGAGACTGAAGGATTAGCTGAAGATTTAAATGAAAAGTACAATGCTCCAGTTATTCCAATGAATATTGATAATATGAGTGAAAGAGATGCTTATGGTATTTTAAGAGAAGCATTATACGAATTTCCAGTAGTACGTATTAATGTAGAAATGCCTGATTGGGTAGCATGTTTATCGCCTAATAATTGGTTAAAAAAATCTTATATAGATACGATTAAAGAAAGTATTTATGAAATAGATAAATTACGTGATATTGAAAACATTACAAATCGTTTGGAAACTTGTGATTATATAGATAAAGCATATCTATCAGAAGTTAATACTTCAACTGGTGAAGTTAATGTTACTTTAAAAGCACCAAATGAGCTTTACAACGAAGTTTTAAAAGAAATAATTGGGGTTGACGTGACTAACCGTTCACAGTTGCTTACTCTATTTCAAGATTATAATGAAGCAAAAATGGAGTATGATCAAATAAAAGATGCTTTGAAAATGGTTAAAAAGACTGGTTATGGAGTGGCAAGTCCAACCTTAGCTGATATGACTTTGGATACTCCAGAGATTATCAAGCAAGGAAGTCGTTATGGAATTAAGTTAAAGGCAGTTGCTCCATCTATTCATATGATTAGAGTTGATGTGGAAAGCACTTTTGAACCAATTATTGGGTCAGAATTGCAAAGTAAAGAGCTTATTAATTATCTAATGAAAGATAAAGAAAATGATTCTGAGAATATTTGGAAAAGTGAAATATTTGGACGTAGTTTAGATGTTATTGTTCAAGAAGGTATTCAAGCTAAGTTATCATTAATGCCAGATTCAGTAAGATTTAAGTTGCAAAACACTTTATCTAAATTAGTTAATAAAGGTTCTGGTAATTTATTTGCAATTGTTTTATAAGGATAGTTTAACTATTCTTTTTGCTTGACAAAGTTTAGATTATGGATGTAGAATAAAGATGTAACCGGTATTTACTCCTAGAATATCACTTTGTGGTTACTAGGAGGGAGAGTTATATGACAGATAACACTGGGAAAATAATTCGTGTAAGTTATACTGATGCCTGTGAGACACCAAAGGAACGCTATTTAGAAGTTCCTACCCCTGATATTGATATTAGTGAGCGCAAACACAAAGTCGCAGACTATACTGTCGGTTATGTAATTCCCGATAGTAAACAGGCTAAAGCTTTGATAGGGGCAGAAGTCGGTAGCAAAGTTTTATTAGGATCCTTCAAAACAACGATTGAAGGCATTTATACAGCTGAAGAGCTTATAGAGCAAGCAGCTTTATCTGAAAAGCAAGCTTATGAAAATGCTGGTTGGCCAGTATCGGTAGAAGATGTAACTGCAGCTCAAAGTGATCTTGGAATACAAAGAAAAATGACAAAAAAAGTGTCCAAAAACTAAGGGCCTTTTTTTTCTTGATAGAAAATGGGTAATAAAATCGTTAAAAAGCTTAAAAACTGTAAAAAAACCTTAAAATATATTGCTTTTTCCCTTTAAAAATGGTATTCTTTTATTGTAAGCAAACATAGCTTAACAAAATAAGGGAGGTATAGAAACATGACAAAACAAATGTTAGTTAATTACATTGCAGAAGAAACAGGTTTCACAAAAGCAGATGCTACTAGAGCTCTAGACGCTGTTATGAACGGGATCGTAGAAGGATTAAAAGATGAAGGTAAAGTTACTTTAACTGGTTTCTGCACTTTTGCTGCTCAAAAGAAAGAAGCAAGACAAGGTCGTAATCCAAGAACTGGTGAAACAGTTGAAATTCCTGCAAGAATCGCAGTTTCTATCAAAGCTGGTTCAAAACTAAAAGACGCTTTAAACTAAGGGCTTACTAGCCTTTTTTTCTTGCAATAGTGGAGATGATAAAATGTATAATTCAGCAATTAAAGTATTAGATAAGATTACGAGTTTTGGATATAAGGCTTATATAATAGGCGGATATCCTCGTGACTTGTATTTAAAGAGAAGCTCAACTGATATCGATATTTGTACTGATGCGACACCTATGGAGATTATGAATATTTTTCCTGAGGTGGTAACGACTAATTCAGAATATGGTTCGGTGGTAATATCTTTTGAAAAAATTAGATTTGAAATTACAACTTTTCGCAGTGAGGGAAAATATGTAATGCATCGCAAGCCTTCCGGTGTAAAGTATATCGATAGTTTAGAAGAGGATTTAAAAAGACGTGATTTTACGATTAATACGCTCTGTATAGATAAGAATGGCAATGAGATTGATTTACTTAATGCGAAGAGCGATTTAGACAACAAGGTTGTTAGAATGATTGGTAACCCTAAGGTAAGGCTAAAAGAGGATGCTTTGCGTATTTTAAGGGCTATTCGTTTTGCAACGATTTTGAATTTTGAATTAGAGCCAGTTTTAAAGGCCTATATTAAGAAGTATGGTTCGTTGGTTAAAAAATTATCAAGGGATCGTCAAAAGGAAGAATTGGATATAATTTTTGCTAGTTCAAATAAAGAGTATGGTATAAAGTTATTGTGTGAATTAAGGTTGGCTGATCATTTAGATATTCCTTTGCTTAGGAAAGCGAAAATAACACCTTCAATGATGGTTACCTGGGCCCAATTGGATGTCTTAGATAAATATAATTTCAATTCAAGCGAGAAGGAAACAATAAGTAAAATTTTAGAACTTAAAGATAAAGATTTACTTGATAGAAGAGTCTTATATGATTATGGTCTTTATGTTTGTACTTTGGCTAGTGAATTAGATGGGGTCACTAAGAAAGAAATTAATGAGGTTTATTCGGAAATGCCGATTCATAGTAAGCTTGATATCGCGTTAACACCTGTTGAGATATGTACAATTTTAGATAAAACACCAGGGGGATTTTTGAAAGCTTTAGTTAATGATTTAGAGGATAAAATTTTATCGGGGGAACTTGTTAACCGAGAAGAAGATTTAACTAATTATATTACTAACACATATAAATAAAACATACCTTTTAATAAGGGTGTTTTTTATGAAAAAAATTGGGATATTGATTTTGATAATGGCAATTACTTTATTTAATATTGATACAAGAGCGTTGTTAGCCAAAAAAATAGATTTAAAGATAAAGGACAATGAAACAAGTATTGTATTTCTAAGACTTGATAATAGTAATTCGTTACTTATAAATGATGAAGATGATAGTAATTTGTTTATTTTAGATTATAAAAATGATGAAGGGCTTAAGGAAACTGTTAAAATTTTTGGGAGTAAACCGGATATCTTTTATTTAAACAATACACTTGATAAAAAGGTTGACAATGTTTATGTGTTTAAGCAGAAAGATTTATTAAAATTTAGAATTGATAACTATACTCTTTGTATCTATGATCAGAAAAGTCATAATGTAGATAACTGTGATTTTGTTTATTTGATGAACTTAGATGAAGAATTTGAAGTGACTGAAAATATTTCGGCAATTTTTTATGATGAACGGATTGATGAAAAGTGGCTTCGTAATGTTCAAGAATCATGGGTTGATAATAATATTGTTAGTACTGATAGTTTTACTATTTTAAAGTTAAATGAGGATTCTTATAATATTGTGGTAGTTCCATCGACAAATAAATGATTTTAGGCTATAATAATCATTAGGTGGTTTTATGACAGGTAAAGTAATTGATATATTAAAAAACGGAAATATTTCTTTTCCAAAAATGCTATTAACGAATTATAAAAAATTAAAAATTACAGAAAAAGAGTTAATAGTTTTGATTTATTTAATCGATGATAATGAGTTTGATCCAGAGAGAATAGCAACGGATTTGAATATTAAATCAATCGATGTTTTAACGTTGGTTAGTAGCTTATCGAAAAAGGATATTGTTAAACTTGAAAGTGTAACTAATAATAATGTTTGTGAAGAATATGTTTGTTTAGATGAACTTTATAATAAATTAGCTATTTCTTTAATGGAAAACGAGACGGAAAGTAAAGATACTACTTTATTTGATAAGTTTGAAAAAGAGTTTGGCCGTACTTTAAGTCCTATTGAATATGAAATTATTGGAGCTTGGATTGAAGGTGATTTTTCAGAAGAACTTATTTTACTTGCACTTAAAGAAGCAATATACAATGGAGTTTCTAATTTAAGATATATTGATAAGATTTTATATGAATGGAATAAAAAGGGAATAAAGAGTAAGGAAGATATTGAAAAAGAACGGGAAAAGTTCAGTAAAAAAGATTCTAAGAAAGAAGTGTTTGATTATGACTGGCTCAATGAATAGAATTGAAGACTATCTAGATGAGATGTTTCCAAATCCACGCTGTGAGCTTAATTATAGTAAAGACTATGAATTAGTCTTGGCGACAATGTTAAGTGCTCAGACAACTGATAAAAGAGTAAATATGGTTACTTCTATATTGTTTACGGAGTATCCCAATTTAAAAGCTTTAAGTGAGGCATCAGTCGATGATATTGTAAAAATAATTAGGCCGATTGGAACTTTTAATAAAAAGGCTAGTAATGTTATTAACATTGCAAAAAGATTACTTAAAGATTATGGTGGTGTAGTTCCTAATAATCGTGAATATTTAGAAACGCTTCCTGGGGTTGGTCGTAAAACAACTAACGTAGTTCTTTCTAATATATTTAATGAACCTTGTATTGCGGTAGATACTCATGTATCTAGAGTTAGTATTAGACTTGGTTTAGCAAAAGATGGCGATGATCCTTTTACGATTGAAAAGAAGTTGACAAAGAAGTTTAAAAAAGAGGATTTATGCAAAAGACATCATCAAATGGTTTTATTTGGACGTTATCATTGTACCGCACGTAATCCTAAATGTGAGAATTGTAAATTAAAAGATATTTGTAAGTATGGGAGAAAGTTATAGAGATTATTTTTAAATAATCTTTTTTAATGCGTAAAAAAAGACGATTGCTCGTCTTAACTTACGTTAATTGTTCTAGAAATTGTTTTATCACTGATATTTTCACCTTCATAAGTAATTGTATAAGTTATGGTATAAGTACCAGCAGCCGAACCAATTTCTGCTATTGATGAAGGAATAGTACTATTTAGCATAACCTTTGGAGTTATTTTACAATCATTAGTAATATCTTCACCATCTAGGGTAACGGTAACACCTTTATCTGTATATTTAGATCCAAGAGTTAAGTTGATTGATGCTTCACCGTTTAGAGTAACGGTAGCATCAGAGGCTGATGAACCTTGATAATCAACTTTAACTTCGGTTCCAGTACTTTCAGCACCTGCAAAGTTTGAATAACTTGCTTTAATAACATAGGTTGGTGATGAAGTGCTTGGAAGTTTTACTGTAGCGCTTCCGTCTTTAACGGTGGCTACTTTAGTTAATCCTGTACCATTTTTAAGATATACATTATAAACGACACTACCTAATACATTATTGTTATATCCCATAATGTAATTTAAATAGGTTGTTTGGTCTTTTGAAATTGCGAACGCTTTATTAACGAGTGGACTCCAATAGTTTCTATTTAGACCGTCTGGAGTACCAATTGTTTTCCATGTAATAGTGGCGTTACGACCTTTAACAGTAGCTTTAGCATTAGTAACATTATCTAATGTATTGTATCTGTTTGATACTTCAGTTGGTTTAGCATTTGATTTGAATAATTCAGTTGTTTTAGCACTATCTGGAGTGTTGGTACTTGGAAGTAATGGTGTAGCACAATTTTTTTCAACAGTTACTTCAACCACGCTATCTGGTTTAGTAAATTTACTACTTGATTTAAAGAAGTTTTTAGCAACTGCTTGGAATAATTTTGAATTTTGGCTTGAACCAAATTTGTTATGTCCTTTAGAAATGTCTGAATAACCATACCAAACGGCTATTGAATAGTCTGAGTTGTATCCAGCAACCCATAAATCGTTAACTGCATTGCTTGGAAGATTTCTAGCTTTTATTGTTTTTTCGTCGAAGTTAGTTGTTCCAGTTTTGGCAGCGAATTCTGCTCCGTTAACATTGTTATAATTACCTAGAGCTGATTTACCAGTATCAACTAGCATGTCAGTTACCATATAAGCAGTATCTTTGCTCATAACTTTTTCTTTTTCTTTATCGTTAGTTATAGTTTTATTACTTTGATCGAAAACTATTTTAGTATAAGTGTATGGTTCATTATAAGTACCATTATTACCGAAAGCAGCATAGGCAGCAGCAACAGTAAGTGGTGATTCACCAGTATAACCACCAATTGCATGAGCCTCGTGTAGTTTACCGTTTGAAGCTACTTCTGGTGAAAGGCCTAATTTAGTAACGAAGTCTTTAACATCAGAGTTTTTAACGCTTTGGAAAGTTTTTAGCGCTGGAATATTACGAGAATCAACTAGGGCTTGACGTATTGTCATAATTCCCTTGTATTTGCCATCCCAGTTATTAATTTCAGTTCCATCGCTATAAGTATATTTATCGTCAATAATTGGATGATATGTATTCCAATTTAAGTATTCAATAGCTGGACCATAATCAAATAATGGTTTAGCAGTTGAACCGATTTGTCTTTTAATCATGGTAGCATTATTATATGATTTGGCTCCAGTACGATTACGACCTGCACCAATGGCCACTACTGCTCCAGTTTTAGTATCTAAAACGGTAATACCGGCATCAACTTTGTCGTTTTCCCATTTATAACCATCACCTTTCATTATTTTAGTGACAGCATCTTGTTTTTCACGGTCCATAGTTGTATAAATTTTCATTGAATATGAATATGGGTCATATCCAGTTTTTTTCTTAACATCAACGGCTACAGTATCGATAAAGCCTTGATATTCTTCATAGTTTGTATGAGCAGAATTTCCTTTGATAACAATTTTATCAACAGTCATTTTTTTAGCCATGTTGTATTCTTCATCATTTATGTATCCATGACGTTTCATTAATTTTAAAACGATTTGACGGCGTTCTTCTGTTTTATCTGGGTTAATGTTTGGATCATAAGTAACTGGTGATTGGAACATACCGGCGATCATAGCAGCTTCTGATAAATTTAATTCTTTAGCGCTTTTATTAAAATATGTTTTAGCGGCTTGTTCGACACCATAAGCACCACTTCCTAAATAGTATGAGTTAACATAGAATTCTAAGATTTCTTCTTTTGAATAGTTACGTTCTATTTGGAAGATAGACATATATATATCGGTAAATTTACGTTTAATTCCTGCAAATCCACTTGAAGTAGTTGAAGTGAATTGGTTTTTAGAAACTTGCATGGTTAGAGTAGATGCTCCACCTGCATTTTGACCTAATGCTTGCCCAACAGAGGCTTTTAAGAAACGTGGTAGATCAAAACCGTTATGTTGAAAGAATCTTGAATCTTCCGTAGCAACAACAGCGTTGATTAGTTCCTCAGACATTTCATCATATTTGATTTTTTGACGCATTTCTGAACCTAATTGAGCAAATTCTTTACCTTGATTATCATATAAAGTACTTGCTTCTTTAGTATAAAGCTTATCAGGGTCGAACTTGCCAGCGCTTAATGCGATGTATGCAAAGAAGATAATTGCGGCAATAACGAAGAAGATAAACATTGATAAAAGGACTAATAAAACAATTTTTCCTTTTTTCTTCTTATTTGATTTATTTTTATTGGGGCGATTTGTTTTTTTCATATTATCACTACTTTCTAAAATTGTTTCGTCTTTAGCTTCAATGATTGGTGTTCTTGGTTGGTTTATTTTTTTATGTTTTTCCTTTTGAATGTAAGGAATTACCCATAATAAGTTTAAAGCTATAGCAATTAGTAAAATTAAGAAAAAGTTAAAAAAGAATGAACCTATAATAAGCAAGACAATACTAAAAAGTAGTACGCCTAGTCGTGCTGGTTTTCTTTTCAAAAATTTAATTATATCTTGAAGTCTTTCTTTCATTAATTACCTCCGTCAAAATACAATTCATCAATAATTTTAAGATAGTCTACTCGTGGATTGTACTTATCTTTAATTATATACCCCGCTGATTTAAAATATTCTAGTGGTATAGACTTACGTTTGTTATTATTTGAAAAATCAATTAACCTTTCAATTGTTAGTAAATATGTTTCATTTAAGTTTGTAAATCTAACAATAATAAATCCGATCCCACCATGTCTATAAATAGACTCTAAATGTTTTATTTGATGACTGTGAATGTTACTTAAAGGAAAAGAAGTTTTATGCTTTGTTTCTTTAGCTTCAAAATCAATATATTTTCCTTTATAAATACCATTATAGTCAGTGGTTGAAGGTGTTTTAAAGTAGCCTTCTTTAATAACAGCTTCTAATCTTGATGGATAGTCAACTTTTGCAATAGTGATAGGAGTTGGTTTTTTATAAATAATGGCAATATTATTGTTTCGGTAATAGTTATTACTTTCACTAATATCACTTTCTAAATTCATTCCTCTATTAGCATATGTATTATATATTTTGTAACTCTTTTTTGTACCATCAGGATATTTCATATTAACACCATTTTAATTATACTATAAATATGATTTTTTGGCTATAAATTTTTATAAAGTTCTAATTTTAGCTAGTATTGTCGAATATGATGTTTTAGGGATTAATGTGTGATAGGATAGAGGCGGTGAGAGAAATGAATATAAATAAAATAAATGCCCTTTTTGATAATATGACTTGGAATGTTAAATATATTAAGAGAACTACTTATAAGAAAAATAAGTAGTTTTTTTGTGAATTTGAGTTAAAATTATTGGATAGTATAGTTTATTACATGATGGGAAATTTTATTGGTATTTAAAATTTACTTTAGACAATAGTTTTAATATTATAAATAAAGTTGGTGGTTTGAGAGTTGTTTAAATAGACGCTAATGTTATGAATGTTTAGATACAGGTAATAAAATTTATACTTATAATTTAGATTAATAAAAAAACAGAGGAACTATTTTGCTTCTGTTTTTATGTTTTCTTCCATTAATAATTTAACTTCATTGTATAGTTTTTCATTGGCTTCTTCTAAAGTCATATCATTAACTTTAAATGGAGTACCAAATCTGGCTATTAAGTTTTTACTTCTAAATTTATAGTCACCACTTAGTCCAAAGGGGATAATAGTGGCATTCGTTTTTTGAGCCATTGAAACCGTTCCAAATTTAAATGGTAAAAGGAATTCCTTTGTTTTATTTCTTGTACCTTCAGGAAAAATTCCAATTGCCCCACCACTATTTAAAACTTCAATAGCAGCATTTTTGGCATCAATATCTTTGATTTGTCTGTTTACTGGAATACAGCCAACGGATTTGAAAAACCAGGCCATTTTACCATCGAAATATTCTTTTTTAGCCATATAGTTGATAATTCTTTTTGTTGAAATGATTGTTAAGCATTGATCATATAGGTGTTTATGGTTACCCGCAATAATAATTGGTCCTTCAGTTTGGAGGACTTCTTTATTTATAATTTTAGGATTATACCAAAGTTTAAAAAGTGGGGCTAAAATTGCTTTGAAAACGCGGTAACAAATATATTTTTTTTGCATACTTCCTCCATTTATTTCTTGCGTTTTTCTTCTTCCTCTTGCATTAGTTTTTTGAAGTCGACTTTCCCAATCAAAGTTTTAGGTAATGATTTTCTAAATTCGAATTCATATGGAACTGAATGTTTAGATAAATGTTTTTCACAGAAGTTTTTAATACTTTTTTTAGTACTACCTAAACCACGATAATCATTTTTTAAAACAATGAATGCTTTAGGTACTTCTTGTTTATATGGGTGTGGGATACCAATAACTGTACAAGAGAGAACTGCAGGGTGTTGCTCAATGATGTTTTCGATGTAACTAGGGTAAACATTAAAGCCACTGGATATAATCATTCTTTTAAGTCTTTGTCTATAGAAAAAGACTCCATCTTCATCCATATATCCTATGTCACCAGTATGTAGCCATAAGTATCCATCATCGTGAATTCTTAGGACATCATTAGTTGCAACTTCATTATCCAAATATCCTAGCATAACAGTTGGGCCGTTAACACAAATTTCTCCATCTTGGTTTGGTCCTAAAGTTTTACCTGTGTTTGGATCGACAATTTTAAAGTAATTTCCGGAAAGGGGAATACCAATACTTCCCTCTTTGTTAGCGTCATCTAAAGCAATTGCGGTTGCAGCTAGAGACTCGGTCATGCCATATCCCTGAGAAATTTTAATTTTGCAACCGTGCTTACGAAAATATTCATTGATTTTTTTATTCAGAGGTGCTGATAAAAAATCTCCACCAGAAAATGCGTATTTAATTTGAGCTAAGTTTAGATCTTTGACATTGTCACATCCAACTAAAGCTTCATAAAGTGTAGGGACGCCAAAGATTAAATTAGGTTTGGTTTTGGCAAGGAGTTTATCAAATTCTTTAGCATTAAATTGTGGAACCAAAATAACCTTAACACCAAAGCAAAGTGGAGCATGGGTACAAATTTCTAAACCAAATCCGTGGAATAATGGAAGAATAGTTAAAATAGAATCTCCAGGAAGAGCATTGACAAAAGAAATCTTTGCTTGATCTACCAGTGAGTTAAAATTTCCATTACTTAAGACAATACCTTTTGGATCACCAGTAGTACCTCCACTATGAAGAAGTACAGCAGGTGTGTTTTTATCACCATTAAATGTTTTAGTTGTTGTGGCGGTTTTTCCTGCATTATAAAAGGCTTGCCATGTTATATATTTATCATCATGGCGATTTGGTTTGGTAACTTTATATCCTTGAGTTACTTGGTAACCAATAGCCATATGTATTGGCATAGAGTCTTTCGCAGAAACAATAATAGTTTTTTCAATCTTAGTTTTGTCTATGATATTGTTTATTTTTTCATAACAAATATCAATAGCTACTAACATTTTTGTATGATTGTTTATTAAATAATTTTTAATTTCCTCTTCTGCTGAAAGCGGGTGGATCATATTTGCAATAGCGCCAATTTTATTTAGGGCATAAAAAGCAATTACAGCTTCTGGTGTGTTGGGCATGCAAATTGTAACGATGTCCTTGGGTTTAATTCCATATTTAGCGAAAGCTCTACTGCAAATGTCTATTTGATTTAAAAAAGTTTCATAGTTAGTTTTTTTGCCAAAATATTCAATCGCAGGAAGATTAGAATATTTATGTGCGGCATCTTCTAAGTACTCGTAAATAGTTTTATCACTTACTTCAATACTTTCTTCGCCTTTTTTGTAATATTTGTGCCAAGGAGCATAAGGTTTTTTTAACCTTTTAATTTTGTTTATAACGTCCATTAATATTGCCTTCTTTCTATAATCATTGTACTAATTTTATTTTGCAAGTTTTGGTTTTCTTTGTCTATATCATTAGTTTTTATATCATAAGGTTTATCAAAAACAATAGTTATACCTTTACCAAATATATGATATTTACCAATGATTGAAAATGGTATTATTTTAGATTTTGTATTAAAGGCCATGCGGACTGCTCCTGATTTAAATGGAATTGTAACTTGATCTTTGGTGCGGTTGATAGTTCCTTCAGGGAAAATGCCGATCATTTTATCTTCATTTAAGGCATTAATAGCTTTAGGAAGCGCTGATTTATCTTTTCCTTTACGGTCTACGGGAATAATACCTAGATGCTTGAAAATGAAGCCTAATGGACCTTTAACCAGTTCATCTTTGGCTAAAAAATGAACAGTCCTTTTTGTACAAGCCATTAATAAAATACAATCTAATATATTTGTATGATTTCCAGCTAAAACAATTCGTCCTTTTAAAGGAATATTTTCTTTGTTAATAATGTGTGGATGGAATAGTAATTTAAAAAGAAAAGTTAATATTGGTCTTACTATTCGGTACAGTCTTGGTTCTTTCATTTATTTTCACCTTGAGATAATTATACAGCAAAAAATACTTTATATCAATTATTAAATATGCTTTAAAGTTATATCTCATATTTAAATATTTTATGTTTTAGAAAAATGGAATATAATTAAAGAGAATGCTCAAAGCTTAATATTGACAAACTGCTATTTTTTTGAGAGAATTATAGATAAAGAAAGAGGGGATACTCATGTATCAAGAAAGAATTATGTTATCACCAAAAGATATCTTGGAAAAAGAGTTTAAAATCGATACAAGAGGGTATCGACCACAGGAAGTCGATAAGTTTTTAGACGCGGTTATTAGTGACTATGAAGAGATGTTTTCGATGATGAGAGAGTACGAAAGAGATAAAAAAGATTTAATCGATGAAAATATGCGATTAAAACAAGAAATTAGAAGCTTACGTACGAAATTAGAAGTAGTTAGGGATTCAGGACCAAACGAAATGAATAATGCTGATTTGCTTCGCAGATTATCTAATTTAGAAAAAATTATATACGGTGAAAAATAATATTTTGACAAACGCTGCATTCCTTGTAATGTAGAGGAAAGTCCATACTTGCACAGTCTGTGATGACTGTAGTGATTGTGCCTAGGGAAAAAATAACCTAGGGTAGCCTTTGGCTAACGACGTTTGATGGCCTAAAACTTTTAGTCATGGCCTAGAACGTAAAGTGCCGCAGTGACGAATCTTTTAGAAATGAAAGAGTGAAACGTGGTAAACTCCGCAAGCAAGAAACCCAAATTATGGTAGGGGAACCTAATAGGAGAGAATCTGAATTTCCTATGGGACTGAATTTATTTCAGTAGATAAATGTTTGTCGCCTAGCAATAGGAACAGAATATGGCTTATAAAATATTATTTTTTTTGTTTGTTAAAGGAAGGGAAGAATATGAAAGAGATCGGAGAGCAGTTAAAAGCAGCTCGTGAAGATATTGGCGTTTCGATTGAAGAGGTGGCGGAAGATTTAAAAATTAGACCATCACAAATCGAAAATATCGAGGCTGGTAATTCTGAAGCTTTTGAAGATGTATTTTATTTAAAATATTTCATCAGAGACTATGCGAAATATTTAGGCCTTAATAAAGAGGATTTAGTTGATGAATTTAATGAATATTTATTTGATTATACTTCTAAACTTTCTTTAGACGATATTAAGATTGCTAAAAAGGAAAAGAAACCGGCAAAAACTATTAAATCGCCGTATACTCTTGATCGTAAAGCAAGAGCAACTTTTGTACCATTTTTAGTCTATGCAATTATTGTAATTTTAGTGGTTTCGATTATTTATTTTGTCGTTACTTTAAATAGTAATGATGATGAGTTTGTCGAAGGTACGGTAATTACAGAAAACAAGTAGGAGGATTTTATGAACACACCTAATAAACTCACAATGTTTAGAATATTTTTGACAGTATTTATTGTTGCAATTTTATTATTTCCGTTTTCAGCAATGGGGATAAATGTTACACAATTGTTTGTCAATGAATCAATTGTTATCGATGTAAGGTATTTGATTGCAGGGGTATTATTTATTATTGCGTCACTTACAGACTTTATCGACGGTTATATTGCAAGAAAGTATAATTTAATTACTGACTTTGGTAAAATGATGGACGCTATTGCTGATAAAATTTTAGTAAATGCAGTTTTAATTATTTTATGTGCTCAAGGATTTATTCATCCAATTATTCCAGTTGTTATTATTTTAAGAGATACTTTTGTAGATTCAATTAAAATGGTTGCTGGAAGTAAAGGCAATGTGGTAGCTGCTAGTAAGCTTGGAAAACTTAAAACCGCTTGTATGATGGTTGGTTTAGCGCTTACTTTATTCTACAATATGCCATTTGAATTATGGAATTTAAGAATTGCTGATTTCTTACTTATATTAGCGGCAATTTTGTCTGTTATTTCAGGAATTCAGTATTATGCGCTTAATAAGCAATTCTTTATGGATGGGCTTAAAACAAAGGCTGAGTAAACAGAAATTAACTTTTCTGTTTTTTTGTGAAGTAATTGTTTTAATTAAATGGGATTTACTTGTAATATTTACCAGCGTAAATATTTGAACAAATGTTCGTAAAAGTGTTGACAACCTTCTTTTAATATTATAAAATGTGATTGTAGGAGTTTAAGGAGGATATAAGAAATGGCAAAAACTACTAATGATAATGATCAAAATTTAAAACAGGTATTATCGGATATAGAAAAACAATTTGGTAAAGGTTCAATTATGCGTTTAGGTGATAACGAAAAAAGAGAAATAGATGTTATTCCTTCTGGAAGTATTGCGTTAGACGTTGCATTAGGAATTGGGGGCTATCCTAAAGGGAGAATTATAGAAATATATGGTCCAGAGTCTAGTGGTAAAACAACATTTGCATTACATGCAATTGCAGAGGCTCAAAAACTCGGTGGGAAAGTAGCGTTTATCGATGCAGAAAACTCATTAGATCCACAGTATGCGCAAAGACTAGGTGTTGATATTAATGATTTATTATTGTCACAACCTGATAATGGGGAGCAGGCATTGGAAATTGCTGAAGCTTTAGTCAGAAGTGGGGCAATTAGTGTTATCGTTATCGATTCAGTAGCAGCGTTAGTTCCACAAGCTGAAATCGAAGGCGAGATGGGAGATGCGCATGTAGGTCTTCAAGCTCGTCTTATGAGCCAAGCACTTCGTAAATTGGCAGGTATTATTAATAAAACTGGGACAATAGCTATCTTTATTAATCAATTACGTGAAAAAGTTGGTGTGATGTTTGGTAATCCAGAGGTAACACCTGGAGGAAGAGCATTAAAATTCTATTCATCTATTAGATTAGAAATTAGAAGAAGTGAGCAAATTAAACTTGGCACAGATATTATTGGTAATAAAACTAATATTAAAGTTGTTAAAAATAAAATGGCTCCGCCTTTTAAAACTTGTTCAGTGGATATTATGTATGGCACAGGTATCTCTATGGAAGGAGAGCTTGTTGATTTAGGATCTGAAGCTAGTATTTTGGAAAAATCAGGAGCTTGGTATGCCTATAATGGTGAAAAAATTGGCCAAGGTAAGGAAAATGTTAAAGAATATTTGAAAGCTAATCCTAAAATTAGAGATGAAATTTCTAAAAAAGTTCGTGAGTATTATAGTATTAGTGCTCCAAAAGAAATTAAGAGTGAAAAATAGCTAAATTATTTAGCTTTTTTCTTTGGTTTTTCTTTGTTTGGCATTTTCCTCCAAGTTTTAATGCTTGACTTATTAAAAAATACTTTATACAATATAATTATGTGAAAGTATTTTCACGTAGATATGGAGGTAATAATATGCCAATTACTATTTTCTCCATTTTGCTAGTTGTGATTGGGCTTTTTGTGGGTATTATTTTAATGATAATACTAAATTATGTAAAAGGTTTTACTGCTTCAAAAAAAGCTTTAAAAGCTATTGAGGACGCTAAAAAAGAAGCGGACAAGTTAAAAAGAGATAGCATTTTAGAAGTTAAGGAAGAATCTCATAGATTAAAGATTGAATTAGATAAAGAAATTAAAGAGAAAAAACAGGAAATTAAGGACTCTGAATCTAGACTTTTAGCTCGTGAAGAGAGTATGGATCGTAGAGACCAAACACTTCAAAATCGTGAGAAGATGATTGAGGATAAAGAAAACAGTTTATTAGAAAAACAAAAAGATATTCAAAATAAGCAAGTGGAGTTAGAAGAAGCAAAAAACGAACAAATAAAACAACTAGAAAAAATATCAGGGTATTCTAAAAAAGAAGCTCGTGATGTGATTATGAAAAGAGTAGAGGAAATGATGGATCTTGAAATAGCATCTTATATTAAAGATCGCGAAGGGGAAGCGAAATTGGATGCCGATAAAAAATCAAGAGCAATGATTGTTTCAGCTATGCAAAAATATGCTGCTGACGTGGCAAGTGAGCAGACGGTAACGGTAGTTGATTTACCTAATGACGAGATGAAAGGTCGAATCATTGGTAGAGAGGGTAGAAATATTAGAACAATTGAAGCAGTTACAGGTGTTGATTTAATTATTGATGACACACCAGAGGCAATTGTTTTATCTAGCTTTGATCCATATAGAAGGGAAATCGCTAGAATTACATTAGAAACTTTGATTAAGGATGGACGTATTCACCCGGGAAGAATTGAAGAAGTTTATGACAAAACTGCCAAGGACATGAAGGTTAAATTACTAGAATATGGTAATAATGCTTTATTTGAACTTGGAATTACAAAAATGGATCCTGAATTGATTGAAACTTTAGGAAAATTACAATTTAGAACAAGCTATGGACAAAATGCATTACAACATTCAATTGAGGTTGCTAATTTAGCAGGGCTTTTAGCTAGCGAACTTGGCGAAAATGTTAATTTAGCAAAACGTGCTGGATTATTACATGATATTGGAAAAGCTATCGACCATGAAGTTGAGGGTAGTCATGTAGAAATTGGAGTTAAAGTTGCATCTAAATACAGTGAGAATGATGTTGTTATAAATGCTATTGCTTCACACCATGGTGATACTGAAGCAACAAGTGTTATTTCAGTTTTAGTAGCTATTGCTGATGCACTTTCGGCATCTCGCCCAGGAGCTCGTAATGATTCTGTGGAAAATTATATTCAAAGACTTACTGAGCTAGAAAACATTGGTAATGGAGTTACTGGTGTGGAAAAGGCTTATGCTGTTCAAGCTGGTAGGGAACTTCGTGTTATTGTTAAACCAGAGGAAATTAACGATCTGGAGAGCTTTAAAGTAGCTAGAGAAGTTAAAGAAAAAATTGAAGAAAATCTTCAATATCCAGGAACAATAAAAGTTGTTGTTATTAGAGAAACTAGAGCAACTGAAGAAGCTAAATAAGCTTCTTTTTTTGATAAAAAAACTAGATGGTTATCTAGCTATTGTATTATTAAAGTTCGAATTATTAGTATATTAAAGGCAGCCATTTAGGTGGTGATTATCTGTTTAGTTTTTACTTTACACTTCTGCAAATTTTGGCAGTCTTTGGAGTATGTTACCATCGGTTTTTTTCTTAATTATATTACCTTTGTCCTCTTTAAAATAATAATTTGACTACGTGTAAAGTAATTGTCTTAGACTTCGGGGTTTTCTATTTCTGTGCTACCATTTCTTCCGCTTACAGCAACATATAAAACAATAATTGTCGCAATTAGGGTTATAACACTAGCATCGATTTGAAGATTGGCATTTTTCATATTTCCTTGATTATAATTTTGTTTTATTTTTTTGTCTTTTATATTTATCAAAAGAAAGCCAAAAGCTATAAGGAAAGCAAGTATTCTATTTATGACAAGGACCGATTCTTCTGCGTCTTTGGTATATAGTGGTTGTTGTTTTTGATGTTTTAGTAATTCATTATATGAAAGGCTTAGTGATACGATAAGAGTTAATAAGAAAAGTGCGGAAAGACCCATTTGCTTTTTTATTAATTCAGCTTCTTCTAAATCATAATTAGTCATGTTAACTTTCCCTTAATTCTTTAAGCTCTAATAGTTCACTTACTGTGACAAATTCATATCCTTCTTCCTTTAATTTTTTAACAACGGCTTCTATAGCGTCGGCAGCATATTTATGATTGTCATGCATTAGAACGATACTTCCATCTTTGACATTTGGGATAACATTTTTAATGATTTTATCTGTGTTTTTTACTTTCCAATCCGATGAGTCAACGTCCCATAAAACAAACGTTAGATCAGTATATTTTTTAAGCCTGTCACTATAGCCTCCATAAGTTGGTCTAAATAATTTAGGGGTATATCCAGTTGCTTTCTTGACCTCTTCTTGAGTTTTGTTTAGTTCATCTTTGAATTCTTGTTCTGATAAGCGATTTAACCATTTATGGCTATATGAGTGATTTCCTATTTCGTTCCCATTTTTTAACATTTTATTCAAAGTTTCATCGTAGAAGTCTACTTTGTTTCCAATAACGAAAAATGTAGCGCAAGCATCGTATTTTTTTAAAGTGTCTAAAATGCTATCGGTATATTTACTTGGTCCATCATCAAATGTTAGAGCCACTATTTTATCTTCATCACTGATATTTCTTTTTTTAAGGTTAAAGTAGGTATCACTACCCTTAGATTTGTCAATATCTATTAAAAGTTTTAATGAGTTTAAAGGAATGTCAAGATATATCATTTCTTTATTAGTACTTTTAAGCTCAGTTGGATTGAAATAAATTGTTAAGTTTTCGTCATCGATGGTGAAATAATCATAACTGACGTTAGTTAAGAAATCCATATCAGCTTCTTGATATTTTTCAAGGAGTTCTTTTTTGATATCATAGTCTAAAACATCCAAGTCTTGAACAAGATCTTCCATAGTTAAAAATTTTTCAGTATTTTTATCATAGGTAAATGTTTTTATTTTATTTATTTTTTTTCCGGCATTTATTTCAGTATTTAAACTTATATTTATTACACTATCATTTAGTTCTTTATAGGTATAAGAGATATTCAGTTCTGGTTTTTTAATGTCCTGATAATTATTTTTGAAGTTATTATATGTTTTATTAACATAAGCACTGACGGCATCATCTAAAGCGCTTATATTGGTAACAGGATAATTGATAGAGACTAGGTTATCATCATTTTCAATGGTTGTTTTTATTTCTTTTTCGGTACAGCCAACTGCAATAAAACAAAGTAAGAATATTATTATTTTTTTTGCCATAATTTCACCTAGCTAAGTATATGCTTGTTCACATTATTTATTCGGGTGCAAAAAAGCGAACATTTATATATATTCTTAAGTATAAATGCGCATAAGGTAATATTTATCCAAAATACTAAAAAATGGCTTTTTGAAAATCTTTGAAAAATGAAAAAATAAAATTTTTAGCATTTTTGTTTTTTGGCAAAAATAACCATAACATGTGCTTTGACGTTGAAAAATAAGAGTAAAAACGATTTTTGTTAACTTGTGGTGGAAAATGTTTTTTATTAAAAAAACGAAAAATATAAAAAGTGTAAAGTTTTAAAAAAATATTTTTTTGATTTTTCCTTTAAAATAAAGGGTGGATAAAAGCAGATGAAAAAAAGTTGAGAAAAAGCGAACATTTTGTATTGACCTTTTTGGAAAATGGTGCAATAATGAAATTACGATATAGGAGGACTTGTTATGATTGAGACAGAAGATAAGCTATCAACTTTAGTGGTAGTAAAAAGAAATGGTAAAAAAGTAGAATGGAATGGGACAAAGATTGCCGTTGCTATTAAAAAGGGATTTGACAGTGTTAAAACTGAGGATGAGGAAGTTAAATACACTGAAAAAGATGTTAATAAAATTTATAATGCTGTGGAAAACAGAATTGTAAAAGAATTCGCTTCGCAAAATGTAGATAAAATTAAAATTGAACAAATTCAAGATTTAATTGAAGACGAATTAAAGAAAAAGGGATATGATGATGTTTATCAATCATTTTCTGAATACCGTGAACGTAGAAATGCGTCTAGACAATTATTCTTTGGGGAGAAAAAGCAACATAAATTTTTAAAAGCAATTGAAAATTTAGGACTTAAATCTTCATTAGAGGAAGACGCTAAAAGAGAAAATGCGAATGTCGATGGAAATACGGCTATGGGAACAATGTTACAATATGGTAGCACTGTTTCTAAGGAATTTGCAAAAGCATATTTGATGAAACCAAAATTTGCAGAGGCTCATGACAATGGTGATATTCATATTCACGATATGGATTTTATGCCAATGGGAACAACGACATGTTGTCAAATCGATTTGAAAAAGTTATTTACTGGTGGATTTTCTACAGGGCATGGCCATTTAAGAGAACCACAGGATATTATGAGCTATTCGGCTTTAGCAGCTATTGCTATTCAATCAAATCAAAATGATCAACACGGCGGTCAAAGTATTCCAGCGTTTGATTATTATTTAGCGCCTGGAGTATTATGCACTTTTAAAAAACAATTTAAACAAGCAATTTGTGATTATTTAGATTTTACGGAATTTGGTAATTTTATAAATATGGAAAGAATTGCAAAAGATATTGATAAATTAAAATCAATTGAATTTGATTTGAAAGATTTTTATCATTATGCTAAGGAGTCACAGGAAGTTGAACGTTTATTAAAGATGAGTTATGAAAAGGCTTTGGCAAAAACTGATAGAGCAACTTATCAAGCGATGGAAGCGTTTATTCACAATTTAAATACGATGCATTCTCGTGCGGGGGCACAAGTACCATTTTCATCAATTAACTTTGGAACTGATACTTCGCCAGAGGGAAGAATGGTAATGCGTAATTATTTACTCGCAACTGATTCAGGTCTAGGGCATCATGAAACACCAATTTTCCCAATTTCAATCTTTAAAGTTAAGGAAGGGATTAATTATAATCCTGAAGATCCTAACTATGATTTATTTAAATTATCTTGTGAGGTTTCAGCTAAAAGATTGTTCCCTAATTTCTCATTTATAGATGCGCCATTTAACTTAACTACTTATAATCCTGATGATTATCGTACAGAAGTTGGTTATATGGGTTGTCGTACGAGAGTACTTACTGATGTTACTGATGGTAATTCGATTACTCCTGGAAGAGGAAATTTATCATTTACTTCAATTAACTTACCACGTTTAGGAATTAAACATGGAGTAGTGACTGGAGAAACTGATTTGGAAAGTTTCTATGAAGAACTAGGAGAAATGATGGATCTAGTTAAGGATCAATTACTTGAAAGATTTGATATTCAGTGTTCAAGAAATTTATACAACTTTCCATTTTTATTAGGTCAAGGAGTATGGATTGACAGTGAGAAACTTAAACCAGGCGACAGATTAAGAAAAATTTTGAAACATGGCACTTTAACTATTGGCTTTATTGGTTTAGCTGAATGTTTAAAGGCACTTATTGGTAAACATCATGGTGAAAGTGAAGAGGCTCAAGAGCTTGGCCTTGAAATTATTGGTTTTATGCGCAAACGTATTGATGGTTACGCAGAAAAATATAATTTGAATTTTTCTTTAATCGCAACACCGGCTGAAGGGTTAGCTGGTAGATTTACAAATATTGATAAGGCTATTTATGGTAAGATTAAAGGTGTTACGGATAGAGAGTATTATACTAATTCATTCCATATTCCAGTATATTACAATATATCAGTAGCAAAAAAATTAAAGTTGGAAGGTCCATATCATGCATTTACTAATGGAGGACATATTAGCTATGTTGAATTAGATGGTGATACAGCAATGAATGTCGAGGCCTTTGAAAAAATCGTTAGATTAATGCACGACAATGGAATAGGTTATGGAGCAATTAACCATCCAGTTGATAGAGATCCAGTGTGCGGATATACGGGTGTGATTGGCGACGTTTGTCCAGGTTGCGGTCGTAAAGAGGGCGAAGGAGTCCCAATTGAAAGAGTTAAAAACGCTAGTTTGAATACTTGTGGTGGAAGATAGAAGGAGGAAACATTATGAAAGCAGATGAAAAGAAAGTAGGAGAAGGAGTTAACTTCGAAAGAATTAGAAGAATTACAGGTTATCTTGTAGGAACAACAGACAGATTTAATAATGGTAAAAAAGCTGAAGAACGTGATAGAGTTAAACACGATGCTGGCAAAATCGCTTCTAATTAATTTATGAAAATGCGTTTAGCGAGTGATCTTCAACCTGATAGTATTGTCGATGGTGAAGGCATAAGAACAGTTATTTGGACTCAAGGATGTAGTCATAATTGTCCAGGTTGCCATAATCCTGGAACTCATGATTTTAAAGGCGGGTTTGAAGTAGATACTAAAGAGGTTATTGACGAATTAGATAAATTGGAAGGGCAGCAAGGAATTACGTTTTCTGGTGGTGACCCATTATTTCAGGTAGAGGCTTGTACAGAAATTGCCAAACATGCTAAAAAACTAGGACTGAATGTTTGGTGTTATACAGGTTTTAGATATGAAGATTTGATTAGAATATCTAAAAATGTGGAATTTTTAAAACATGTTGATGTTTTAGTTGATGGTAAATTTATACAAGAAGAAAAAAGTTTGAATTTAGATTTTCGTGGTTCAAAGAATCAAAGAATTATCGATGTACCATTAAGTTTAGAAAGTGGGCAAGTTGTTTTAATTCCTAAGTATATTGGGGAAAGAATGGTCACTGTTAAAGCTATTAAACCAAAACACGTTTATGTGTAATATTAAATATGACAATTAATAGAAGTCACTTTTTACTTGAATAAAGTAAGAGTGATTTTTTTGTATTTATGCATATTTCGACAAATATATCTAATTTCTTTATTAAACCTTAAAATACAATTGAATTCTTTATTGATATTCGCTATAATTAATCATAGGTGAAACGTATGAGAAATAAAAAAGGCTTTACACTAACGGAAATCCTTGGTGTTTTAGTAATTATGGGGTTATTACTTTTGATTATTGTTCCAACGACTTTGAATAAAGTTAGAACAAGTGAGAACGATGTGAAACAAAGTCAAAATAAAATGATTGAGGAGTCAACTTCTATCTACATGGATAAAGATAAAGAACAATATCCTAATGTAAGGGGGAATAATTATTGTATTCCTGTGGAAAAAATGATAGAAAATGGGACTATTTCTGATGATTTAAAAGATGCGACATCAAAAGATCCTAACATCAAGAAAAAAATAGTTAAGGTAATAATAAATGAACAAGGGAATCGTGAATTTGAAATAGTTGGTTCTTGTAAGGAAGTAGAATATAAACATATTACCTTTTCAATAGGTCCTAAACCTAATTCACAGTGGACAACTAGTAAGTATGTGACAATAACATATCCGAATATGGGAGAAGGTTATGTTAATAAATATAGTGTAGATAATGGTAAAACATGGAAGGTAGTTGTTGGAAGCACTAAGAAAACTGAGGATTATTTATCTGATGGTAAAGTTATGGCACGAATAGAAGGGCCAACTACAGTTAAGGATGAGTATCCAGTTAAAAAGATTGATAGAGCAGCACCAACGATTACTAATGTTACGGGTAATCCGACAGCATGGACAAAGGGGAATGCTACATTAACAGTTAATGGAGCTAAAGACATAGGCTCTGGTTTAAATGCCACAGCTTATAGCTTCGATAATGGAGCGACATGGCAAGCAAGTAATCAAAAAACTTATACAGCAAATATGAATAATATTATAATTAAGGTAAGAGATGCAGTTGGTAATACTTATACTAATCCAGCAATTAATATAACTAAGATAGATAAAACGGTACCAACTGTAAGCTTAAATCCAAGTGCATGGGCGTCATATGTCAGCGGAGGTAAAGCCGTGACGGTAACATTAGCTGATGCTCATAGTGGATTGAAAGCTAGTCAACCAATTTATTATGCTTGGACAACTTCAAATACAGCAGTACCAACTTCATGGGCAAATGTAGTAAGTACAAATGCGGCAGGAGCTAAAACAGCTAGTGTAACAGTACCGGCGACATCATCTGCTTCATTAACCGGAACGTATTACTTATGGATTAAAGCTGGAACTTTGGCAGATTTAAGTGGCAATGTTTCGGCAAAGGCAACAAGCGGGGCTTTTAAGTTTGATAATAATAATCCAATTATAAGTAATCTAACTGCTAGTAAAACGACTAATAGTATAACAGCGGTAGCGACAGCTTCGGCTACTTCGGGAATAAGTAAGTATGAATTTAGTAAGGATAATGGAGCTACTTGGGTAAGCAGTGGAACGAATAAAACTTATACGTTCACGGGTTTAACTCATAATACAACTTATCCTATAAAAGTAAGAGTAACAAGTGGTGTCGGGAAACAAGCTTTATCCGCAACTACTAATGTTACAACAAATAGAATTGATCCTCCAACATATGTGGTGTCACCAGGGGGTAATTTATATACTCAAAGTAAAGAAGTAACAGTAACTGCTCATTGTACGACTTGTACAAATGAATATAGTATAGACAATGGAAAGACATGGGTAGTATTTCCAAGTACGGTATTTAAAATCAAATATATATCAAATAATGTTTTAATGGCAAGGAGTAAGGACGGAACGAATACGGTAAGCAGTACATGTACTATTACTAATATAGATCAAACAAATCCAGGATTTGTAAAAGTAAATGCTAGTTCAAAAGTTCCAGGGGGCTATTTGCCATGTGATGGTAGAGCAGTGTCAAGGACAACATACGCTAATTTATTTAAAGCGATTGGAACAACTTATGGGGCCGGTGATGGAAGTACGACTTTCAATTTACCTGATTTCCAAGGCCGAATTCCAATCGGAAAAAGTAGTAAATATGCACTAGGAAGTAAGGGCGGCAGTACGGATACAACATTGGCTACTGCTAATCTTCCAGCGCATACGCATACAGCTATTGCTAAAGGAACGGTGTCAAGTACATTTACTGGAAGCAGTGCAGCAACAGTTTCAGGTGGAGCACATACCCATACATTTAGCGGAACGACTTCAAGTAATGGGAATCATAGTCATACAACATATCATAAAGGGTATTATTGGATTAATAGAGGAACAGGTGGCGAATGGAAATATTTGGCATACTGGGAACAAATAGCTTCAGATCCTGAAAGGGAATTTGGTAGAACGACCAGTAATGGGGCTCATACGCATACGTTTAGTGGAACTACTTCTTCCAATGGTGCGCATACTCATACGGTTACACCAAAAGGATCAATATCTAATACTTTTACAGGTACTAGTGCGACAACAAGTTCAGTAGGTAGTGGAACTTCATTTACAAATATGCAACCATATTCAGTAATTGATTATGTTATTAAATATTAGCAAATAATAAAATATTTTGTGGAAAGAGGAAAAAATATGAAATCAAAATTTATTTCTCTTGGTAGTGGATTCTTTATTGCAGTTGTTTTAATTGGAATAATGAGTTTTTCCTTAGAAAAAGGTGAGGCCGAGATTGTGGTTGGTGAAGTTATAGAACAACCATCCGGTTTTATTGGCATTTACTCAGGAACAACGATACCGAGTGGTTATTTGCTCTGTGATGGAAGAGCGGTGTCAAGAACAACATATGCTAATTTATTTAAAGCGATTGGAACAACTTATGGAGCGGGAGACGGAAGTACCACTTTTAATCTTCCTAATTTGTCAGAAAAAGTTCCAATCGGGAAAAGTGGGAGTTATGCACTAGGAAGTACAGGTGGAAATGCGGCTACAACTTTGACAACAGCTAATCTTCCAGCGCATACGCATACGGTGACACCAAAAGGAACAATAGCCAGTACTTTTACTGGAACTAATGCGACAACAAGTTCAAATGGAGCACATACTCAAACGTATAGTGGAACGACTTCAAGCAGTGGTAATCATAGTCATACGACATATCATCAAGGTTATTATACTTTTCAACGTGACAATAGTCCGGGTGAAATTTATAATATTGCTTATTATAAAGAAATAGATTCAGACCCTCAAAAGAAATTTGGTAGGACAAGCACTAATGGAGCGCATACTCATACATTTAGTGGAACGACAGCGTCATCTGGAGCCCATACCCATACAGCGACTGCTAAGGGAACGGTATCAAGTACATTTACCGGAAGCAGCGCGACAACTAGTTCAGTGGGGAGTGGGACATCTGTAACTAATATGCAACCATATATTTCAGTAAATTATGTTATAAAATATTAAATACATAGAAAGTAGGTAATTATATGAAGGTAAATGTAAGCTTTCTTATCACTGGTTTTCTGATACCAATATTTCTGTTTGGAATATTTGGCTTATCGATGCAAAAAGGATCAGCTGATACTGCAAAAACAGTTGGATCTTTTGATGTTGCTGGGACAATTGAGAGTTATTCAGGTTCAGTAATACCAAGCGGCTATTTACTTTGTGATGGAAGAGCTGTGTCGAGAACGACATATGCAACTCTTTTTCAGGCAATAGGTACTACTTATGGAGCGGGAGATGGAAGTACTACCTTTAATTTACCTAATTTATCAGAGCGAGTCCCAGTGGGTAAAAGTAGTAAGTATGTTTTAGGAAGTAAAGGGGGAAGTGCTACTAATACACTAACAGTAGCAAATCTTCCTGCTCATTTTCATACATTGTCTGCTAAGGGAACAGTATCAAGTGTATTTACTGGAAGCAGTGTTACTACTAGTTCAAATGGTTCTCATACTCACACATATAGTGGAACAACATCATCGGCTGGTAGTCATAGTCATACGACATACCATAGAGGATATTATAATATGAATCGTACATGGGAAGGTGACTCATTTAAAATGTCTTATTATGAGAAAATGACTGAAGATGCTGAAGAAAAATTTGGCTATACCGATACTACTGGAGCCCATACGCATACGTATAGTGGAACAACATCATCTAGTGGAGGTCATACTCATACATTGTCTGCTAAGGGAACGGTATCAAGCACATTTACTGGAAGTAGCGTTACTACTAGTTCAACAGGTAGTGGAACATCATTTTCAAATATGCAACCTTATGTGGTTATGAACTATATAATTAAGTATTAATAAAAATTAAATACCCACCCAACTTTAGTTAGAGTAATAACTAAAGTTTTTTTTGTGAATTTAAGTTGAAAATATTGACAATAGGGGGGGG
>URBG01000007.1 GCA_900546055.1 uncultured Mycoplasmatota bacterium
TAACAGCAGAGATAAATGCAAATTTAGAGTCACCAGGGGATAGTATAGAGTATGATATTACAGTAAGTAATGCTGGAAGCTTGGATGCCAAGCTAGATGAAATAACTTTAAGTGATACAAATAATTCAGCAATCAAGTTTACTGCATCAGGAATGACCAAAGGTGATGTAATAACAGCTGGGAATACAAAAGTATTAACCGTAAAAGTAGAATACTTAAGTAGTGTAAGTGAACAACCAACAAATACAACCTCAACTTTAACCGTAGATTTGGATTATAGTCAGGCTATAGGTAATACTCCAAGTGGCGAAAGTGCGGCTGATAAATTGATAGGAACTGCAGTAACAACCGGAGATGGGCTATATGCAGATACATATGAAGAAGGAAGATATATTTATAGAGGTGGGACACCAAATAATTATATAACCTTTAATGGCGAGTTATGGAGAATAGTTTCGGTGGAAACTGATAATACTTTAAAAATAATTAAAGAGGAAAGGCTTCCAGAGGTAATGTCATTTGATGCTTCTAATAGTAGAACCGCAAGTTATTGTAATTATGCGGAAGCAGGGTGCAATGTATGGGGAAGTAAGACAACTATGCTAAATGGTTCTGGGAGTAACGTGACTCAGATGGCGATAAACTTGAAATTTCCAACAAACAAATATGACTTACCAACAAGTGAAGCAACACTTAATACTTATTTAAATACTACATATTATGCATCTTTGTCTAATACTGCTAAAAATCAAATCAGTGTTCATCAGTTTAATGTAGGTGTTTTGATGGGGTATGATGATGCTAGTGAAACTTTAGCAGCCAATATTAGCCAGGAAAAAGCAAATACATGGAATGGAAAAGTTGGTTTAATTGAGGCTACTGATTTTATAAAATCAAGTACTAACGGTAAATGTACTAATATTTATAATGGAAGCTATCAAAATAATACTTATCCATGTAAAAATAATAATTATTTATATAAATCGGATTATCATTGGTGGACACTTTCACCATATTCTGATGAAACATCACATTTTGTGTGGAATGTAGTTTCTGATGGTTACTTAAATCATAGCTATGCTCGTGATGCATATAATACTTCAGCTGATATAAATGGAGTTCGTCCAGTTCTCCATCTGAAATCTGACATCACATTATCAGGAGAAGGAACACAATCTAATCCATATACAATAGGGTAGCTTTAATGAGTTATCCTATTTTTTAATTAAAGTAATATAATTTATTAAAATGATTATAAGAAATTTGCTTTTTCTTAAAAAATGTGGTAAATTAATAGAGCTAGGAGGAATACTATGCAGATATTATTAATTATCGTATCAATTTTACTTATTGCTATTGTTATTTTGCAAAGTGGTAAATCAGCAACTGCTAGTAGCAGTATTATGGGTGGGAATGATGAATTATTTGCTAACCGTAAAGAAAGAGGTAGTGAATTATTTATTACTAGACTTACCGCAGTCTTAGGTGTAGCATTCTTTGTTATTTGTATTGCAATGGAATTTATCGGATAATAGCTGCAGCTATTATTTTTTATGAAAATCACTTATTAAAATGAATATAATTAATAGAATATTAATAGAAAGTAGGATAAATAAATTATGGAAAACAGTGAACGTAATTATGGGGGATTAATCTATACTTCATCATATATACCAGATGTAGATGATGTAACTGAACCTAACGAACCAGATTATGATGCTTTTGTAAATGGCGTTGGTAATGCTTATGATAGCGTGTCTAGGGGTAAATACTCACCGCAGATTTTTGCAGAAGTTGTAATGAATTTGATTGAAAGATATTCAATTCCTTGTTTTGGCTATAGTCAATCTGATTCTGCGGAAACTATGGATGGCGATTTAGCTCAAGATGGACCAACTATGAGTTTAAAGCGTGGTTACTAGATAGTGCCAATTAATTTGTAAAGTAATAGAATTTTCTATTATTTTTTTTCTTTTTTTGGTATAATTTATATTAGGGTGGGAATATGGACATATATGGAGAAACACTTGAAGAATTAGAAAACTATTTTGAGAGTATTGGTGAAAAAAAATTTAAAGCTATTCAGGTATATGATTGGCTTTATAAAAAAAGAGTAAAGTCATTTAGTGATATGAGTAATATTAAAAAAGATGTTATTACAATTCTAGAACGTGATTTTACAATTTCTCATCCAAAAGTAGTAGAAAAACAAGTAGGAAAAGATGTATATAAGTATTTATTTGAACTAGATGATGAATCTAGGGTTGAAGCAGTTTTAATGGTTCATGATTATGGTAATAGCTTGTGTGTTTCAACCCAGGTTGGTTGTAATATGGGCTGTGCTTTTTGTGAAAGTGGAAGGCGCAAGAAAAAAAGGAATTTAGAAGCCTCAGAGATGGTTAGCCAAATTTTATTAGTAGAAGAGGATTTGGACATTAGAATATCGCATGTAGTATTAATGGGAATTGGCGAGCCATTTGATAATTATGAAAATGTTATGAAGTTTATTAGAATTATTAACAGTGGTAAAGGCATTGATATTGGAGCAAGACACATTACGGTTTCAACATGCGGAATTGTTCCTAAAATTAGAGAATTTGCTTTAGAAGATTTACAGGTTAATTTAGCTATTTCGCTTCATGCACCAAATGATGAGCTTCGAAGTAAATTAATGAAAATAAATAAAGTATACAAGCTTGAAGAAGTAATTACGGCGGTAAAAGACTATATTTTGAAAACCAATAGGCGAGTTACATTTGAATATATAATGCTTAGAGATATAAATGATAGTAGAAAATGTGCTTTAGAACTAGCTAATTTGTTAAAAGGAATGAATGCATATGTTAATTTAATTCCTTATAATGAAACAAGCCATATTGACTTTAGAAAAACTAGTGAAAATAAAGTTATGGAATTTTATGACGTTTTAAAGAAAAATAAAATAAATGTGACCGTAAGAAGAGAATTTGGTTCAGAAGTAAGTGCAGCATGTGGCCAATTAAGGTCTAATTATGAGGAGGAAATTTAATGGAATATTCTTATTTAACAGACCCTGGGAAGGTCAGAGACCACAATGAAGACAGTGTGACAATTGTTAAAAATGGTAGTGGTGAAATTTTAATGGCCGTAGCTGATGGTATGGGTGGTCATAAAGGCGGTGAAATAGCTTCTTCAATTGCAATTACTAATATTGGAAAACGTTTTATCAATACTAGTACAGTTGGTAATAAGGAAGATGCAATTGCTTTTATTAAAGAAATTGTTAGCGAAGCTAATATTCTTTTATATAAATATACACAGGAAAATCCTGAAAGTACAGGTATGGGTACAACAATAGTTTTAGCTTTAATTACTAATGACTTTTTACTATTTGGTAACATCGGTGACTCATCAGGATATGTAATTAAGGATGAAAAGTTATATAAGATTACAACTGATCATACTTTAGTAAATTTACTTGTTAAATCAGGCGAATTAACGCCAGAGGAAGCAAAGGATCATCCTCGTAAGAATGTTCTTATGCGTGCACTGGGGGCTAATATGACAGTAGAAATGGATGTATTTGATGTCGAGACAGATGTTGATGGAATATTTCTATGTAGTGATGGTTTAACTAATATGCTTGATAATGAACAAATAGAGAAGGTATTAGATAATGATTTAAATATTGATGAAAAATTGCAAAAACTGATTTTGAAAGCAAATAATCGCGGGGGGACAGACAATATTTCAGTAGCGTATTTAACTAAGGAGGTAAAGTAATATGATATCAAAAGGACAGAAGATAAATGATCGTTATGAAATAATCCGTTCAATCGGTGAAGGGGGAATGGCTAATGTTTATTTAGCCTATGATACAATTTTAGATCGTAAAGTAGCGGTTAAAATTTTAAGAGGTGATTTGGCTGAAGACGATAAATTTGTTCGCCGTTTTCAAAGAGAAGCTATTTCAGCAAGTTCCTTAAATCACCCTAACATTGTCGAAGTTTACGATGTTGGTGAAGATGATGGAAAGTATTTCATTGTTATGGAATATGTTGAAGGAAAAACGTTAAAACAATTGATTAAAAAGCGTGGTGCTTTAACACTTCCAGAAGTAGTTGATATTATGTTGCAACTAACTTCAGCAATTACACACGCACACGAAAGTTATATAATCCATCGTGATATTAAACCACAGAATGTTATTATTTTAGAAGATGGCCGCGTAAAAATAATGGACTTTGGAATTGCGGCACAGCTTAATAGTAATGAATTAACACAAACTAATAGTGTTATGGGAACGGTATATTATTTACCACCAGAACAAGCTAATGGAACTGCGGCAACTATTAAAAGTGATATTTATTCTTTAGGTATTTTGATGTATGAATTAGTTGTCGGTAAAGTGCCATTTAAAGGCGATAGCCCAGTTGAAGTAGCAATCAAACAGATGAAGGAAACAATTCCTGATTTGACATCTGCTAATCCAGATATTCCACAGAGTATTGAAAATATTATTTTAAGAGCTTGTGCGAAGAACCCTAAGAACAGATATGAGTCTGCTTTAGCAATGCACGAGGATTTAGAAACAGCATTAGATAAGGATCGTTTTAACGAAGCTAGAAATGTCTATGAATATCCAGAAAGTGATTTTGATGAAGATGAGCCAGCTTTAGGTAAGCGTACTGAACGTACTTTGAAAAAGGAAGAAGATAAGAAAGATAAAAAATTAAATAAAAAACTGTTAATTACGGGATGTATTGCCGGCGGCTTATTATTACTTTCAATATTTATTTTCTTTATATATCCAAAGTTTATTTCTAAGCCATCTGTAGAAGTTCCTGACGTTTCGGGTATGAGTATTTCTAAGGCGGAGGAGAAACTTGAAGACAAAGGTTTTGAGGTAGCAACGAAGACTAAAAAGGAAACAAGTGATGAATTCAAAGAAGGAAAGGTTATATCAACTGATCCTGAAGCGGGGCGTACAATTAAAAAAGGCACTAAAATAACTTTGATTGTTTCTAAAGGTAGTAAGAAATTAACCATTGAAGATTATACTGGTAAAAATTATTATGAGATTAAAGCTAAATTAGAAACCGCAGGAATTGAAGTAGCAACGGAGAAAAAAGATGTGGCTAATGATGGCAAAACTGAAGAAGATGTTATTTTAGGACAAGATGTTAAAGCTGGTGAAAAGCTTGGTAAAGGTGATTCAATAACTTTAACTATTCCAAATTTTTATACAACTTATCCAGATTTTGCTGCTGAAGGATATAGTTTAGTTGATGTTCGTAATTTCTGTACTAAAAACGAGATTTCTTTAGAAGTTAAATATCAAACTGATAATTCTAAAAAAGACGGGGCAATTATTTATCAAAATATGGTAGCTGGTACGAAGGTAACTTCTGGTTCGACTTTAACAATCACTGTTGTTAAAAATGAGACTACTAATAACGATAATAAAACAGATGAAGATACGACTAATAATCAATAGGGAGTTTTATGCAAGGAAAAATAATTAAACAAATAAGCAATGACTATACAGTCAAAAATGGTGAAGAGGAATACGTTTGTAAGGCTAGGGGAAAGTTCCGAAAAATGGAGGTTTCTCCTTTAGTCGGTGATGAGGTAATATTTGATGAGAAGGATAATTATATTCTTGAAATTTTGCCACGTAAAAATGAACTTGAAAGACCAGTTATTGCTAACATTGATCAGACAATTATAATAACTAGTTTAAAAATGCCTGATTTTGATACTAATTTACTAGATAAGTTACTTGTAATAATCACTTATAATAATATTAAACCAATAATCATTTTTACTAAAAGCGATTTACTGTCAGCTTCAGAACTTCAAGATTTTCAAAAGTATTTTGAATATTATCAAAAAATTGGCTATGATTGTTACATGAGTACGGAATTAGATAAGATTAAAACAATTTTTAAAGATAAGGTAAGTGTTTTTACGGGTCAAAGTGGCGCTGGGAAAAGTACTTTACTGAATAATTTAGATAAAAGTTTGAACATCAAAACGGCTGAAATTTCTTTAGCGCTTAACCGCGGGAAACATACAACTAGACATACGGCATTATTACCAGTGGGAGGTGGTTTAGTAGCTGATACACCTGGATTTTCGGCTTTGGGTTTTGGAAAAATGAGTAATGCGGATATTCGCGATAATTTACCAGAGTTTAATATTTACAGAGTAGACTGTAAATATCGTGATTGTATGCATTATAAAGAAGACGATTGTAAAGTTAAAGAAAAAGTTCAATCAGGGGATATTTTAGAAAGTCGATACAATAATTATTTAAATTTTATAACAAAGAGGTGATACTATGAAAATATCCGCATCATTTTTGAAAATTCAAAATGACAAGGAAAAAATAAGAAAACTAGATTTACTTAGTGATTATATGCATTTTGACATAATGGATGGAAATTTTGTTTCAGCTTCGACTGTTAGTTATGAGGTAATGAAAGAAAATACTAGTGAAATTTTAAAACCTAAAGATATTCATTTAATGGTTGAGGATATTTATAGTTATGTGGATACATATAAAGAATTATCACCGGAATTTATAACTTTTCATTATGAGGTGGCTGATGATGTTCAATCAGTTATAGATTATATAAAATCATTTGGAATAAAGCCTGGTATTTCAATTAATCCAGATACTGAGGTGACAGTATTGAATCCATATTTAGATAAGATAGATTTGGTTTTAGTTATGTCAGTTTTTCCAGGTAAAGGTGGTCAGGAATTTATCGATATTTCGGATAAGTTAGACTATTTAAACCATTATCGTGAAATTAATGATTTAAATTATATGATCGAAGTAGATGGTGGCATCAATGATATGACGATTGAAAAGGTGAAAAAGGCCGATATGGCAGTAGTTGGTTCTTATATTACGGATAGTGATGATTATGAGAGTCAATTCGAAAGGTTAAGGGATGCACTATGAAAAAAGGATTTACTTTAGCGGAATTAATGGGAGTTATTGTTATTTTAGGAATTATTGCGACAATTGTAACATTAGCTATAGATAGTAGTATTAAAAATAGTCGTTATGAGACTTGCTTGGTTCAAGAAAAAAATATTATCGAAGGAGCGAAAGCTTGGTCAGTTGATAATTGGAAAAAATTGCCTAGTTTAGATAAGCCTACAGTGACAATTTCTTTACTTAATGATTTAGAAAAAGGCGGATATGTTGAAGAGGGTCTTATTAGTCCGATGACGCAAAAAGCATATTCTGGAACTTCAGTTAAAATTTTTGTTTCAACTAAGCCGGTAGAGACTTGTTATACTCATAATAAAGGCCAAGCTAATGAGGAGACTGTTTGCGAAAATGTGGCACCAACAGGTAAAGATTATCAGTATGAGGTTATTTATGGAGCTGGAGAAAAATGTACAAAATAAAGGAGAATAGTTATGAAAAAAATAACGGTTGATGGCAATGAAGCTTGTTCTTTAGCTTCTTATATGTTTACGGAGGTGGCTGGAATATATCCAATTACGCCATCTAGTCCAATGCCAGAGAACATTGATAGATGGAGTAGTATGGGGCGCAAAAATATTTTTGGAAGCCCAGTTAAAGTTGTTGAGATGCAAAGTGAAGCAGGTGCTATTGGAATGGTTCATGGTAGTTTGCAGGCTGGATTATTAACAAGCACTTATACTGCTAGTCAAGGGCTACTTCTAATGATTCCTAATATGTATAAAATTGCTGGTGAAATGTTACCATGTACAATGCATGTAGCAGCGCGTTCTTTAGCTACGCATGCATTAAGTATTTTTGGTGATCATCAAGATATTTATGCAACAAGAAGTACAGGCTTTTGTATGTTAGCTTCATCTAGCGTGCAAGATGCATATTATTTAGGTCTGATTAGCCATTTATCTGCAATTAAATCGTCATTGCCGTTTATGCATTTCTTTGATGGTTTTAGAACAAGCCATGAGTTTAATAAGATTGATATTTTAGATGAAAAAGACATTAAACCTTTATTAGATGAAAAAGCTTTAGAAAAATTTCGTAAAAAAGCTTTAAGTATTCATAATCCAGTAACAAGAGGGACTAACCAAAATGGTGATATTTATTTTCAATTGATGGAGTCACGTAATAATTTTTACGATGAAGCAGTAGATAATGTTTGTAGTTATATGAATGAGATTAATAAATTATCAGGGATGAATTATCTGCCATTTAACTATTACGGAGATGATAATGCTGAAAAGGTAATTGTGGCAATGGGATCAGTTTGTGAAGCAATTAAGGAAACAATTGATTATCTTGGTGGTAAGATTGGGCTAATTGAGGTTCATTTATATCGTCCTTTTAGTGTTAAGCATTTATTAGATGTTTTACCTAAAACTGTTACAAAAATAGCAGTTTTGGATCGTACTAAGGAAGCTGGTAGCAATGGAGAACCATTATATCTAGATATCGTTAATGCATTAAGTAAAAATGGTATTACGATAGTTGGTGGACGTTATGGACTATCTAGTAAAGATACAACGCCGGGAATGATTAAAGCGGTTTATGACAGCTTAGAAGATCCTAAAAATAATTTTACAATTGGTATTGATGATGATGTAACTAATTTAAGCTTAGATTATAGGAAACTTGATTTGAAAAATAGCGATGAGTTTTTACTTTATGGCTATGGTAGTGATGGAACAGTTAGCGCAGCTAAATCAATTATCGAATTAATTGGGGATAATACTGATAAGTATGTTCAAGGTTATTTTGAATATGATTCTAAAAAATCGGGTGGAGTAACGGCGAGTCATTTACGTTTTTCTGATAATAAGATAAGGTCAACTTATTTTGTATCTAATCCTAAAGTAGTAGTAATTACTAAAGATACATATTTGGAGGATTTTGATCCAATAAGTAAAATAAAAGAAAATGGAATTTTAATTATTAATACATTAAAAACTGAAGAAGAGGCACTTAAAGCTTTAAATCCGTATAAAAAATTACTAAGGGAGAAAAATGTTAAAGTGTATATTATTAATGCTTATGCACTTGCGCGAAAATGTGGGCTTGGTAATAAGATTAGTATGATTATGGAAAGTGCAATATTTAAAGTAACTGATTTAATAGATTATGATAGGGCTATCAAAGAAATGGAAAAGTTTATTAATGATAAATTTGCCAAGAAAAGTATGGATATTGTTAAAGCTAATATGCTAGGAGTTAAGGAAACCGCTAATTATTTAAAAGAGCTTACGCTGGATGATAAAGAAAGCAATTTAGACTTTGAACTTAATGACATATATGAAGCGATTGCTCATCGTCAAGGTAATTTACTTAAAGTATCAGATTTTAAAGGGATGGAAGACGGAACGGTAACGCATACTAGACCAAATAGTCGTGGTATTAGTGACATAGTACCTAGGTGGTTAAATAGTAATTGTATTCAGTGTGGAATGTGTTCTATGGTTTGTCCGCACGGAGTAATTAGACCTTTCTTACTTTCAGAAGAGGAATATAAAAAAGCCCCTTTGAGCATTAAGGAAAAGTGTTTACCAGCGATGGGAGTAGCTGAATACTATTATATAATTGGAATCGCTTTGGAAAATTGTACAGGATGCGGAGTATGCATTAATACTTGTCCAGGTAAGAAAGGCGAGAAGGCTTTAACTTATGAGAAGTTAGCTGCACTAGATGATTTTGATTATTTAGTTAAAAATGTTACTGAAAAGACCTTAGTTAGAAAAGATACAATTAAAGGAAGCCAATTTAAAACACCAAAATTTGCTTTTCATGGTGCTTGCGCTGGTTGCGGAGAAACGGCGTATATTAAATTATTAACACAATTATTTGGCGACAATTTGATGATCGCTAATGCAACAGGGTGTTCATCTATTTATGGTGGCAGTATACCAGATATACCTTATTCAGTGCCTTGGGCAAATAGTTTATTCGAAGATAATGCTGAATATGGTTATGGGATGTTAATTGGCTATGAGACGGCCAGAAGTCGTGTTAAAGAGTATATGGCAAAACATGACGATGAACTATTTACTAAATGGCTTGAAAACAGTAATAATTATCAAATTACTAAAGAAGTTTACGATAATTTAGATTATGAAAAACATCCAATGTTAAAAGAACTTAAAAATTATATTGTGTCACGCACTATTTGGGCAATTGGTGGTGATGGTTGGGCTTATGATATTGGCTTTGGCGGCATCGATCATGTTCTATCAAGTGGAGACAATATAAATATTTTGGTTTTAGATAGTCAAGTTTATTCTAACACTGGTGGTCAAGCATCAAAGGCAACGCCTAAAGGTGCGGTAGCACAGTTTGCTAGTGATGGTAAGAAAAACAATAAGAAGGATTTAGCAAGAATTGCTATGGGCTACCCTAATGTCTATGTGGCGCAAGTTAGCTTGGGCGCTAATATGATGCAGGTAATTAGAGCTTTTGAAGAAGCTGAAAATCATGACGGCCCTTCAATTATTATTGCTTATACACCTTGTATTTCTCATGGAATTAAAGGTGGAATGAAAGAAAGCGTTAATATGGAAGCTTTAGCAACTAAATGTGGTTATTTTCCAACTTTTAGATATGATGGAGAGAATTTTACTTTGGATAGTAAGAATCCTGATTTTGATTTATATGAAGAGTTTTTGGGTAATCAAACTCGTTATGCAATGCTAAAGGCTGTTAATAATTCTAAAGCTGATGATTTGCTTTTAGAAAATAAGGAAAACGCTATCAAGCGATTTGAATATTATAAGAGTTTAACTTCGGAAAAATAATTTTCGAAGTTTTTCTTTTTTAAAAGGAAATCTGAAATTGATGTGGTATATTAAAAATAAGGGATAATGACAAGTAGATGTTTAACTAAACAAAAACATATGTTTTTATGATTAACATATGTTATAATTAAATAAACAAAAAGGACAGTCCCCCCTGAAGGACTGTCCAAATAAAAGAATAAAAAGGGGCTGGCTAGTTTACACTAGCGCCAATCCAATATAAATTGAATTGGTGATTAATATAATATCACAAAAATAGAATATGTCAACAGTTTTTCGTAAAAAAGTAAAAAAAGGTGATGTGAATGGAATTACAGGAAATAAAAGGAATTGGTGTTAATACCGTAAAAGATTGGAAGGCACTTGGAATAAATGATGCGACTGATTTAATTACATATTATCCGTTTAGATATGAGGTCATTGAAAAAAGCGACATTAATAGTTTGCAAGATGGCGATAAAATTGTTATCGATGGGGTGGCTGAGAATGTACCTAATGTTTATCATTTTTCTAGAAAACTAAATAAAATGTCTTTTAGGTTAAATACAGGAGATCGATTATTAAATGTAACTATTTTTAATCGTGCTTTTTTGAAACGTAATATTAATCCAGGGACTGAAATTATCGTAATTGGTAAATATGATATTAAGCATCACAGTGTAACAGCTAATGATTTAAAATTTGGAAAGCTATTTGAAACAATAATTGAACCAGTTTATCATTCATCTTTTAAAATAAATAGTAATAAAATTAACAAAACTATTAATGGAGTAATTAAAGATGTTATAGTTCCTGATTATATTCCGAGTAGCTTAAAGGAACAATACAATTTTATGGATAAAAGTAAAGCTATATATTTAGTTCATAATCCTAGTAATATGACAATGGTAAATAAGGCTATTGATAGACTAAAGTATGAAGAATTATTCTTATTTATGCTTAAAATGAATTATTTGAAAAATAGCACTAAGGAAGGATATGGCCTTCAACGCTCAGTTGATTATAATCTTGTTTTGGCGGCTATAAATAGTTTGCCATTTGAGCTTACTGATGACCAACTTAAGAGTATTAAAGATATTTACGATGATTTGGTTAGTTCTAGGAAAATGAACAGGTTATTACAAGGTGATGTTGGTAGTGGTAAAACAGTAGTAGCGTTTATTAGCTTATATATAAATTACTTAAGTGGTTATCAGGGGGCATTAATGGCACCAACAGAAATTTTAGCACTTCAGCACTATAATAATATTCAAAAATTATTTCCTGGTTTAAAGGCTGTATTACTTACGGGAAAACTTAAGGTAAAGGAACGCCGCGAGTTATTAGCGACAGTCCAAAGCGGAGAAGCGGACATTATTATTGGTACTCATGCTTTAATTAGTGGAGATGTAGTTTATAAGAACCTAGGATTAGTTATTACTGATGAGCAACACCGTTTTGGAGTAAACCAACGTGGTAATTTAAAAAATAAGGGAATTTCCCCAGATATTTTATATATGAGTGCGACACCAATTCCAAGAACTTATGCTTTAACGCTTTATGGTGATATGGATATTTCTAGCATTAAAACAATGCCTAATGGACGTAAGCCAGTTAAGACAATTTTAAAAAGCAATAAGGAAATTAAGGACGTTTTATATATGATGCTTGAGGAAATAAAAAAAGGACATCAAATTTATGTTATCGCCCCTTTAGTAGAAGAATCTGATAAAATTGATATGGAAAATGTTTATGAACTTGAAGAAAAGATGAATAAGGCATTTGGCAAGGTTTGTAATGTTGGCGTTTTGCACGGGAAAATGAGGTCTAATGAAAAAGATGAAGTTATGGAGGCTTTTAAGGAAAATAAGCTTCAGATTTTAATTAGTACGACAGTTATTGAGGTTGGTGTTGATGTAGCTAATGCGACAATGATGGTAGTATTTGATAGTTATCGTTTTGGGCTTTCAGCGTTACATCAGCTTAGGGGGCGTGTTGGTCGTAATGATTTAGATTCCTATTGTATTTTAATTAGTGATCGTGAAACTAAAAGGCTAAAAGTTTTAACTGAAACTAATGATGGTTTTAAAGTTAGTGAAGAAGATTTTATTTTAAGAGGCAGTGGTGATTTGTTTGGATCTCGTCAAAGTGGGGACATGAGTTTTAAATTAGCGGATGTTAAGAAGGATTATCAATTGTTATTAACGGTTAAAGAAGATAGTGAAAGATTTTTACATAGTCAAGATTATGTAAACAAAGATAACTCTCATATAAGAAAAGTTATTGAAAAAGCAAGTGGTTTGGACTAGTGTTAAGCAAAGTTAATTAATAGTGAAATTTGTTGACTTTTAAAATTAAATAATTTATACTTGTAATAGCATAGACAACCGTCTATGTTAGGAAGACTTACGAATATAATGTGAGTATTCCGACCAAAACCCCCTGAAGGCGCCATATATTGGGCGCCGCTTTTTGTTTGAAATAAAGACTTTGTGGTTTTTTTAATTTTTATGTATAGAATTATTAGTGAAACTGATAAATGAATTATAAACTATATACAATAATGTTTAAGCGCAGACACTGTACTGACAAAGAGGTTTATTTTTGGTATAATACCGTTAATGGAGGTGTATTATGTCAGAAAGAGAATTAGATTCAAGTATTAATGATTATGTTGAGGAAGAAGCACCTAAAAACTATATAAAGCAGTTACAATGGGATATGGCTATTGGACTTCAAGAAGTAGATAATTTAAAACCGTCTAAGTATTTAGAAAAACTAATAAATGATAACGTTACTGGTGAAAAGACAATTTATGAAGTAGAGCATGAATTAAAACAATATTATGTAGACAAAAGTAAAGATAATAATTTAAATTATGATGAGTTAGAATGTGATCTAGTATCTATGCGTATAGTAGAATTACTTAGTGAAGATAAATTTGAATTATCAGTAGATTATTTAAAGTATATTCATAAATATTTATTTCAAGATGTATATGAATTTGCAGGCAATTTTAGAAAAATAGATTTTTCCAAGCATGAAAAAATTTTAAATAATGATTCAGTAGCGTATGGTGATTATAAATCATTAGAACAATCTTTAGAATATGATATATCTTTAGAAAAAAATAAAAATTATAAAGATATGAATATAGTAGATGTTATAAATAATATTACTGACTTTTCATCTAGTATATGGCAAATACATCCATTTAGAGAAGGTAATACAAGGACAACGGCGTTATTTATAGAAAAATATTTATTAGCTTTAGAACATAGTGTAGACAATACCATGTTTAAAGATAAATCTGTATATTATCGTAATGCATTAGTAAGAAGTAATTATTTTAATAATTACTTAAATATAAAAGAAGATAAAAAATATTTAATTAAATTTTATGAAAACTTGTTATTAGGTAAGAATAATAATTTAAATTCCAAAGATTTAATAGTGGAAGAATTATTTGGTAAATAGAACAGTGATAGTACGAGGTTTGTATTTACTTAGCACATTTGACAAAAATATAAATTAATATTCTTATTGATATGTGTTCTGTTTTTTGGGCGTGGGGACGAGACTTTTATATGTTAAAATTAAGTGATGAAGATAAAATTTTATTTACATTATAATTTAAAGGAGATTGTATGATTAAAATTGGTGAAAAAGTTTATAACAATGAAATTGTTGAAATCTTTTGGGAAAAATTTTTGACATCGGATAATAAAAATGGAGTTAAAAAGAAAATTGAAGGTGTTTCTCCTTATATTAATATTAAAGTTGAGGACACCGAAAATATAGTGCTTGGCATTGAAACAAATATAACTAATGCACAACTTAATAAATTAGCTATAAAAGAAAAAATAGATTTGAGAGAATATATAACAGATATTATTTTTATCAAAGATAATATTGTACAGCCTGTTTGGCATGAAGAAGACCAGTTTTTAGTAACCCTTGTGAGGGTAGAGGATAATATAGCTAATTTCAATTTGGATTATGTTAGCTTGAATATTGTATTAGATATTGATATTAAATGGTAATATTAATTTTAAATACTTGAAAATGCAATTTTATTGTATTTTTTTTGTAAATTTATTTACTTTTAACATATATATAGATATAATAACATTAGTTATGTAACATACGTTATGTAAAGGAGGGGTGATAATGTGCCACCAATGAAGAAGATTAGCAGAGATAGTATTCTTGAAACGGCATACGAAATAACTAGAAAAGAAGGTTTTGAAAATATTAATGCTAGGAGAATTGCTAGAGAGCTCAATTGTTCAGTGCAGCCAATATTTCATAATTTTGTAAATATGGATGAACTTAAGCAGGCAGTTAAGGACAAAATTTATGAGACATATAAGTCATATCTTATGAAAGGCCACAGTGAGAAAAATTCATATAAGGGGATGGGGCTTGCATACATAAAATTTGCGAAGGATTATCCAGAATTTTTTAAACTTATTTTTATGACTAGTGTTGATGTTCCGCCAGAAAAATTTATTGTTTCCGATTGTGTTGGGGATAGTACAATTAAAAGTGGGCAAAAGTTTAGCGGACTTTCTTACGAAGAACAGACAAAATTCCATGTTAAAATTTGGATATTTACACATGGGCTTGCGACTTTAGTAGCAACTAAAACGGCTACATTTACGGATGAAGAGATAAGTAGACTTTTAGGTGAGGCGGCTTCAGCGTTACTCGAAGGACATAAAACTAACGAAAAGGAGAGAAAATAGTGAAAAATGTTATCGAAGTTAAAAATTTAACAAAGGAGTATAAAAATTTAAAAGCAATTGATGATTTATCTTTCGAGGTGCGTGAAGGAGAAATCTTGGGTTTATTGGGACCAAATGGTAGTGGTAAATCAACAACAATAAATTGTTTGCTATCTTTATTAAATTTTAGTAAGGGAAGTATAAAAATTTTTGATAAGGAAATGGAACCTAATGCTTATGATATTAAAAGAGAGATTGGGGTAGTTTTTCAGGATGTTGCAGTGTTTGAAGAACTAACAGTATATGAAAATATTGATTATTTTTGTGGACTTTATATTACAGATAAGGTTACTAGAAAAAAGTATATTGAAGATGCTATAAAATTAGTGGGAATTGAAGAGTTTAGAAAGTTTTATCCTAAGCAATTATCAGGGGGACTTTTAAGAAGGCTTAATATTGCGTGTGGGATTGCTCATAAACCTAAATTGATATTTTTAGATGAGCCAACAGTCGCAGTTGATCCACAAAGCCGAAATAATATTTTAAGTGGAATTCAAAAATTGCGTGATGAAGGGGCAACTATTATTTATACAACTCATTATATGGAAGAAGTAGAAATTATTTGTGATCGAATTATTATTTTAGATAAAGGTAGGATTTTAGCTAGTGGAACGAGTGACGAACTTAAGGAATTAGCAAAAATCGAAGAAAAGGTAACGGTTGAAGTCTATGATTTAGAAGAAAAGTATATTGAAGAAATAAAAGGTTTTAAAAATACAGACGAAGTTTCCTATGATGGCACTTTATTGATTGTTACTTATAAAAGCGGGAAAAACAATTTAGTATCACTTATTGAGTATTTAAAAAAGGAAAATGTTAATTATAATAAAATATATTCAGAAAGACCAACTTTAAATGATGTATTTTTGGAATTAACTGGTAAGGAGCTTCGCGACTAATGTTTATGCATAATTTTAAATATGCATTAAAAATGCTCTTTAGGGACAAGATGCTGATATTTTGGACATTCGCTTTTCCAATTATTCTAGGAACATTTTTCAGCATGGCTTTTTCTAATATTGAAAATAGTGAAAAGCTAGATGTTATTGACATTGCCATTGTCAATGATAATAATTTTAAAAGTAATGAAACTTTTAGGGAATCATTTAAGGTATTAGGAGATAAGAAAAATGATGATCAACTATTTAATATCAAATATGTTGATTCAAACGAAGCTGAAGAATTATTAAAAAATGGTGAGATCAGTGGTTATTTGATATTTGATAAGGATAAACCCAAAGTAGTTGTTGGTACTAGTGGGGAAAATGAAACTATTTTGAATTATGTAACTGAAGAAATAATTCAAACCGAAGACATTATAAACAATGTAGCTACTAGCGAAATTCAAAAAGAAATAGCTGAGGGGAAACAAGTCAATTACGAGATGATATATCAAAAGGTTTCAGAACTTTCTAAAAATAGTGAGGCTAAAATAAAAGATGTTTCCAGTAGTAATTTAAGTTATATGATGATTGAATTTTATACTTTAATTGCCCTTACCTGTTTATATGGAGGAATTTTAGGAACGACTAGTATTAATAGAAATTTGGCTAATATGAGTAGTAATGGTAAAAGGGCATCAGTAGCGCCAACTAGTAAAGGAAAAATGATTTTGGGCAGTGTTTTAGCTAGCTATATTGTCCAATTGGTAGGAGTTGCTTTATTATTTATTTATACGATTTTTGTATTACATGTTGATTATGGTAATAATTTACCACTTATCGTTTTACTTTCAATGGCCGGGTGTTTAGCAGGGTTAAGTATTGGTATAGCAATTGGTACACTTATAAAATCTGGTGAAAATACTAAAATAGGAGTAATTATAGCGGTGACAATGATTTGTTGTTTCTTGTCAGGAATGATGGGAGTTACGATGAAATATATTATCGATAAAAATATTCCAATATTAAATCAGATTAATCCAGCTAGTATGATTACTGATGGTTTTTATTCATTATATTATTATGATACATTTAATCGATATTTTATTGATGTAGCTGGGTTATTTATTTTTGCAGCTATAATGATAGGCTTATCATTTATTAGTTTAAGGAGGCAAAAATATGACAGTATTTAAAGCGTTTTTAAAGATTCTAAATAAGTGTAAGTTTGTAGTTTTGCTTTATACTGTTTTCTTGATAGGTTTTGGAGCTTTTAATATGCAGACAAGTGACAATTCTACTAGTTTTGTAGCAAGTAAACCAGATATTTTAATCATTAATAATGATGAAAACAAAGGGATTACTAAAAATTTAATTAAGTATCTTAAGGATAATGCTAATACACCCGAAGTTGAAAATAATAAAGAAGCGATTGATGATGCATTATTTTATAGAGAAGTTGCTTATATTATTTACATCCCTGAAAATTATAGAGAAGATTTCTTAAATGGTGAAAATCCAGAGATAGAGGTTAAAAGTACGGGTGACTATGGTGCGGCTTACGCGGAAATGTTATTATCAAGATATATTAACGTGGCTAATACGTATGAAAAGACGAGCAATGATGAAAATGAATTAATTAAACAAATAAATAATACATTAGATAAAAAAGTCGATGTAGAAGTGACATCTAAACTTGATACAAATAATTTAGAAAAAGCCGCTTTTTATTTTAATTTTGCAAATTATAGTTTGTTAGCAGGATGTGTATATGTAATTTGTTTAATTTTATCTAGCTTTAAAGAAGAAAAGATTAGAAAACGAACAATAATAAGCAGTATGGATGATAGAAAGCATAATCGAATTTTACTTTTGGCAAACAGTTTATTTGGGATTGCTTTGTGGGCAATTTATGTTCTTATTAGTTTTATTTTAGTAGGCGATGTAATGTTTACGATGAATGGACTTTTATATATAATAAACTCATTTATATTTACTATTTGTTCAGTTGTTATAGCACTTTTAATCGGTAATTTGGTTATTAATAAAGAGGCAATAAATGGAATAGTCAATGTTGTCGCTCTTGGTTCTAGTTTCTTATGTGGAGCTTTTGTTCCTATGATGTGGTTACCTGATTCAGTGTTAACTATGGCTCATGTTTTACCTTCTTATTATTATATAAGTACAAATGAAGCAATTAAATCGCTTGAAAGCTTTGATTTTGAAACATTAAGGCCGATATTTACAAATATGATAATTTTAGGATTATTTATAATTGGATTTATTATTGTTACGAATATTGTTTCACATAAAAAAAGGAAAATTGGTTAGATTAGTAAAAATAGCTTTGATCAAAAGCTATTTTTATTTACGTATTTTAAACGGTTCTAATAAAATACGTGGTAAACTATAAATAGTTAGGAAGTGTTGTTATGAATAAAGAAATAAAACCGATAATTGCAATATCGCAGCAAATAGGTGATGAACCAGATACATTGCTTTTATATAATAATTATATTCGTTTTGTTGAGAGTCAAGGTGCATTAGCGTTTGTTCTTCCCAATTATTTAAATATTGAAGATATGGAAGTAATGCTTAATATTTGTGATGGAATTATATTACCTGGTGGCGATGATGGCCATTTTGATAGAGAAAAGGCCGAATCAAAGATTATTGAGATAGCTATAAAAAAGGATATCCCACTACTTGGAATATGTATGGGGCTTCAAGTATCAAATGTTGTACTTGGGGGGACTACTAAGAAAGATATTCCAAATCATTGGCAAATTTTCCCTTATAATGTAGTAAGTCATAGTGTTGATGTTATTCCTAATACTCCACTTTTTGAGATGTTAGGCGAAAGTAAAATTCAGGTGAATAGTATGCATAATAATTGTATCGATGTTTTAGCTAATTCATTAGTGATAATGGCGATGGATGATAAGGTTATCGAAGCTGCATATCGACCAGAAAATTCATTTTTTATGCTCTTTCAGTGGCACCCAGAGTTTATTATAGAGTCTAATTCAAGTAAAGCTATTGCAGAATCATTTGTTAGGGCATGTAAACGATATCATAATAAAAAAATATGATATAATACAGTTACAAAGTTAAAAACACAGTTTCGGTTGGTAGTCCGAACGTAATAATTTTATTATCAGTAACCTTCCTCCTAGGTCGTCCATACTTTGTTTATATTTTAATAGGAGGGCGGTTTGTATGGAAACTGTACAAATTAAATTGACAGTCTTATTTGACGGCACTTTTTGGAATGGGATTTTTGAAAGAATTGTTGATGATAAGCTTGAAGTGGCCAAAGTAACTTTTGGAAGTGAGCCAAAGGATGCAGAAATTTTGGAATTTATTATTTATAAATTTCATGCTTTAAATTTTAGTTTGCCAATTTCAAACGATGCTAAAAGTATGAGTGGTGTAAATCCTAAGCGGATGAAGAGACTCGTAAAAAAACAAGTAGATAGCACTTTGGGAACAAAGTCGCAGCAGGCTTTGAAACTTCAGCAGGAACAAACGAAAATATTTCGTAAATCAACTTCTAAGCAAATAAGGGATGACTTTTTGAAATATAAATTTCAAATGAAACAGGAAAAAAAGCGTCAAAAGCATAAAGGCCGATAACAAAAGGAACTTACTATGTAAGTTCCTTTTTGGTAGTAAATAAATTTTATTTCTGATATAATCAAGTTAAAGAGGAGTTAGATTATGAATAATGATTTTAAAGTTTTAATTCAAAATTTGGATAAATTACATACCACAGAAATGGGTATCGATCGAATAAGAAAAAATCTTGATTTAGATACTAATGATGTTGTTGCTTGGTGTAGAAAAAAGATTAGCGATTCAAAAAGTTATATATTTAGAAAAGGTAAGAATTGGTATATTGATATAGAAAACTGCGAAATCACAGTTAATGCCTACAGCTATACAATAATAACTGCCCATAAGTTAAAAAAGTAAGGTGAGAAAATGAGACCACAATTTAAAGATATTAAATCGTATGATGAATTTAAAAAACATTATTGGTATTTGGAAGAATTAAAACAAATTTGTAAGGATTTAAAGATTGATTATTCTGGCGGGAAAATAGAACTTAATCATAATATTGAAGAATATTTCAAAGGGAATTTAGTTAAAAAGAAACAAGTAATTAAAAAAAGTAAAAGTGTGGTAGATGTATTAACATTAGACACTAAATTAGTGGAATCTGGCTTCGTTTTTAATCAAAAGTTTAGAGATTTTTTTATTAAACAAACAGGAATTGAAAATTTTAAATTTAATGCAGATATGGTAGCAACTGCTAAAAAGGTAAAACTAGATAATGATGACACTTTTACGTTGGGAGACATGCTTGATATTTATTATGGAAAGAAGGAGTATGCGAAATACGATAATTCTTCATGTCAGTGGAATAAGTTTCTAAGAGATTTTTGTGCGGATGAAAAAACTGCTGTTTTTAATAATAAACTAAAAGTGGCTTCAAAGTTATGGAGTATAGTTCGTGATTCACCGATGGACAAGGTTTACAGCAGACAGTTATTAGATGAAAACTGGGATATACTTAATAAATATTTTAATTGTTAAAAACCTTTGCGCTTTTTCCAAATGATTTTGGTAGATTATTAATATGTTTGATTTTATAATTGTTAGTGAAAGGAGTAAAATATGAATATTGGAGAAAAAATTTTCAAATTAAGAAAAGATCAAAAACTTTCACAAGAACAATTAGCAGAAAAGGTAGGGGTTACAAGACAGACAATTTCAAACTGGGAGCTTAATGAAACTGTGCCAGATACTAATCAGCTCATTGCTTTGTCTAAAACTTTAAATATTAGTATTGATGAATTGGTCAATAACGATATAAATAATATTATGGTTAAAAAGGTTAGTAATACGGAAAGATTAGCCGGAATGGTTATTAAAATACTTAAAGTAATTGGAACTTTGATAATTATATATGGAGTATTTATATTGTTTATGGGATTAGTAATTATAATATATGCAGCATGCAAATAATAAAAGGACAAATAAAATTTGTTCTTTTTTGTAGTTTAAATACTTGACTTAGAGTTTACTTTGGATGTTAAAATTATAATAAAAGGAGATGGGATTTATGGTTAAAAGAATTATAGCTTTAGTGATGATAATTATTTTAATTGGTACAATAATTTATTTTTTTGGAACTGGCAAGCAAGATAAGTCTCAAGTGTCAAACATTGATGAAAAAAAGATAAGTAGGGAAAATTTGAATATAGAAATCAAAATAAATGATAGAAATTTTATGGTTGATTTGGAAGATAATGAAACGGCTCGGGCTTTTTTAAATATTTTACCGATATCGATGAAAATGAAAGAACTCAATTCTAATGAAAAGTATTATGATTTGCCAAATAAACTTCCGACATCAGAAGAACACTATTCTAATATAGAGGTAGGTGATTTAATGCTATATGGAGATAAGACAATAGTTTTGTTTTATGAAAATTTTAATACCTCTTACAATTACACGAAGATAGGGAAAGTTCAAAACATTAAGGAACTGAAAGAATATTTAGGTAAAGGTGATATTGAAGTAACTTTTCAAAAAAATAATAATTAAAAACGCTTGACTTGGAGTTAACTTTAAGGTATATGATAATAATGGAGGTATACAAATGAGAATTAAAGAAGTAGCAAAAATGTTTGGGATGACTGAGGATACGCTTAGATATTATGAAAAATCTGGACTAATTGGACCTATTAAGAAAATGCCGAACGGAATGCGTGATTATACTGAAGATGATTTAGCGAGAATTGAATTTGTTAAATGTATGCGTGGGGCGACTTTACCGATTGAGGTTTTAAGAAAGTATATGGAACTTTATGATCAAGGTGATTCGACTTTTGAGGAACGAAAAGAGCTTTTGATTAAGCAGCGAGATATATTGAAAGATAAGATTACAGATATGAATAAGGCTTATGAAAAATTAAACATGAAAATAGAAATGTATAATAATAAGAGCTTGGAAACAAAATTAGTGAAAAAGGATTGAAAAGGGGTAATTATGAACGAAGGAATTGAAATCTTTCCAAGAGGAGATAAAAATCCTTTTGGTCAATATTTTAGTGGTCAAAGTTATTTAAATATGCTTTCAACAGAAGGAGTAGTTATTGGAAATGTAACTTTTGAACCAGGTTGTATTAATAATTGGCATATTCATCATGCAAATAAAGGTGGCGGACAGATTTTATTAGTAACATCTGGCCGTGGTTATTATCAAGAATGGGGAAAAGAGCCAATTGAATTACATTCTGGCGATGTAGTAAAAATTCCAGCTAATGTCAAGCATTGGCACGGCGCTGCTAAGGATAGTGTGTTTGTTCATTTTGCGATTGAGGTTCCGGGTGAAGAAGCAACTAATGAATGGTGTGAACCAGTTAGTAATGATGATTACTGTAATCTTAAATAGGAGGCGTTATGAAAACATTAATAGTTTATTTTTCGTATAGTGGTAATACGAGAATAATTAGTAATTATATAAATAGTAAAATTAATTCTGATATGTTAGAGTTAGAAACGTTGGTTAAATATTCTGACGATTATAGTCAAGTTACTTATCAAGGAAAAGATGAAGTTGAGCAGGAATTTAAACCAAGGTTAAAGGTAAACGATTTAAATTTACAAGATTATGATATTATTTTATTAGGTAGTCCAATTTGGTGGTATACAATTGCACCAGCGGTTAGGACGTTTTTATCGGAGAACGATTTATCTGGAAAGAAACTATTCCCCTTTATAACTAATGGTGGGTATGGGCTTGGACATAGTTTAGAAGATATTAAAACTTTATGTACTTGCGAAGTTGGTAAAGTATTGGAAATCCCATTTGAGGGTAATTATCAAATAAAAGATAATATTGAAATTGATGATTGGTTAAAAGAAATAGAGGAGATGAAATAATGGAAAAGGCAAAAGTTTATTTTACAAAAGAAATTACACCAGAGAAAGTAGTAGAAGTTTATGAAGCATTAAACAAAGAATTAGAAGGGAAAGTTGCTGTTAAGGTGCATTCAGGGGAAGCTGGGAATCAAAATTATTTACATCCAGAATTTATGCGTCCAATGATTGAGCGTGTTAATGGTACTGTTGTGGAGTGTAATACTGCTTATGATGGAGCACGTAATACGACAGAAAAACATAAAAAATTGATTGAAGATCATGGTTGGACAAAATACTTTAATGTTGATTTAATGGATGCCGAAGGTGATGACTTGGTTCTTGATATTCCAGAAGGAAAAATTATAAATAGAAATTATGTTGGTAAAAATTTGGCTAATTATGATTCGATGTTAGTGTTGTCACATTTTAAAGGGCATCCAATGGGTGGCTATGGTGGAGCTTTAAAACAACTTTCAATAGGGGTTGCATCAAGTCATGGAAAAAGCTATATTCATTGTATTGGTAATGAAAATGGGACTTTTGAAGAGATGTTTCAAGTCGATCAAACGAAATTTTTAGAGGCTATGGCTGAAGCCGCTTCTTCGGTAGTTAAATATTTTAAGGGAAATGCGGTTTATATTAATGTCATGTGCAATATGTCAGTAGATTGTGATTGCTGTGCTGTTGCTGAAGATCCTTGTATGAAAGATATTGGTATTTTGGCTTCACTTGATCCTGTGGCTTTAGACGAGGCTTGTTTAGACTTAGTTTATAATTCTGATGATCCAGGCCGTGATCATTTAGTTGAAAGAATTGAAACAAGAAATGGAAGGCATACCGTTGATTATGCTGCTGAGATTGGTGTAGGAACAAAGGAATATGAGATAATAAACATTGATTAAGGGGATATTATATATACCTTTTTTTCTGATTATGATATAATTAATCTAGGAGGGTAAGTATGGTTTATTTATGTAATGTTAAGTCTCCAGTTGGTAATATTATGTTAGCAAGTGATGGCGATAATTTGATAGGTCTTTGGCTTGAAGGTCAAAAGTATTATGCCAGAACAATAAAAGGTGAAACCGATTTTAAAGATTTGCCTGTTTTTGAACAAACAAAAAAATGGTTAGCTGATTATTTTAAAGGCAATATTCCTAAAACAAAACTTTCTTTAAAACCACACGGAAGTGAATTTCAGAAAAGGGTTTGGGATATGCTTGAACAAATACAATATGGAAAAACTATTACTTATGGTGATATTGCAAAGAAAATAGAAAAAGAAACAGGACGAAATGCTTCTGCTCAAGCAGTGGGTGGAGCGGTAGGCCATAATCCTATTTCTATAATTATTCCATGTCACCGCGTAGTTGGGGCAGATGGAAGTTTAACTGGGTATGCTGGCGGAATTGATAAAAAGATAAAACTTTTAGAGCTTGAAGGCGTAGATATGCAAAACTTATATGTTCCTTCTAAGGGAACTGCACTTTAAAAGTACTTATTAAAATTAAAAAATGCTAATAAATAAAGATTATCAGCATTTTTTGTTTAAAATTACCGAAAATTGTTGTCATGATTTTTCGAATATGTTATAATGTACTTTAGAATAGGAGGGCTGAATATGAATGAAAAGATTAAAGTTATTAATGAAAATGGGGAAGAAATAGAAGCAGAAGTACTACTATATTTTAATTTAGATAGTACAGGAAACGATTATATTTTATATACTTTTGGAGAAAAAGATGACCAAAAGATGGAAACTATTCACGCATCAATTTTAAATAAAACTGAAGATGGTTATAAGCTAGAAACTATGCCTGATGGAGATTGGGAGACAGTAAAAGAAGTAATGCGTGAAATTATAAGGAATGAAGAGGAATAAAAATGGAAATAAAAGCAATACCATATGGGGGTAGTAAAGCTGTTAAAATTACGGAAGTTATGCGCCGTGATTTGAATTCTTATAACCAAAGAAAACAGGAAGTGGCTAGTTTTGAAGAAGAAATTGCTAAATTAGAGCAATCACTTAATGAAAAGAAAGCTATGGTTGATGAACTAAATATTCAAGCCAGTAGTGAGGATAAAAAGGAAGCTAAAGATGCTACTAAAAAAATAAAAGCAGAAGAAAAAGAAATAAATAAAATTGATGATAATATTAAACGTACACAAGATAAAATGAAAAAATTAACTGATAAACAAGATAAAGTACAGTTAGTTGGAGTAGTTTTAAATTCTTTCCATGAAATAGAAGATACAAATTTAGAAAGCCAAGAAATGCCAGTGCAGGAAGAGGTTTCTGAAGTTGCCCCAGAAGTGCAAACACCTGAAGAAGTAACTACATCAGAAATTGACATGCCCGCAGAAAATGAAATAAATACTGAGATGCCTTCTATAGAGGAAGCGGTTCCAGTTGTTGAAACAGCTGAAGATTCAACAGCTTCTTTAGAAAATGATGAACAATCAGGTTTTGCATCTGAGTTAGATGATGATTTTGCATCTGAATTAGACGATGACTTCGAAATCGATGAATCAACAGATAATAATGAAGAAACTGGTGGGGAAAAGACTATTGAGCCTACACCAATTACGCCAGATTATAGTGGTTTAGATGATGAAACTAATGATAATTCTGATAATCCATTAGGTATTACAGAAGACGAAGCTAACCAAATTTGGGAGGGTCTTCAAAATGTAGAACTTTATAATGAAGAGACTCCAGCTACTTATGATGAGCCTCAGAATTATGAACCAATTACAGAGCCTTCGGCTGAAACTACGGCGGTAGAGGAAACAGAGATTCCAGAGGAAGCTGCACCTGTAATTCCAGAAAAAACTGAGGAAGAAGTTAAGGAAGAAGTTCATAATGATATTGAACAAAGCATTCCAATTGTTGAAGTTCCAACACCAGTGAACACTGAAACCGTTATGAATCAAGTGTATAATGAAGTAGGGGTAGAACCTGAGGAAGAGCCAAAGGAAAGAGACTTAAAGAATTTAACATTATTTAAGGACTATGCCGATTATGTATTTACGTTTGGCCAAAAGCATTATGAAAAGGATGCCTTAACACCTTCAGAAATTGAAGCTTTAGACAATGTTAAAGATTTCTTATCAGAAAAGAGTTTCGAAACTAAGAGAACTACACAATATAAAAAGATTGATGATGAGAATAAAAAGTTAAAGAAGAAAGTTGTAACACTTGGTAAAGAGTTTACAAAGAATGTTGATAGTATCTCAGCTGAATATTCATCAGCAGTAGAAGAGTTAACAGAAATGGCTGAAGCGGCTAAAGAACAAGCCGAAGCTGATAGAGTTGAAAAAATTCAAACTCAAAAATTAAATGATTCTTTAACTGATACGATCAAAGAACAATCACAAACTATTGAAGATTTGACTAATCAAAATAATGATTTACAAAGTACAATTGAAAGTCAAAATTCACAAATTGCTGATCTTGAAAAACAAAATGAAGAACAAGCAGCAAGAATTAGAGATTTTGAAGAAAAACTTAATACTGTATTTGGAATTGTTAAAGAAGTTAGTAATTAATTTTAGAACAAGTTATATACTTGTTCTTTTTTATGAGCAATGTCGTTTTTTGTTGTTTTTTGTTATGCTCTATAGTATAATATAATCAGGAGGGATATAATGGAGCAATGGTATGTATGGCTTGCTGTTATCATAATTTTAGCTTTTTTGGAAGCAACAACAATCAACTTAACAACCATCTGGTTTGTAGCTAGTGGCTTAGTTGCTTTAGCGCTTTCATTCTTTACAGATAACTATATTATCCAATTTGGGGTTTTCGTTATTTTAGGTGTTATTTTATTAGTAACAACTAAACCAATTTTAGAGAAAACTTTAAAAGCCAAAAAGGAAGCAACGAATGTTGAAAGAGTTATCGGAATGGAAGGCGTAGTTACTGAAAAGATAACTAAAAATCAAAACGGTGAAGTAAAAGTTGACGGGAAACGTTGGACTGCTTATGCTGATAAGGCAATAAAAGAAGGCAGCGTTGTCAAAATTCTAGAGATAAATGGGGTTAAACTAAAAGTTGAACAGTTAGAGGGGGAAGAAAAATGAGTGTTTTTTTAGTAATTTTAGTTTTAGTAATAGTAATTATTATACCGAATGTAAAGGTAGTACCACAATCAAAGTGTTATATTATTGAAAGACTTGGATCATATTATACAACTTGGAGTAATGGTTTGCATTTTAAGATACCATTCGTTGATAGAGTATCAGCAGTAGTAAGTTTAAAGGAAATTGTTAAAGATTTCCCACCACAACCAGTTATTACCAAAGATAACGTTACTATGCAAATTGATACAGTAGTTTATTTCCAAATTACTGATCCAAAATTATATACTTATGGAGTTGAAAATCCAATCAATGCAATTGAAAATTTAACAGCAACTACACTTCGTAATATTATTGGTGAATTAGAATTAGACCAAACATTAACTTCAAGGGATGTAATTAATTCTAAAATGCGTGCTATTTTAGATGAAGCTACTGATCCTTGGGGTATTAAAGTAAATCGTGTAGAAGTTAAAAATATTTTGCCACCACGTGATATTCAGGAAGCAATGGAAAAACAAATGCGTGCTGAGCGTGAACGTCGTGAGTCAATTTTAAGAGCTGAAGGTGAGAAAAAATCTAGCATTTTAATTGCTGAAGGTGAAAAGCAAAGTGCAATTTTAAGAGCTGAAGCTGATAGGGAATCACAAATCAGAATTGCTGAAGGTGAAGCTGAAGCAATATTAAAAATTAATCAAGCGGAAGCTGAAAGTATTAAAATGATTAAAGAAGCAAAAGCTGATCAAACTGTTCTTACTTTAAGAAGTTTTGAAGCTTTAGCTAAAGTTGCTAACGGTAATGCAACTAAAATTATTGTGCCATCAGAATTACAAAATATGGCAACGCTTGGAACTACATTAAGCGAAATGTTCAAGGATAAAAAATAAAATTGAAGATTAAGTTAAAAACATGTCTAATAGACATGTTTTTTATGATGTGTAATATCAAAATTTATCTTTTGTCTATTTGATGTAAATTTTTTCAATGAAAACTCGTCTGGTATGAAGGCATATGATATTATGAATATAAGATAAAAAAATAGGGAAAACTAAATTCGTAGCAAAAATGAGAGAGGTAATATGAGCAATAATAAAAAAAGAAATATAATAATAGGAAGTTTGTGTGCAATAGTCCTATTAATGTCAGTTGGGTATGCTGCGTTTCAAACAGTATTAAATATCCAAGGAACAAGTAATATAACAAGTAGTTGGAATGTAAAGATAACAAAAGTAGAAAGTAAAAACATTGTAGGCACAGCCAGTAATAGTGGTGATCCTAGTTTTGAAGAATTGAGTGCAACCTTTAAAACATCACTTCAAACACCAGATGATAGTATAGAGTATGATATTACAGTAAGTAATGCCGGAAGCTTGGATGCCAAGTTAGATGAAATAACCTTAAGTGATACAAATAATCCAGCAATCAAGTTTACTTCATCAGGAATGGCCAAAGGTGACGTAATACCAGCTGGAAGTACTAAAGTATTAACCGTAAAAGTAGAATACTTAAGCAGTGTAAGTGAACAACCGACAAATACAACATCAACCTTAACAGTAAACTTAGATTATAGTCAGGCTACAAGCGTGGCGCCAAGCGGAGAGAGTGCAGCTGATAAACTAATAGGAACAGCCGTTACAACAGGGGATGGTTTATATGAAGATACATATGAGCCAGGAAGATATGTATATAAAGGGGCTAATCCGAATAACTACATAACATTTAATAATGAGGAGTGGCGAATTATAGCTGTAGAGGCTGATGGAACACTAAAGGTAATAAGAAATGAGAGTATAGGATCAATGGCTTGGGATGAAACCAATTCAAATAATTGGGAACGACCAGCCACTTTAAATACATATTTAAACAATGATTACTATAATACTTTATCAACCGCCGCTCAAAGTCAAATTCAAAATTATAGTTTTAGTGTAGATAAATCATCAGTCAACAATGTTGATTTATCTGAACAAATAGCCAGTGAAAACTCTAGAATACTGTCAGGGAATATAGGTTTAATAAGTTCAAATGATTATTTAAGAGCGAATATTAATGAAGAGCAATGTGGTAGCTTTAGTTTAAATAATACAAATGCTTCAACTTGCAAAACAACGAATTATTTAGTACCACCGATTGGTAAATTATGGACTGTTACTAATGGCACGCGGCCACCTTATGTGACCTATGTGAGTTCGGAAGGAGTTTTGGGTTATGAGGACGCAGAATATATTGGTTGTATTGTTTATCCCACTCTTTATCTAAAATCTGATATTACATTGGCAGAGGAAGGAACAAAGATTAATCCATATATAATAGTTTAGAAATGAAATATATTGTAAAGAAAAAAAGATTGCTTCATTTATTAGATAAATAAGATTAGAAAGCTAGTCTTTTTTCTTTACAATTGTTGACATAAAGCGTAAAAAAGCTGTATAATGTAAATAAGAAATAGATACTTGGAAAATGGGTGATCAGGGTGGCAGAAGAAAACATAAAGAAACCAAAGTTCAGTGAAATTAAAGATTGGCTTCAAGAACATTTAGATGAGCCAAATCATTTAATACTTAAAAATGACAAGTTAAGTAGAATTGTCACTGTTAATTCTCTTTCTGGAGGAAGGGAATATACGATTCCTGTAAAGCCGTTAAAGCCTAGCGTTGATGCTTCAAAGGAAGAAATTTTAGAATTTAAAAAGTCACTTATGGGATTTAGAGAAGCCTGGGTTGACGTTTATTTAGGGTGTTTAGATTATTTAAAACAGAATGTGGCTTTATTGTTTGAAACTGGTAAAATTGAACATTCTGAAGATGGTAATACAGTCGTAATTGAAGATAGAGAATTTAAGTTTACTGACGAGATGGACAGTGTAGCTTATATTAATATGTTAGAAGAGGTATCAAAGGCATATGATAAAAAAATAGAAGACGAACGTCAGCGAAAGGCGGATAATCTTTCTAAAATTGCCGTTCATAAAATTACAGTACCACTTGACCCAGTTGCTAGCGCTTTAGGAAAAACAAATGCAGAAATGGTAATATCTGGTGGTGTAACAGAACTTACTAGTTTACCAGAAGGGACTTATCCTATCATCGGTGAGCAGGTTTCTTTGAGCAACGAGCCACAATTTACGCAAGCTGATTATGAAAATTATGCTGCTAATAAAAATGCAAATATAGAAGTGCCTGTTTACGAAGAACCAAAATCGGAAATGGAAGTAATTATTCCAATTCCAGATGAAGACGTTTCTAAAGCAATAAAGACAGAAATGACACCAAAAAAGAAGAGAAAAGCTAAAATTGCCGATTTAGAAAAACTTAGAAATTTACAATCTACTAAAATGGTGTATGCTAAATTGACTGATGATGATCGTTTATCAAAATCAGATTGTGATGCACTGCGTGATAAGGAAATTATTTTTGTTCCAGGAACAGCATCAAATAAAGGTGAACCAATTTTTAGCGATAATATGGATTTTCTTCAAGATGTTATTCCAAATGTTCCAAGAGCGGCTTTTATAAGTGGTAAAGCAGTTTCAATGGAAAAAGTTCCAAAAGAAGCTTTAAAAATAATTAAGCTATGTAGTGAGGATGTTAATTCAGGCATTATTTGTTATGAGGTTAACAATGATGCTTTAAGAGGCTTAACTGATGATAAAGAAAATTTCTTATCAGCAATGATAGCAGTTGAACAAATGAATGAAGTTTTGGCCAATGAAGGTTATAGACCAATGATTTGTATGGACTTAGATGTAAGAAGTACTTATGATCAAGTAAACACTGAATTAAGACCAGGACACGAAGAGCAATATCCTATTTTGACGCGTATATCTTCTAGACAATTAGATGAAGTCGATGATAATATGAATTTGATTGTTATGGATCCGGGATATGAAAATGACCAAGTTATTGTCGATGGCAACACACAAGAATATATAAATCAAGCAATTAGAAATATAAAACATGTTAAAATGTCAAGTCAGCAAGCTGCTTGATGTTTTTTTTGATTTTATTAAGTAACTAGCGTATAATTAATATAGCGAGGTGAAAGAATGCTAAAATTAACAAAAGTTAAAAAAAGTTATGTAACAGGTAATTTTACGCAACATGCTTTGAAAGGCATAAGCTTAGAATTTAGAGACAATGAATTTGTTGCTATATTAGGTCCTTCAGGTAGTGGTAAAACTACTTTATTAAATATTGTTGGAGGATTGGATAATTACGATAGTGGTGATTTAATTATCAATGGAAAGTCAACTAAACATTTTAAAGCGGCCGAATGGGACGCTTACCGTAATAATTCAGTTGGTTTTATTTTTCAGAGTTATAATTTAATTCCTCATATTTCTATTTTAGAAAATGTAGAAATGGGAATGACTTTAAGTGGAGTATCCACTAAAGCTCGTAAAGAAAAAGCTTTGGAGTTATTAAAAAAAGTTGGTCTTGAAGAACATTATCATAAAAAGCCGAGTCAATTATCAGGTGGGCAAATGCAAAGGGTGGCAATTGCTCGTGCTTTAGCAAATGATCCAGATATTATTTTGGCTGATGAACCAACTGGAGCTTTGGATACAAAGACTAGTAAGCAAATCATGAATTTAATTAAAGATATTGCTAAAGAAAAATTGGTTATCATGGTTACGCATAATCCCGAATTAGCTAATGAATATGCTAATAGGGTAGTTGAGATGTGTGATGGTGAAGTTACTAGTGATAGTAATACATTAACAGAAGCCGAAAAAGAAGAAGATAATTTTTCGTTAAATAAAACTTCAATGGGATTTTTAACAGCCTTAAAGCTATCTTTTAATAATATTAAAACGAAAAAAGGAAGAACAGCTTTAACAGCTTTTGCATCTAGTATTGGTATTATAGGTATTGCGCTTATTTTATCATTGTCAAATGGTTTTAAGATTGAAGTAGATAATTTTGAACAAAATTCATTGGCCCAGTCACCAATTATGATTACAAGTCAATCAATGAAGATGGATGAAGAGACAATGAAAAAGGTTCAAGGTGGTAGTGATCTTAAAAAGTATCCTACCGAAAAAACAGTATTTGCTCAAGATGATATGATGGATACAGTTTTACATAATAATAAAATAACGCAGGATTATGTTGATTATATTGGAAAAATGGATAAGGAAAAAATATCCGGTTATACTTATGAAAAAGGGACTAATTTAAATGTAGTTCGTAAAAACGGCGATGACACTTATTCTAAAGTAGAAATGCCAAGTGGTAGTGAGAGCATGCAACTGTGGACTTTACTGCCTAGTAATCCTAATAAAGATGAAGATGGGGTTATTGAAAAGAACTATGATGTTTTAGCTGGTGAGCTTGATGAAACAACACCTGGGCTTATTTTACAAGTTAATAGTAAAAATCAAGTTTCAGCTTCAGTTCTTAAACAATTAGGCTTTAATGATAAAGAAAAAGTAAGTTTTTCAGATATCATGAAAAAAGAACTTAAAGTTATTGTCAATGATGACTATTACCAAGAAATTGGCGGGAACTTTATACCAAACCAAGATTTAGGAAAAATGTATAATAGTTCTGAAAGTATTACAGTTAAGGTTCAAGCAATTATCCGTGGTAAAGATGGTAAGGAAATGGTTACTAATGGTAGTGGCTTAGGATATACTAATGCTTTAACTGATATTATCACTGATAAGAATAAAAATTCAGAGATTGTTAAAGCTCAAGAAAAAGCAGATTATAATATTTTAACGCATCAAGAATTTGATAATAAAGAGGGAAGTACTAATACTAAAGAAATTATGATGGGCTATTTAGGGGCTGAGGCCTTACCAGTGGCTATTTATATTTATCCAAAAGACTTCGATACTAAAGATTATATTACTGATTATTTAGATGATTATAATAAGAATAAGTCTGAATCGGATACAATTCAATATACAGATACAGCTAAAATGATCTCTTCTTTAACAGGAAACATTATGGATGCAATTACTGTGGTATTAGTGGCATTTTCATCGATTTCATTAGTTGTATCATCAATTATGATTGGAATTATTACCTATATTTCAGTTTTAGAGAGAACTAAAGAAATTGGAATTTTAAGAGCGCTTGGAGCGCGTAAAAAGGATATCAAACGTGTATTCAATGCAGAAACATTTATTATTGGAATTTTCTCAGGTTTACTAGGTATTGGGATTGCTTATTTATTAACGATTCCGACTAATATAATTATTGAAAATCTTTCAGGATTAGCTAATGTGGCAAAGTTAAATCCAATTCACGCAATAGTATTAATTATTATTAGTATGGTATTAACGGTTATTGGTGGGGCAATACCGGCAAATATGGCTTCGAAAAAGGATCCAGTAGAGGCATTAAGAACTGAATAAGTTGACAAAATTTTAAAAGGCGCTATAATATATAGCGTCTTTTTGAAAGGGGAATTTAAAAATATGCAGTTAAAAGATTCACCAATTCAAGTACTTGAAAAAGCAGGAGAATTAAAATATGCCCAAGTGAAATATGCTATGGCTAAAGGTTTAGATAAGCCTTATGATTTTGTATTAGCAGAACCTTTATTTGACGATTTTAATGAATGGTGTTGTCAGCGCCGAGAAGTGGCTAAAACATATGCTGGAATATTAAAGTTAACTGGCGTGTTAGGGTTAGAAGATTATGACAGTTCTCGAAAGATTGAATATGGTGATGAGCTGGATACAATACGTTCTTATTTTGGGGATGGAGAAATAGATAAAATTGAAAGAGGTACTTTTTGTATTTTACCATATAAAAGCAATTCTTTGGTTTTAACGCAGAATCCTTTAACTAATTGTGATTTAATTAGGGCTGATTTTAGTTGCCGTAAAATGATAGCCGGCGTTTTTGGTTTAAGTGAAGATAGTGATAAGAAAAGAAAATTATTATATGTTAGTGATCTTGCTAAAAACAATTCGGACGTGGAAATGGAAATGGTTACTTTTGATGATCAGTATATGGCTTATGCAGCGCATACCAAATCCTTAAAACCGAATAGTTTTAGATAAAAGACAGAAATTGTCTTTTTTTAAACATAATATTGGTTATAAATTCCATATTAATAGGAGGTGATACTATGAAGGAAATATATTTAGCTGGCGGTTGTTTTTGGGCAGTGCAGAAATATTTTGATTTGATTTTTGGCGTTCTTGAAACAGAAGTAGGGTATGTTAATGGCAGAAGTGCGAGAACTAATTATTTTAGAATTCCCAAAACGGGTCATGCTGAGGCAGTTCATATTATTTATAATCCTAAAGTATTACCTTTAGAAAAACTACTTAATTATTATTATGAAGTTATTGATCCTACTAGTTTGAATAAGCAAGGTAATGATGCTGGAAAGCAGTATAGAACTGGAATATATTATACAGATAAAAGTGATGTTCCTTTAATAATCAAATCTTTGGAGGAACTTCAAAAAAAATATACAAAAAAAATAGTTGTGGAAGTTGAACAATTAAAAAATTTTGTAAAGGCTGAAGGATATCACCAAGATTTTTTAAAAAACAATCCTTTTGGATATTGTCATATTCCGATTCAAAAATTTGAAGAAGTTAAAGCAAAGCAGTTTGATGATATGACTTACCGTGTTACAAAATTTAAGGAAACTGAACCGGCTTTTGATAATGAATACGTTGATAATTTTGAAGTGGGTATATATGTTGATAAGGAAACTAATAAACCTTTATTTTCTTCAAAGGATAAGTATGATGCTAGATGTGGATGGCCAACTTTTTATAAATCTTCATTTGAAGATGAAATCGAAAAACATATTGATTTAAGAAATTTAATGATTAGAATGGAAGTAATGTCTAAATCTGGGAAAAATCATTTAGGTCATCTTTTCTATGATGGCCCAGTAAATTATGGAGGTAAAAGGTTTTGTATAAATAGTGCGGCGCTTAGATTTATTCCTAAAGATAAAATGGTTGAGGAGGGCTTTGAAGAATACTTAAAATATGTTGATTAAAGGTAAATAATAAACTTATTTATCTTTTTTTACGTTTTATGGTTGACAAAAGCCTGTGTTATTAATATAATGTTAATAACAGGCGGATGCTTGATTGGATAGATTTGTTAATAAGACATACAGTAATCAATTATATTTTTTTAAATTGTGTTATTAACAAAATATTAATAAGAAAAGAGGAGAGAAAATGAAAAAAATTCAAGATGTTCAGGACTTATTATTAATCATAGATATGGTTAACGGTTTTGTAAAGGAAGGTGCTTTAGCGGATCTTTATATCGGAAGGCTTATCCCCTTGCAGCAAAGACTTTTAGAATATTATTCTGAAAATAAAAATAAGGGAATTGCTTTTGTAAAAGAGGCCCATCATAAAGGGTCAAGAGAGTTCAACGACTTTCCAGAACACTGTATTTTAGGAACTGCTGAGGCGGAGTTGGTAGAGGAGTTAAAAGGATATGAACAGGATGCATTTGTTTATCCGAAAAATTCAACTAGTGTGATGTTCGCAAACGGATTTATGACTGATCTTGAAGCAATGAAAAATTTAAAGCGGGTGGTAATAACAGGCTGCTGTACAGATATTTGTATTATGAATGCAGCAATACCGTTAGTAAATTATTTTAATGAATATGATTTAAATTCTGAAGTTTATGTACCAAAGGAATTATCAGAAACTTATGAAATATCTGATGTACATGAACGTGAACAATATAATGAAATGGCGTTTTCTTTAATGAGCCAAGCGGGCGTAAAAACAGAAATGCCTACTGATTTACAGAAGGTCTTAGTAAGATCTTAAATTTATAATTATTGTTATTAACAAAATGATAGAAAGAAGATGAAAAAATGGAAAATAACACTTTAGCAACAGATTTTTACGAGCTTACAATGGGGCAAGTATATCAGGATCAAGGTGAACAAGATCAAATTGTTTACTTTGATGCCTTCTTTAGAAGAACCCCTTTTAATGGTGGGTATGCAATTATGGGTGGTTCTGATGAAATAATTGATTATATTAAAAATTTAAAATTTACTGATGAGGATATTGAATATTTAAAATCAACAGGGCAATTTAGCGATAATTTATTAAATACTTTAAAGAATTTTAAATTTACAGGGGATTTGTATATGGTTCCTGATGGTACGCCTGTTTTTCCTTCAGAACCAGTTATGACAGTCAGGACTAATGTGGTGGAGGCTAGTATTTTAGAAACCGCTCTTTTGTCTTACTTAAATGCGGGCATTATATTTACAACAGCAGCTAAAAGAATTACAGAAGCCGCAGCCGAAAGACCGGTTATGGAGTTTGGTTTGCGTAGATCACATGGAATAGAAGCGGGGATACTTGCTAGTAAATGCGCAGTTATTGGCGGATGCGTGGGAACGTCTAATGTGCTTGCTGGTAAAAAATTCAATTTAAAATTAATGGGGACGATGGCACACAGTTTGGTTATCAACGGGCTTAATGAGTATGATTCGTTTTTAAAATATGCGAAAACATATCCAGAAAATACAGTTTTATTAGTTGATAGTTATGATACTTTAAAAAGTGGAATTCCTAATGCTATTAAAGTTGCCCAAGATTATTTAATACCTAATGGTTATAATTTATCAGGGATTAGAATTGATAGTGGAGATTTAGCTTATCTTACTAAAGAAAGCCGAAGACTTCTTGATGAAGCGGGACTTATGGATACTAAAATTTGTGTTTCTAATGGATTAGATGCACAAACAATCGAAAGTTTGTTAAATCAAGGGGCGCCAATTGACTCATTTGGTGTTGGCGAAAATATTTCCTCACCGATGGTTATTGGAAGCTGCGTATATAAACTAGCGGCTAAAGAAGAGTGTAATGCAATTTCTCCAAGGATTAAAGTAAGTAATAGTAAAGCTAAAACTACTAATCCTGGTTATAAAAAAATATATCGTTTTTATGATAAAGAAAGTGGTTTTGCTTTAGGTGATGTGGTGACTTTATACGAGGAGGAAATTCCTGAGGATGGTTATACTTTAGTTGATCAAAATGATAGTTTAAATCGCCAAGAGCTTACTGATTATGAGGTAAGAGAATTACAAGTTCCTATCTTTATAAATGGTGAGTTAGTATATGAAAACAATTCAGTTATGGAGCGTCAAGATTATTGTAGTAGGCAGATGGAAACTTTATATCCAGAAATTAGGCGTTTAGATAATCCTCACGAATATTATGTAGATTTATCGGAAGATTTGTGTTCATTGAAAACGAAGATGATTGCTGAAACTAAGGGGAATGGTTTTCAATATGGTAAGGGGGTAAAACATGGATAGACAATTGGAAAATTTAATTAATGATTATATAAAGAAATATAAAACGATAAGAATGACAGAAATTCCAGAAAGAGAATCATCATTTTTAAAAGTAAAAAGTTTTAAATGCGAGTTAAATAGTGGCACACAGATAATTAGAGAGCAATGCTTACGAAATAACCTTGAAGGGGACGTTGTAACAATACTACCAATAACAGCTAGTAATAATATTGTGATGGTGGCTCAGCCACGAGTATTTACCCCATTAACTGTTGGTTTTGAATTACCAGCTGGGTATGTTGATGTTTTTGAATATCCAGAAGATGCGGTTTTACGTGAATTATTAGAAGAGACAGGCTATTTACCGATGGGGCTTGAAAAGCTTATTTCTTACCAGGGAGATCCTGGGTGTTCAAGTGCGGTTAATCATTGTTTTGTTGCAACTGGTTGTCAATTAACTAATAAGCAAAACTTGGATGAAAGTGAATATGTAGACTTTTTCGAATGTTCACTCGATGATGCTATGGAGATGCAGGCATCTGGTTTAGTGGTTGGTTCAAGTTCGATTGTGACTTTGCAAAAGGTATATGGAAAGAGGCAAAATTATGGAATTTAACGTTAAAGAAGAAACTAACAATATTATAAATTTTATTAAAAAATATTATGAAGAAAATAATTTAGGTGGAGTAGTAATTGGCATTAGCGGTGGTAAAGATAGTGCAGTGGTATCAGCTTTATTTACGAAAGCTTTAGGAAAAGAAAATGTTATCGGTATAACGATGCCATGTTATTCAAAAGAAAGTGACGTGGAAGATGCTAAAATAATAAGTGATTATTTTGGTTTTGAACTTTGTGAAGTTGATCTTACTAGAACGTTTGATGTTATGAAAAATAGCCTTAATATTAAGGCATTCAGTAATGAGGAACTTTTAGATAGTGACATTAATTTAAAACCACGTTTAAGAATGGCTACACTTTATTATTTGGCTGCGGCGTTTAGTAAAAGTAGGAAGCAAATATATTTAGTGGCAGGAACTGGAAATGCTTGTGAAATATATGTTGGTTATTTTACTAAAGGTGGCGATGGCATGAGTGATATTAATGTTCTTGCTAATTACAAGGTTTCTGAGGTACTTAAAATAGGTGATTATTTAAATGTTCCTAGAGAAGTTTTATACAAAATACCGAGTGATGGTCTTAGTGAACAAACTGATGAGGATAAATTAGGAATTACATATAAAGAAATTGAGGAATATTTAGATGGAAAAAAGGTAAAAAATGCGTCCTTAATCGAAAATAAACACAGGATTAATAAACATAAGAAAGGAATTATTTGCTATGAAAGAGAGTAGTTTGTTATGAAAATTGGAATTTATGGTGGGGCTTTTAATCCTCCGCACGAGGGCCATAAACGAATTGTTTTGGATTTATTAAAATTTAATTATTTGGATAAAGTTATATGTGTTCCTGTTGGTGATATTTATTGTAAACAGGATTTGGTTTCATTTTACCACCGAATAAAAATGTTAGAAATAATGTTTAATGATAATTACAATGTGATGATTGATGACTACGAAAATAAGCATGAGGATGTTTATACCTATCAAACTTTAGATTATTTTCAAAGTTTATATCCTGAAGATGAAATTTATTTTGTATGTGGTAGTGATAATATTAAAGAATTAAAAACATGGAAAAATTATGAATATATTTTAAGCAATTATAAGATTTTAGCGATTTCTAGAACTGGTTATAGTTTAGAGCCTAAAAGTTCGCCGTCGATTATTGGAACAAGCGTCATATCAAAAAACGTTTCGTCAACAGAAATTAGAGATGATTTATCTAGTAAGTATCTTAACGATGATATTAGAAAATATATTTATGCACATGGTTTGTATCGTAGAGATTAATTATAGTATTAAAATTCATTTTCTTGAGTTATAATATAGATGGAGGAATAGCAATGGAAGAAAAATTAAGAGACTTGATTAAAAAGTTAACCATAGAAAATAAAACAATTAGTACAATGGAGTCGTGTACTGGTGGAGGGCTTGTTAATGCCTTTACAAATATTGAAGGGGCTAGTGAAGTAATAAAGTTTAGTGCAGTTACTTATTCTAATGAATACAAAATTAAAATGGGAGTTTCCAAAGAAATAATTGATAAATATACTGTTTATAGTAAAGAAACGGCCGAAGCTATGGCAAAAGCGATTGCTTATTTTACTAATAGTAATTATGGAATTGGCATAACTGGAAAATTAAACAGGGTGGATCATTATAATTTAAATGGCAATGATAATGAAGTTTTTATTTCTATTTATAATAATGATAAAAAAGTTTTTGATACTTTTAGTTTAGTTGTTACTAAGAGTTCCCGAAAAGAGAATAAGGAAGATGTTATTATAAAGGTGTTGGAGCATTTGGTTAATTGCTAAAGAGAGTTAAATTATGTTATAATCATTTTAGAAATAAGAGGCGATATGATGTATAAATCAGAAGAAGAATTTTTAAAGGCTTATAATCCAAATGATTATGATAGATTATCTTTAACGACGGATATTTTATTATTTAGTGTATCATCAAAACCAGAGGAAAATTACCGAAAACTTAGTAAAAAGTACTTTAGTATTTTATTAGTTAAAAGGGAAACTTATCCTTATAAAGATAAATGGTGTTTACCAGGTGGTTTCGTTTTGATTAATGAGGATTTAGAAGATGCTCCTAAGCGAATTTTAGCTAAGGAAACAAATCTTCATAATATTTATATGGAACAATTATATACGTTTGGGGGAGTTAACCGCGATCCAAGAATGCGTATTATTTCAACAGCCTATATGGCCTTGGTTGACAAAAATCAGTTGACAGAGACTATAACGCCAAATGCTTCATGGTTTGATGTAACAGTAATGGAAGATAATAATAAATTAGATATAATTTTAGATGATGAAGATAATGTTCATATGCATATTAAATATGAAAAAGTATTAGAGGATGCGACAACTGGAAGATATCGTTTTAATGTTATTCATAATGATGGTCTTGCTTTTGATAACGCTCAAGTGATTTTAACAGGAATTGATCGCTTAAAAAATAAAATTGAATATACTGATATTGTGTTTAATATGATGCCTAAGTATTTCACTTTGGGAGAACTACAACAGGTTTATGAGGTTATTTTAGGGAAAAAACTTTTAGATCCAGCATTTAGAAGAATTATTAGTAATAAGGTTATTAAAACAGATAAAGTAAAAAAAGGGGAAGGACATAGGCCATCAGCATTATTCATGTATAAGGAGAATAATCATGAGGAAGATAAACAAAATTAAAATTGTTGCGGGTACGCAAAATAAATCTAAAAAAATTAAAGCTGATTTAGAAAGAATTCTAAACGAATATAATTTTGAAATTAATGATATGGAGTATGATTTAGTGATTGCCATTGGTGGTGATGGAACTTTTATCAATGCAGTTCGTGAGCTTCATTTTGATAGTAATATTTATTATGTAGGTATTAATACTGGAACTTTAGGATTTTTACAAGAGATTAAACCAGAGGAAATTGAAAATTTTGTTAGAAGATTAGCTAATGATGAATTTAAAACAGAGAAAATAGGTTTACAGGAAACTGAGGTGATTACGAAAGAAGGTAGTTATCGGTTTTTCTCATTAAATGAAATTGTTATTAGGGATTATAAATTTAAAACAACATTTTTAGTTGTCAAAGTAAATGATGAATTGTTAGAGGAATTTGCAGGAGATGGATTATTAATATCAACATCATTAGGTTCAACAGCTTATAATGCAAGCTTGGGCGGGGCAATGATTGGTTCTGGGATTCATACTGTTCAAATAACACCAATCGCTCCTTTAGTAAATCATGCATATCATAGTCTTAAAAATTCATTAGTGTTACCTGAACACAATATAATAACAGTTGAACCAAGTTACGCAAGAGACAATGATTTATTGGTTATTGTTGACGGTGTAGAGGATGTTTATAAAGATGTTATTCATGTGACTACTAAAGCAGGTGATAAACATATTGCTTGTCTTAGATTAAATGACTATAATTTTACTAATCGTATTCATGCGAAATTTTTAAAATAAAAAAGATTCAAAATTGAATCTTTTTGTATTATAGTTCAATAAGTTTATATTCATAATTTAATTCTTTAATAAATTTAAACATATCATCCATTGATATGAAGAAAGTTGCTGTGTTGTCATTGGGATGAAATGTAATGATTTTTTCATTTAACAATTCTTTGTCAATATAAATTTCAATGTCATGTTCTTGATTGTTAATTAGTCCAAAAAGAGAAACTATTCCAGGAACAAGTCCTAATTTTTCTTGTAATTTTTCTTCAGAACCAAAGTGCAATCTATCACCAATTAATTCTCCAACTTTTTTAAGATCTAATCTTTTGTGGTCATCCATAATAATTAAATAAAAACGACGATCTTTTTTTCCGGCCATAAATAGTGTCTTAGATGGAACACCTTCTTTGCCTTCGATAGCTTTATCAGCTTCTTCCGTTGTCCAAACAGCACCATGATTAACTGCTTCAAATTTAATGTTCATTTTATTTAAAGTATTAATAACTAATTCTTTTTGATTCATTGTGTCAACTCCTTATTCGAATTATAGCATAAAAGAAAAAGTTATAAAACACATATATCTTAATTTCATTATAATTTTTTTATTTAGATATTGTTAATTGGAAAATAAAATGATATAATTAAAAAGTCAGATGTCTCCGTAGCTCAGTTGGTAGAGCAATTGACTCTTAATCAATGGGTCCACGGTTCGAGCCCGTGCGGGGACACCATTTTGATATTAAAAGCTTCATATTGGAGCTTTTTTCTATATTATATAGTAATAAATAACGAATATTATGGGATAATGGCATTAGGAGGAATAACATGAAAGAAGTACAAAATGTTAGTGAACCTGTTGCAACTGAAAACGCTTATCCAGTGTTATATGGTTATGGAGATACTTATTGTAAAACAGTAGATGAAATGAGTGCGCATGTTGATATGTGCTCTTTCGATGAAAGAATTAGATTTGATTTAATCACATATAAATATATAGGGGATTATGAGGGAAGAATTGATGTAATTAGTCAACAACAAGTTGGTGGTACAGAAAGATTTATCACTGCAACTGATGAGAATACATATGATAGTTTTTGTTCTCGTAATGGTAATTGGAAACAAAGACTCGGAAGCTTAGAAGATGTTTATAAAGCTTTCAACCATTATTATGGTATCGAAATGCAGGACGATGTTTTTATGGATGCAAAAAAGCGAAAATCTAAAGTAAAAGAAATTTGCGATTCGATTATATAAAATAATTAAATAGGACACAGCAACAGGTGATAATGAGACTCCTTCATATACTAATATGAAAGGAGTTTTATTATGGAAGATAATTTATTAACTCCACTTGGAACATTTGAAGAAAAACGTATTGGGTGCGACGGACCATTTTGTTGTGGGACTAATGAAGATGCTCATTTTGTTATTAATAATGCTAATTTAGTTAACTCAACACTTATAGGAACAGCTATTATCAATGATTGTTGTCCATGCATTAAAGTAGCGATTGGGGCTTGTATAAAGCTTTGCAAAGGAAATCAATTTATTGCGCAAACAAGTACCAATGCATGTGGCAATTATAAATTTACTGGTTTAACACCTGGCTGTTATACAGTAATTGGCTATAGAAAAGGGCTTTGCGTAGTGAGAAAGCAAATTATGATTAACGAAGATAATAGTATTTATATGCTTCATCTTTTATTTGATCGTGACGAAAAAAATGACTGCTCTAAGTAGTCATTTTATTTTGTTTAAATATTGAATTATATAATCATAACAATCTTCAAATAGTTGTTCTAATTCTTCTTCAGTAAACATTTGATAATTTTCTTTGTTATATTTAGTTTGGCTATTTATTAATTTATTTATTTTATAAATAGCCTTATTTAAATCTTCATCAGTTAAAGGACATTCTTTTATTTTTATAATATTTTCTAAAGTGGTATTATTCTTATTAATAATATTACCTATTTTTTTATCATTAATCATTTTTTGGCCATATATCTTGAAATCATTTTGTTTTATTTGCCATGGAGTAACTGTTTCATCATTTAATATACTACCATCTTTGAGGATTGTTAATCTTTCATTATCTTTAATGATGATATGGTGTTTGTGAGTATATGTATTATAATAGCTATCTGTTATTAAATGAACAAGGTAACCAATAATAACGTCGTTATTTAATTCTTTTTTGTATTGATTAATAAAATATTCAGTATCAATTTTGTATTTTTTAGTTGCTTGTTGAAGCCTGTAATGCGTTATACTTGAGTCAATAATAGAACTGGGATTTTCAATTTCATATCCATTCAAGACATCAGGAAGAATATTACCAATAATGAAATCAGTACCGAGATTTAATTTTTTATTAAGTTTGTTTGCCATAGCAAGATGGATTGGCCAAGAGGGCATATAATCACTTCCTTTACATAAATTATAGCATATTTTATATTTAAATATCTTGATAAATTGTTTTTTATATGATAGAATAATATAGAAATTTCGACATTTAGACAAAACTTGAAAAAAATTTATGCAAAATACTTGTCAAATTTCATAAAATAGGGTATACTTATAAAGTCAATTAGATGGGCCTGTAGCTCAGTTGGTTAAATGAGCACTGTTAAGTTGCTTGAATAGCTCAGTTGGTAGAGCAATCGGCTGTTAACCGATCGGTCGTAGGTTCGAGTCCTACTTCAAGCGCCATGTGGCTCGTTGGAGAAACGGTTAACTCACATGCCTTTCACGCATGCATTCACGGGTTCAAATCCCGTACGGACTACCAAAATTTGTTTTTAAGTTAATTTTATATAAATACGAAGAAGTGGAAGAGTAATATTTGAACCCTTATTCCTAGAAAGCTAGAACGATGGAAGCTAGCAATAAGACAAATATGAAAAACACCACGGAGTAATTTATCTGAAGTAATAGTAGGATAAGTCGGCTGTAATCCGTTACCATATTATAAGTTTCTTAAGAAACTATAAAGAGATCACGTAAGTGATAAGTAAGGTGGTACCGCGAATTACAGTTTTTCGTCCTTATAACAAGGGATGTTTGGCTGTTTTTTTGTTATATTTGCCTAATTAGCTCAGTTGGTAGAGCAAACGGCTGTTAACCGTTAGGTCGTAGGTTCGAGTCCTACATTAGGCGCCATTTCTGCTCAATTAGCTCAGTTGGTAGAGCAAACGGCTGTTAACCGTTGGGTCGTAGGTTCGAGTCCTACATCAGGCGCCACTTTGTTAATAAATAAAGGAAGCTTTATTTAATTATAGTAGGGCGTAGGTATATATCCTACTGCCCGTTTTTTGTATAAGGAGGTATTTCCATGGGAGAAAATGCGAAATTTACGAAAGAAATGGTCGATGATTATGCGGACAAGTTATTGATTGGTCTAACACCAGAAGAAAATAAACAGGTTTTAGATGAATTTGAAATCATCGATGCGAATATTGATTTAATTAATGAAATTCCAAATATTTCAAAGGTTGAACCAATGACACATGCACTTGATAATTTTGAGTGTAGTTTTAGGGAAGATGTAGTAGAAGAATCAATTCTAATTGATGATTTACTAGCAAACTGTGATGAATCAGATGACGGTGAAGTTGAAGTACCAAGGATGGTGGGATAGTATGGAATATATGAGTAAAAGTATATTAGAAATCCATGAGGCTTTGAAAAATGGCGAAGTTACTAGTGAGGAATTAGTACAAGAAGCAATTCAAAGATCACACGAAGTAAATGAAAAGTGTAATGCTTTTGTTACAATATTGGATGATACTAAGGGAAGAGAAGTAACTGATGATGTGCTTTCAGGGATTCCTTATGGAGTAAAAGACAATTATAGTACAAAAGGTGTTTTAAGTACAGGTTCATCAAATACGTTAAAAGATTATGTGCCTTTCTTTAGTGCAACAGCAATTCTTAACCTAGAAAAACACGGGGCTGTGATGGTTAATAAAACAGTACTAGATGAATTTGGTATGGGTGGAACTGGAACAACAGGACATACAGGGATCGTAAGAAATCCTTGGGATACTTCTAGAATGTGTTCAGGTTCATCAGCTGGAAGTGCCGCAGCTGTAGCAGCGGGAGTTTATCCATATGCAACAGGTAGCGATACAGGTGATTCGATTAGAAAGCCAGCAGCTTACTGTGGTATTGTTGGATATAAACCGACTTATGGGATGATTTCTCGTTATGGCTTGTTTCCGTTTGCTAGTAGTTTAGATCACTGCGGGGCATTAACGAGAACAGTTGAGGACGCGGCTATCGTGGTTGATGCGATGAAAGGCATCGATCCAAACGATATGACCTCTTGGGATTCTAAAGATATTAATTTATTTGAATCTTTAAATGCTGATGTTAAAGGGAAAAAATTGTGTTTTGTTAAAGAAATTTGTGACATTGCTAATTATCCTGAAGCTGATGACGAATTAAAAGAACATTTGGCTAATTTCATGAAAATGGTTGATAAATGCCGTGAACTTGGAATGGAAGTCGAAGAAGTTTCTGTTGATCAAAAATTATTAGCAGCGCAGCCTTCAGTATATGTAGTTATTTCTTGTGCGGAAGCAACTTCAAATATGTCTAATTTAACTGGGTTTATTTTTGGACCACGCGCGGAAGGAAAGACATGGGAAGAACAAATGATAAACTATCGTACAAAAGGTTTTTCACCTTTAATTAAACGTCGTTTTGTTATTGGTTCTTACGTCCTTCAAGCCCAAAATAAGGATCGTTATTTCCACAATGCTCAAAGAGTAAGAAGATTACTTGTAGATAGATGGAATGAACTATTTGAAGAATATGATGCTGTAATTTTACCCGTAGGAAGTGGACCAGCAAAACCATTAGAAGGCTCTAGTAATATGCTTGATAAACAAACACAAATACTAGAGGATCACTTGCAAGTTGGAAATTTTGGTGGTTTTCCATCAATTACTATTCCAGATGGCTTTGTAAACGGTTTGCCAGTAGCTTTAAATATTACTGGTAAATGTTATGATGATGTAAATGTTCTTAATATTGCCTATGCCTTAGAAAAAAGTATGGATTATAAAAACCAAATAGCTAAGGAGGTAAAATAATGAAATATAAAGTAATGGTTGGTTTAGAGATGCACTGTGAGATTAGTGAAACAAATACTAAAGTTTTTTCAGGGGCAGCTAACCAATATACCGATAAACCAAATGTAAATATTAGGCCAGTGGATATGGCGTTTCCAGGAACGCTACCAGTTGTCAATAAAGAAGCGGTTAGAAAATCTTTAATGGCTAGTATGATTTTAGGATGTAAACAACCTGAATACATTTATTTTGAAAGAAAAAATTATTATTATCCTGATTTACCAAAAGGATTTCAAATTACGCAAGAAACAAAACCAGCGCCTATTGGAATTTATGGTAAATTAAAATTTGAGTGTAATGGTAAGGAAAAGGAAGTTCGAGTTAATAATCTTCACTTAGAAGAGGATGCTGCTTCTTCAGATCATATGGCAAGAACGTCAAAAATCAACTATAATAGAGCAGGTGTACCTCTATTAGAATTAGTTACAGAACCAGATATTCGTTCAGCGGATGAAGCTGTAGCTTTCTTAGAAACAATGCGTTCAATTTATCAGTATGCCGGAATAAGTGAAGCTGATAGTAAAAAAGGTCAAATTAGATGTGATGTAAATGTATCTTTAATGGACGCTTCAAAAGATGAAAGTAATCCCGAAAACTGGGGAACTAAGATTGAAATTAAAAATGTTAACTCTTTTGGTGGGGTAAGAGACGCTATTAATTACGAAATCGAAAGACAAACTGATTTAATTGAATCTGGCGAATACGATAAAATGGAACAACAAACTCGTAGATGGGATGAAGAATCTGGAACAACGATTTTCATGCGTAGTAAAGTTGATGCGATTGATTATAAATATTTTGTTGAGCCAAATATTCCAAAGATAAAATTGTCACAAGATTGGCTAGAACAAATTAGAAAAGAAATTCCAAAATTAGCTAATGAAAGAAAAGAAACATATATTAATGAATACGGAATTTCTAATTATGATGCAACTATTTTAGTTAAAGAAAAACCAGTGGCTGATTTTTATGAAGAGGCTATTAAACTTGGGGCAGATCCTAAAAGTGCATCAAACTGGATTACAACTAATTTACTTGGAAGTTTAAACAAATTGGAACTTACAATTAATGATATTACTTTAACTCCTGAAATGCTTGCTAGTCTAATTAAATTAGTTGAGGATAAAGAAATTTCTTCAAAACAAGCCAAAGAGGTTTTTGCTGAATGTTTAACTAGTGGTAAAACACCTAAAGAGGTAGTTAAAGAAAAAGGCATGATGCAAATGAGTGATACATCAGAGATTGTTCGAATTGCTAATGAAGTGTTAGATGAAAATCCAGATGTAATTGAACAATATAAAAAAGGCCGTACTAATGTCGTAGACTTCTTAGTTGGTCAAATTATGAAAAAAACGCGTGGTACTGCTAATCCAACAATAGCTAGAAGTACAATGGCGGAAGAAATAGAAAAGAGGTGATTATAAGTGGGAAATAAATATCGTGACCATTATTGTGGTAAACTAACACTAGAAGATTTAGACAAAATTGTTAGAGTGTCAGGATGGGTTGAAAACATTCGTGACCATGGGGGAGTTATCTTTGTCGATGTTCGTGATGAAACAGGGGTAATTCAAGTTGTTAGTAATGACGACAGTATTTTTGATGGGCTGACTCGTGAGTCAACAGTAACTTTAGAGGGAACTGTTCGTAAACGTGATGAAGAAACTTATAATCCAAAGATTGCTACGGGCATGATTGAAGTATTAATAGAGGAAATTGAAGTTTTAGGAAAAGCAAAAAATGAGCTACCATTTGAAGTTGTAACTTCAACAAGCGTTAATGAAGAGGTAAGACTTAAGTATCGTTACTTAGATATGCGTAATAAAAAAGTTCACGACAATATTAAATTTAGAAGTGAAGTACTTAAGTTTATAAGAAATAAAATGGATAGTTTAGATTTTACCGAAGTTCAAACACCTATTTTAACAGCTTCTTCACCAGAAGGAGCAAGAGACTTTATTGTTCCTTCGCGTAAATTTCAAGGTAAATTTTATGCTTTACCACAAGCACCACAAATCTTTAAGGAACTACTAATGGTGGGTGGTTTTGATAGGTATTATCAGATTGCTCCTTGTTTCCGTGATGAAGATTGCCGCGCAGATAGAACTTTAGAGTTTTATCAGTTAGATTTGGAAATGGCTTTTGCTGAAGAAGAAGACGTTTATAAAATAGGCGAGGATGTTTTCTATGATTTATTTACTAAATTTTCAGATAGAAAAGTTTCACCAAAACCTTTTAGACGTATTGCTTATAAAGAAGCTATGCTAAAATATGGAACGGATAAGCCTGATTTAAGAAATCCGCTTGTTATTACTGATGTTAGTGAAATTTTTAAGGAAACTGAATTTAAACCATTTAGAGGAGTAGTTGTTAGAGCAATTAAAGTAGATGATTTGGCAACTAAATCAAATTCTTGGTTTAATGAAGTTGTTGATTATGCTAAATCGATTGGAATGCCAGGAATTGGATATATATCTTACTTGGAGGATGGCTCTTTTAAAGGACCGATTGATAAATTTTTAACTGAAGAAGATAGAAAAGCGTTAATCGAAACTTGTGATTTAAAACCAAATGGAGTTGTATTCTTTATTGCTGATAAGAAGGCTAATCAAGCGGCTAAACAGGCTGGAATGATTAGAATAGAACTTGGTAAACGTTTAGATTTAATTGATCCAAATGTTTATGAATTCTGTATTATCAATGATATGCCGATGTTTGAATACAACGAAGAAGATGGTAAATATGATTTTGGTCATAATCCATTTAGTATGCCGCAAGGTGGTGAAAAGGCTTATGATGGGGATATTGAAGATATTCTTGCTTACCAGTTCGACTTTGTGTGTAATGGATTTGAAATGTCATCAGGAGCTGTGCGTAACCATGATATAAATCTTTTGGTGAAGGGATTTAATTTAGTAGGCTATTCAGAAGATGTTGTTAAAGAAAAATTTAGTTCTTTATATACAGCATTTCAATATGGCGTGCCTCCACATGCAGGAATGGCACCTGGTATTGACCGTATTATTATGCTTTTAAGGGATGAGCCAAATTTAAGAGAAGTTCAAGCATTCCCACCGAATGTTAGTGGACAGGATAATATGATGGGTTCACCTAGTGAAGTATCAGAGAAACAATTAAGAGAAGTTCATATTAAAATTAGATAATATGAACTTTTTTCTTTGTAATATTATAATTTTTTTCGTTAATAATAAAGGTGAAAGGAGAAATATTATGGATAAGAAAGATAATAAGGCATCTTCACCTTATACTAATTTCAAAAATGAAGGACCTTGCTGTTCTCATAAAAAAGAAGATACACTTCATAAAATGAAAGAGGTTATTAGTACTGAAGCAGCTCAAAATTCAGAAATAATTAAAATGATACTTGTAAGAAGCCCCTCTGCTGAATCATAAAAGAATGAATTCTGACCATAGCTCGATGCACTTTCTCCATCAGAAAAGATAATTGTTTTAGCAATTATTTTGGCGTACTTTTCTGTTTTGGCTTTTAAAGACAAATCATTTCTGTTTTGCTTATACTGATCCATATATTTATTGACCATATGAAGCATATTGTTTCCATCTGAAAAAAGAGGGTTTCTTAAGTCAATAACTGAAATATTGTACCCATAATAGTCATGAGCAATTCCACCATAATTACGATACAGATCACCTTTTGTATCTGTTGTTATAAAAGAGACACCACTGGCACAGGCATATTCTAAATTTGGATATAAAAAATGGGCTGTTTTTCCAACGCCAGCAGCACCAATCATCAATAAATGAATATCATCACAATCAACATATCCAAATGTTTTTCCAAAGTTTATTTTACTTCCTACAACCAATCCCTGTGATTTCGGAAGATCAATGCCTTTTCTCCACTTCACACTGTCAAATTCAATATATTTCAAGCTTTGATGAACCTCTTTATCTGTCGCAAATCGAGCTGTTCCATATTGTCCATCGCCGACTGTTTTCGATTTGATCTTATTCAGATTATAGTTTCCATTAAAATACACAGCACATCCTATAAAAAGAAAAAATAAAATACCAAACGCTATAAATATTCCTTGTGATTTTGTCATCGTTTTTTCTCACCTTCTTCACCTATTCATTCAAATCCTTTCATTTGAAAAGACTCCTCAAAATTTTCAACTGGTTCAACATATTCACTGATAATATTCAAAGCCTCATCATAGCTTTTCGCATTAAAAGTTATTCTTTCAAACATCTCGTTGGCTTTTTCTTCATACCCTGCACTTTTTAATGTTCTTGAGGCAATACCCATAAGATTAAAAATATTTCCATCTTCACCTATCATCTTTGCCTTTGGTCGTTCTTCTTCAAGAAGACCATATGCCTGTTTATTTTCCATAGCTTTATAAATCTCCCTTCTATAATGAACATCCATATA
>URBG01000008.1 GCA_900546055.1 uncultured Mycoplasmatota bacterium
ACCCCTAAAGGCCTTTATAGCGAAACTTCCGTTAACGCATTAGTTAATTTATTGTAAACTGCAGTGGTACGCTGATAAAAAATAACGATTAAAAAAGACTGATTATTCAGCCTTTGATTTTATTTGTTTGGAAATTTTTATAACTTGTTCTTCAACTTCTTCTAAACTCTTAGTAGTATCTATTTCATAATTAAACAAAATGTCTGGAATATCATATATCTTACGGGACTTAACTTCATCATATGCTTCTATTGTTAAAATGTCTGATGGGCTTTCATAATCGCCATAAATTGGCGTAATTACAGGATTTATTTTATCTCTACTTACAACTCTTTTTTTATTAGTGTCATCATCAGATAATAATTTTATCGTAATCGCATTATTAGCTAATTGTTTTACTAAATTTAATTGTTCCATTGATGAAACACTACGGTCCATAACGATTGAAACATTATTTTCTAATAATTTCTTTATAATATAAATATTAATACGGTTTTTCATATTATATAATTCCTGTGGATCAAAATTAGAATTTATTGATAAAATTTTATCCCTGATGCGATCACCACTGATAATATAAACCGACAATTCACGTGATAGCAATTTACTAATATAGCTTTTACCACTGCCACAATGTCCAGACATTGTAATAATAAATGGTTTTTGATAACGTTTTGCTGGCAAAATCATTTCAGCAAATAATTCTTCCCTAATTTTTTCTTCCATAATAACATCCTTTTCTAATCTTGATTATATAAACTATTTAAACTAAAGTCAATATACATTATCTAGAATTATTAAATGATATTTTAGAAAATTAAATGATAGATTTGAGTTACAAGGAAGCATACTATAATTCCTGTGAGTGCTGGAATTAAGATGGATAGTAAAGCCCATTTATTACTTCCAGTTTCTTTTTTTATGGTGAAAACGGTTGTTAAACACGGCCAATGCATTAAAGCAAATAACATAACACAAATAGCGGTCAATGTCGTCCATCCATTATCAATAAATAATGTTTTTAATGATGATAGGTTATCAAAATCAGTTATATAACCTAAAGACATATAACCCATTATCATTATTGGAATAACAATTTCATTTGCTGGAAAGCCTAAAATAAAGGCCATTAAAATAACACCATCTAACCCAATTGATCTAGCAAATGGGTCTAAGGCACCTGAACAAATTTGTAAAATACTTGCATCGCCAATATTTATATTGGCCATAAGCCATATAACTAAACCAGCTGGTGCGGAAATACACACTGCTCTTTTTAAGACAAATAAAGTTCGATCAAGGATTGACCTGATAACTACTTTACCGATTTGTGGTCTTCGATAAGGCGGTAATTCTAAAGTGAATGATGAAGGCATTCCTTTTAATATTGTTTTCGATAGTATTTTAGACATAATAAATGTCATAATAATTCCAATTAAAATCATTAAGGTTAAAATTGCCGCACTGGCTAATGAACTATTACCCATACTAATAATGAAAAACATCGTTATCATTGAAATTAAAATAGGAAATCTGCCATTACATGGAACAAAACTATTAGTTAAAATAGCAATTAATCGTTCTCTTGGCGAATCAATTATTCTAGCGCCAATAACGCCAACGGCATTACAGCCAAATCCCATAGCCATTGTTAAAGCCTGTTTACCACACGATGCACACTTTTTAAATGCTTTATCTAAGTTAAAGGCTATACGTGGTAAATAACCCAAGTCTTCTAGCAATGTAAAAAGTGGAAAGAAAATAGCCATTGGTGGCAGCATTACAGAAACAACCCAAGCTAAGACGCGATAAACACCGAAGACTAGGCAATTTATAACAACATCTGGTATGTGCAAAAATTCAAGAAAATTAATAATATGATTTTCAAGTCCAAAGAAAAAGTCATAAAGTAATTCAGATGGATAGTTAGCGCCAGTAATAGTTATCCAAAATATTACTAATAGCATTAAAAGCATAATTGGATAACCTGTTAATTTCCCAGTTAAAATTCTATCAATTACTCTATCTCTTTTTTGATAGTCTTTTTTTGAAAAACTAACGACTGTACTACTTATTTTTTCACAATCACTAATAATGTCTTCGGTAATCATTGTTTCCAAATCATGACCTTTAATTCCTTTTTTATATAGATAATCTTTGGCTTCACTGATTTTACTTTTTAATATTTTATCGTTTTTTACTTCGTAGTTTTCAGCAAAGCCTGGATCATTATTGATTAATTTTAAAGCGATGGCATCTTTATTTATTGTAACTTCTTCCCGAATAATTGGCTTTACTATTTGGATTGCCTCTTTGATTATATCATTATATTCAACTTTATAAGCTGATTTTTTGGTTTTACATGCTTGCTCTAAAGCGTTTAGTAATTCATCAATACCTTTGCCGCTTCTGGCAGTGGTTGGAATAACTGGTACTTTTAAAATTGATGATAGTTTTTCAAAGTCAATGGTTATTCCTTTCTTTTTAGCCTCATCGATTAAGTTAACGCAAACAACAACTTTATCAGTTACTTCAAGGACTTGAAGTACTAGATTTAGATTACGTTCTAAACAAACAGCGTCGCAAACGATAATTAACGCATCATAATTATTAAAGTAAATGAAGTCTCTTGTCACTTCTTCTTCCTTTGAATGAGCCATTAATGAATATGTACCTGGTAGATCTTCTATCTGATATTCTATTCCATTATGTTTTTTATAACCTGTAGCTTTTTCAACAGTCTTTCCTGGCCAATTACCTGTATGTTGTCTTAATCCTGTTAAGGTGTTAAAAATAGTACTTTTCCCAACGTTGGGATTTCCAACTAAGCCGACATTCATAGGCTTACCTCAATATCTTTAGTATCATCTTTTCTAATAGCAATTACAGCACCTTTAATATGGTAAGCAATCATATCTTTGCCCGGGCTAATTAGAATTGGTTTTATTTTTGCGCCTTTAACTAGGCCAATATCTAATAGTCTTTTTCGGATATTATCTTTAGCGACCATTTTTTCAATAATGGCTTCTTCACCTATCTTTAATTCGTTTAATTTCATAAACTCCCCCCATATTCTCACTGTAGTATATGACTAAGTTTGAAAGTGGGCATTAAAAAATTATGAAATTAATCATAATTTATATATTATCTTAATGTTATTATTCAGTAACTCTAACATTAACACCATCAATATTTTTATATACTCTTTTGGAATTTTTAGAAACTTTATTCATAATCTCTGTTTGCAAATCAAAACCAAGCATTTCTGAAAGACCAAACAAATAAATAGCAATGTCAGCTAATTCTTCGTTTAAGTCGTCTTTCTTTTTTCGGTAAGCCTCATAGGCTTCAGCTACTTCACCATAAAGATAACAAAATTCTTTATTAACATCTGTTATGTTAAATCCTTTAGCAATTTTATTTTGCCAAATCTCTTTCTGTAATTGTTTTAAATCCACAGTTATTGCTCCTTTATTAAATAGTTTTAACTATTTTCTATCAATAAACCAATTTGCACTAATATCACAACTACTACTTGATGGAGGTGGCGTTGGTTTATCTAATTTAACTAGAACGGGAACTTGAAAGGCACTACCAAAGGCAATACAATTACCTGGTTGCAATACTCTTAATCTTTTAACAATTTCATTAGTAATGTTAGGAACCATTTCTCTAATATACTGAACATCTCTTGGATGAAGCATTTTAAAAATCAAGAAATTATTACATTGCGATATTGATGTTTCTGATAGATCTGAAGGCCTTTGGGAAATAAGCCCAAGTAAAACTCCGTACTTTCTTCCCTCTTTAGTTATACGGTCAAATATATTATAACCCAAAAGATTGATATCATTATCGTTTTGAACATATCTATGAGCTTCTTCTAAAATTATATGGAATGGTAATGAAGCTCTTTTTTCCATATTTTTAGCATATTCAAATAATAGCTTTGAATATATTTTAGTAATTGTTTTAGCAAAGCGATCATCAACATAGTTAATGTTGAAATTAATAATTTGCGCTTTTCTACCATTTCCTACTGATAATAGGTCTTTGATGTAATCATCAATACTAATATAATCTTTACAATCAAAATAAATCGCATAGTCACTGTTCATTAAAGTATGTAATCTTACCTTTAAAACATTTGCTTCATCATAAACCCTTTCACTATTTAATGAGCCTTCTGAGATTAAGGCAAAATCTAAAGCTAAACTTAAATCGCTTAAGCCAAATTTGAATGAACCATCAGGCATTGAAAGCTCAATATTATCATCTAAGAATGATTGCATATATTTAGTGAGTAATTCCATTTCTCTAATTTTACCACTTGCATCAATAATTAGGCATTGTTTTAAACTGCGCTCATATCCTGGCTGATAGATTGTTGATTCAAGATTCAAATCTTTAGTTTTATAATTTGAAAGAACTGAGAAGATTTGGTCTCTTATTTGTGATGATGGTTTACCACTAGAGAGAATATCTAAAATAGCTCTAGCAATAATATCATTTTTCTGTTTAATAACATCATTTTCTTCTCTGGCAAAAACGTTTACTAATTTTAAAGCCTTTTCAATAATTGGAAGTTGAGTTGGCTTTTCAGCGTTTAAAAGTAAAGCAATGTCATCAATTGTAAGCAACCATAAAGGAATTTTTAAGACTTCAGTGTCACTAAATTTAGTGTTTGTCGTATAAGCTTTAAATGAAATTTCTGGAGTTAATTGACTAATATTTTTGAAAGCTGAATGATATTCACCATAAGCATCAAATATAAAGATACTAGCACGGTAAGCTACAGTATTTTTTTTATTGAAAATACTTTGAATTAAATGAGCAACTCCCCATGATTTACCACTTCCGGTTGAACCAAAGATGGCAAAATGGCTAGCGAAAAAATCATTGATGTTAAAAGCAATTGGAACTCCATTATATATTGGACTTGTTCCAATATATAAGTCTTTACTTTCCTTATAATTATCAACACTGATGATCATTGGAATTTTTTCTTTTGATATTAATTTAACTGAGGCACCAAAAGATGGTTTTTTAATAACACCAAAGGTAAATTTATTATTAATAATTTCTCCCAGTAAATTAATATAAGCTATTCCATCTTTAATATCCGCTATTTCTCCAACTAATATTCCATTGTCATCTTCCATTACAACGTGAAGATTAACAATGTTTTGAAATTTATCTAGTTCTATATTAAGTCTAACTAGAACGGTATCTTCTTCAATACCAATGATCGTTCCTAACATATCATCACCCTATTATAATGTTATCACAAAGGGGTGAAGGTGTAAAGAAAAACAGTCAATAATTTGACTGTATTTATTGATAAATTATATATTCTAGGAAAATAAGTTTATTAATGTTGATCGTATAAAATTAAACTTATCCTACTTATTTTTTTAATAATTTAATAATACTAATTAATTGTTGTAAACGTTTTACACATGATTTTCCAGCTTCCATCTACTTTTAATAAATGAAATTGATCTTCTATTTTAAAAGCACCAAAAAAATTATTTACTAAAATACTCGCTGAAGCTATATTCCCACAAATATCAATATTCTTTATAACCATTTGACAATTTATCCCTTCTGAAACCATAGATGGTTTTGAAGATAAGTCTTCATAAAATATTTGTGGGGTACCTATTACAGGGTTATCACCAAGGTATCCATACATTGAAGCATTCTCGTGAAAAATAGTTTTTAATTTATCGATATCCGCGTTGTTAATGGCTTCAAAATATTTGTTTAAAAGTTGTGTAATTTCTTTGTAGCATATAAAATCCATAATTATTCCTCCTTTATTTTTTATAAATATATTTTAACTATTTGTTTAAAAAATGTCAAATTATAGATTTTCTAATACTATATTTTATTTTATTATCTATATATATGGTTCCTTTAAATTCTTTTGTTACTTTAATAAACCCTAACCCTTTAATAACTATGTCACTATTTTCAGGGATATCTAAATTATGTGATTTTAAATTATTTAATTTATCGGTAGGTTTAAAATATCTTTCTATTTTTAAATCATTTGAAATATAAAATATTAAATTTGTGCCTTTTGTAACATCTAATCTGAATAAATTATCAACAATTATTGTTTGATCTACTTTGACTTGAATAACGGAAGGAGTTAATTCTTTTTTAGGTAAAATTTTATTAAGTTCTTTGCCAGAAACGTTTAAAATAATACTTCCTTCATCTAATAATCCTGGAGTATCAATGATTGTTAAATCTTTATTAATTTCGACTTCAATTAAATCTAAAGTAGTTGAAGGTAGAATACTTGTAGTAATTTTTGTTTCTTTTTCACTATAATCCTTTATAAGTTTATTAATTAAAGTGCTTTTGCCAGCATTGGTATAACCAATAACATAAACATTTTTGCTTTTTTGGTATTTTGTTATTTTATTATAAAGTAAATCTAAATTATAATTGTTTTTACTACAAACTACAACTTTATCGACAATATTTAATTTTGTTTTAATATTATTTAAAAGTTTGTCTTCATCTAAATGCCTAGGAATTAAATCACGTTTAGCTAAAACAAGTAAAACAGGATTTTTGATGTTAAGTTCATTTAAACTTTCGGTATTTAAAAAATCGGTAACAAGAATTACCAAATCTTTTGTCTTTTCAATATTTTTGATGATATCTAAATAATAATCATTATTCTTATCAAAAAACTTATATTCATTATAATGTCTTATTTTAAAACATCTTTCGCATAAGTTTTTAGACAGATCCCTAACATAACCTTCTTTAGTAGAATCTTTATCTTGGAGAATGGCTCCACATCCTTGACACTTAGTCATAATATCTTCCTTTTGAAAATAAATCGCGGCTACGTAATTTATTCATTTTATGTTGTTCTAATTTTCGATTAAAAATTGAAAAAATGTGATCTTTATCAGAAATTGGGTTTACTAATATTGTTGTTATTCCTACCTTATTACCGCCAGCAACATCAGTTAATAATTGATCGCCAATAATAGCAACATCGTTTATTTCAAAACCATATTCATTGATTACTTTTTTAAATTTAGAAGAAAATGGTTTACATGCACTATGAAATGCATCAACATCTAAAAATATTTTAAAAGGTTTTACGCGGATTTTAGGGCTATTTGAAAATATAATTACTTTAAAGCCTTTTTGTTTTAAACTAACGAAAAGATCTTTAGCTTTTTCTGGCATTTCATTTGAGCGTGGAGCAACAATGGTGTTATCTAAATCAAATAGTAAACATTTTATTCCTCTACTTAATAGTTTTGAATAATCAACGGTATAAATACTTTTTTGATAGATATCAGGTACATATTTTTCCATTTTCATCCCTCCTTTGAAATTTCTAATATAATCATACCATAATTTACGGTGAGTGAGCAATAGTTTTACAGTGTAAATAAAAGAAAAACCTTTATTTTAAAGGTTTTAATAGATTATTGATAAGTGTAAAATAAAATTGATTTTAGACACTTATATCTCCAGTAAAGATATCTTTCATATATCTCAGATATAGTTCACCAATATTAGCTTTTTTTACATCTTGTTTAGTTGTTAAGTCAACGGTTCTAACTAATTTACCGTTTTCTTTGATTTTAAGTTTACCAACTGTGTCACCTTTTTTGATTGGCGCTTTTAAATCATTTAGTTTTACTTCATAAGTCGCATTCCCTGTTTTTTCGCCTTTTTTACGAAGAACAGTGGCATCACCTTTAGGGACAATTGTTACATATTTTTGACTTCCTTTATCTATTTCATATTTTCCTAGTGATGATTTATTGTTAAGTAAATTTTCAACTTTATATTGAGCAAAGGAATAATCTAACATTTCACTTACTTCTTTATTTCTCGTTTTACTATCAGGTTCCCCCATAACGACAGCAATAATACGCATGCCATCTTTTTTAGCTGTAGCGGTTAAACAATATCCAGCATCTTTAGTATAACCAGTTTTTAAACCATCTACTCCATCGTAAAATCTAACTAGTTTGTTGGTATTAACGAGCCAAATCTTACGGTCTGTATTTTCTCTTAGATAATCTTCATATACAGATGTAAATTCTAAAACTTTTTCATGTTTAACCAATTCTTTAGCAATAGTACTCATATCTCTGGCGCTCGAGTAATGATTAGCGGCATCTAGTCCATGGGGTGTTTTAAAATTAGTGTTTTTAAGTCCTAATTCTTTGGCTCTTTTATTCATCATATCGACAAATCCAGCTTCACTGCCAGCTATAGCTTCAGCTAACGCAACCACAGCGTCATTCCCACTGGCAATAGAAACACCTTTAAATAAATCTTGAACTGTCATTTTTTCGCCTGTTTCAAGTAAAATTTGACTACCACCCATACTTGAGGCATTTTCACTAACGGTGATCTTTTGATCCCATTTTAAAACTCCGCTTTCAATGCTTTCCATAATTAAAAGCATACTCATCATTTTTGTCATACTGGCGGGAACTAGTTTTTCATCAGCGTTTTTTTCAAACAAAACTTTACCAGTACTTGCTTCAATAAGTATGGCAGCTTTGGCATTCTCAGCTAATTTTAATTCCGCAGCTTTAACATTTGGACTAATAAATAAAGTACTCAAGATTAAAGCTATTAATATCTTTTTCATAATCCACCTCTAATTAAAAATATGTCAGATAATGTTAAATATTACTGTTTCTATTTTAATAATATTGGAGTAAAATATATCTTTAGTTATAAGCTTTGAAAATAAAAAACGCCTTGATAATTTAGACGTTTTGTAATATTGTTTTCAATATTGTAAATTATTCATAAATGCCAATTAAAGTTATCTCAGTTGGAAAAATCCCGCCACCATGATTTCTTAAATAAAATTTATATCCTGGGCATATTTCTTCAATCATTCTTGGAATTTTCCAAAGGTCTTCATTATTATGATATACAGATAGTAACAATTTTGGTTTATCATTTTTAATATGGTTTTTTGCACCAATGATTGCACTTTGTTCAGCGCCTTCAATGTCCATTTTAATTGTCGTTATTGGTTCGGTGATTTCTTCGTCTAAACTAGTAGTTTCTATTTTAACACTTCCTTCATCAGATATAGTATTGGCTGATGAATCGGTAGAATTAGAATTTATATACATAACTCCTTTTTTATCACTAGCCGCCTTCCTAATAAATTCAATATTAGGGTATTCTGACAAATTATTTTTAAGAAGCGAGAATGTTTCTTCGGTTATTTCAAAACAGTATATTTTTTTATAGCTATTTTGACCATAGGTTTTAATATAATCTAAAGTTGTATCGCCGGTATAAGCGCCTAGATCAACAAGAACTTCATTTTCACATTTAACTAGATCTAAATCAAAATAATCGTTAAAGTTTATTTCTCTTGATTTTTCTAAGTTGTCAAAGTCATATTGATACCAGTTATTTAAAATTGCGAATAAAAGTTTTTTAGAACGATAGTCTCCTAGCCTTTGATATAACCAAACATAATCTTCTAAATGGTTTTTCAATGACAAAGCTTTTTCATATATTTCGCTAAAGTCATTATTTTTATAATCTAGGGTTCCCCAATAATTAAATCTTCGAAAATAGTCTTCTAAAGAATTTTTTAATTCATCATTAAGACTTAAGTATTTATGACGAATATTGTAGAAAATTTCATCGGAACTTAATTTTTCTATAGTTTTTGTTAAGTTATTAAAATTTTTATCTATATTATTCATTTTTTACCTCCTTTTTATTATATGCAAAAAAAGAATAGCAATATGTGCGCTATTCCAAAATAGCTTTTATTCTTCAACGCCAGCGCTACTAGCTTCTTCTTTTTTAGTCATTTATTAACTAAAGCTCCCCTTTATAAAAATATACATCCATAGCTGCTTCTGAATAACTTGGCTTTGACATATCTAATTTAAGAAATTTTGAAATATAATAGATAAAATACTGCGCCATAATAAATAAATCATATTCACAAAGTATACCATTATATTTACTTTCAATAATGATATTTGTTCCACTATGTAAATAATTCAATAGTTTATCTTCATATTTTGAAACATCTTTACTTTTTAAATAGATATTTATTTTAGGACTTACGTGTTCATAATTTATAAATCTTCCATGTGAAAAATTTTTCTTTTCATGAAGTAAGATATTAAATATTCCAGATTCTATAAATTTACTTTCTAGATCAAATGCAGAACATGATGTATTGTCTCCATAAAATATATTAATGATATTACTTTGCCTAAATACTTTTTTTAACAAATCTTTATTATTATCAAAGTAATTATCAAAGTATTGTTTCCAATAAGATATAGATTCTTTTACAAAAATATCAACATCTTTATGGTATAATTTTAAAAATAATGTTGCCGGAACAATAGCGCCTTCAAAAGATAGATAGCCTTTTTCTTTACCTTTGTTAGCGTTAGAATAATAAGAGATTATATTGCTTTTTGGAATTTGAGTTTTTTCTGATACCTTTTCCAATTTTCCTTTTGTAATAATTGTTTTTTTACTGTTTTCGATATTTTTAGTGCTTTCTAATAAGTCATTAGTTGTTCCAGAATATGAAAACATAAATATTTTTTCTACTTTAGAATTATTATAATAGAAAATATTCCTTGGCTCATCAGCAATGGTTATAGTCCCATACATTGCATTAATGATTTTTGAAGCAAAGCAAGCGGTGGCATAAGAACCGCCTGTACCAGTGAATACAGCATTATTTAATTTGTTAAAGTCTATTTTTTCGAGTTTACTATATGCTTTGGTATTTAAGGCACCTAGTATCCTGCTTTCAAGATGATTAATATTTAAACTACATCTATTGGGCTTTTTTCTAAGTTCAAAATCATTACATGTGCAGCTGTTATTAACTTTTTTTATTTTATATAATTTATTTAAGTGCCCTCTAGCGCCAATATGTTTGACAACTTTACTTGTGATTTCTACTGCATGTTCATATGCTTTATCTATATTGAACTCTGGTTTTAAGTATTCATAAATAATAGTAGCAAAGAATGCATCACCTGCGCCATTAGGGTCTACTTCCTCAACTCGCTTTAAATCTTTGTGAATGATTTTGTTTTTATAAATAAAATCTGCACCTTTATTTCCTTTAGTGATAATAATTAAATCTGCTTTTAAAAAATTAATATCATTAAAGCGCTTTTTTAAATAAGTTTCTACTCTTGCATTTATATTAATTATCGTAAAGTGGTTTTTAAAGATTGACTTTATTTTGTTATCACTATAGTTTTCTAACTCATAATACTGTCCTAAATCAAGCATAATTTTATTATTCATTTTATTTATAATTGTTTGATTAATTTTATTTAAATTGTCTAATACTACAATATCATCTTTGCTTATTAGTTCTAATACGGTTTCCAGATTTATTTGACTATCTTCATACCACTCTTTTTTATTACAGATTGGGCAACGTTTCTTTGAGGTAAAGTCACTTTCTAATCTATTTATATGAAAACATCTGGTATTTAAATTTTTAACCTTTTTGATATTGGAGGTGTCTACATTTAAATCTTCCAAACTTTTAATGGCAATTTTTCCGGCGCTATCATTTCCACACACACCAATTACTGCTGTGTCTAATCCTAAATTAGCTAAATTGGCCACTATATTATGAGATGACATTCCTCCGTTTATGCCTAGCAACTTTCCATTATTATAATAATAGTCTAATACTAAATCTCCTATACTAATTATTTTCATTTTGTCTAACTCCTTTAAATGTTTTTATATTTTCGTTAATTTTTGATTTCTTCCATAAGTACCTGCTTTTCTTTTTACTTTACTCAAACTTTGTGGTGAAATAATTTCACTTTTTATTTCAAGCTGCTGATATTGGCTTAATGTAGCCTCATCTGGATTATTATATGTTTCCATTAAGTTATAAAAATTGTTTGTTAAATATATTAACTCTGATTGAAATCTTTTTGACTTTGGTGTTATTTCTTGATTAAAATATTTTTCTTTAATCCACATATCTGTTTCGTTTATCCAAACTGTCATAAATGCTAATAACACATCTTTTTCCGTTAATCTATTAATACTATTATACCCATCTATAAAGGGTTGAATTTTTCTAGTATTTATTCTACCATTTTCAAAACAATATGATAATAAAATTCTTCCAATATCTTGTAAAGGGGAATTTTCTCTTAATAGTTCAAAATCGATAATATATGGCATATCACCATCAAATAAAACATTGTCATCTGCAAAATCACCATGAATAAGACAAATTGGGATTCTATCAATAATATTTGTTTTTTCTATTAATTCTATAATTTTTCCCTGTCTCACTAATAAATCTAAATATAGTGGACAATCTCCATTATTAGTTTGATGCTTTTTTTATAAGTTTCTCCAAGTTCTTCAATGGTTGGAAGTTTTAAATATCTACCATTATATATTTCTCTATCAACATTTTCAAATAACAAATGCATATATTCACATTCATGACCTAGATTATACAATTGAATGTCAGAAATTGCATTTCTTGGTACATTTTGGCCATTTATATATGACATCAATGTAGCTCTATTTTCACCATAAACTATCATTAGTCTTCCATTGCTAGATGGAATTATTTTTGGGCAATTCAAAGATTTAGTATGCATATAATTTTCAATCCAAAGATTACATGTTGATTGATTATCTAAATAATCAACCCCAAATTCTCCCTTACTCATTTTTTCTATTTTTTTGGAACTATAAATTTTAAATATATATCTCATATTATTTTCAGATTCAATTAAAATTTTTTCATTCATCCATCCGCCGGATAAATTTTGAATTCCGTAAGTTCGTATGCCGTAAGCCTCAAAGATGGTTTTTCTCACATGGTCCATATTAGTATTTTCCTCTTAAATAATTTTTAGATATTTCAATTATTTCAGATGTGCTTTTTTTGTTAGAAAACCCAGCGGCGTTTGCGTGACCACCACCTGTTAGTATAGATGCTAATGCACTGGCATCTACACTGCCTTTACTTCTAATTTCACCCTTTTTCTTGTCGCCATAATCCATTATTAACATTAAAACGTTTATGCTTTTATTACTGGAAATAGTTGGCATACACTTTTTTGAAATATCGACGTAACTAATTTTATTAAAAGGTTCCTCCCTCATGTTTAATATGGAATAGTGAAATTCATCAAATTTGATATTATTAATTATACTCGCGATTACTTCTAACTCAATTTCAGTTTTTTCATAATAAAATTTATTAATTAAAAACTCTCCATCAATTTTCGTATTCATTAATTTGCTTGCTACAAAAAATGTCTCTGGTGATGTACTATTCATAAAAGAATTAGTGTCACTTATGATTCCGGTAAATATTAATTCTGATATTTGTTTGTCTAATTCAATATTAAGCTTATCTATCAGATTGTAAATCATTTCACACGTTGAGCTTTTAGAAGGGTTACTAATAATATAATTAGCATTTGTTAAATTACCATTATGATGGTCAATATTAATAGTTAGATTAGCATCTTTATAATATTTTTCTATACTATCTGGTAATCTTGAGATTCTATTTAAATCAAGAATAATAAATGTGTAATCTTTTGAATCAAAAGTATTGGTTAATAAATCGTTACATTTAAAATATTTAACTTTTTCTATACTATTTTTTTCGATAAATACTTTTACTTTTTTATTTAATTTTTTTAGTATTAAAGCTAAGGCTAACGATGAACACATAGAATCATAATCAGCATTTTTATGACCGGATATATAGATATCATTATGAATGCTTTGTATGACATTTGACAAAGTATCAAAGTCTATATTTTTCGATTCACTCATTTTTTAACACGCCCTCTCAGTTTTGAAACCTCCGTTTGTTCATTATAATCATGATTTTTATATAAGCATTCAAGTATTTTTCGGCGATTAATATCAAATATGCCTAATGAATCTAGATATGGATCACCATCGTGTTCATCTCTAAAACTATATGGACTTGGAAAACATAGACCTTGCACATAGTCGAAAAAACAATTATAATCTACAGCTCCATGATTTTCCAAAAACATTTGGTTAACTCGGTTTGTACTTGGATATCTAACTACTAATGCCCCTTGTACATTAGCACCAAGATCATAAAATGAATTTATAGCTAGTTGCATAGTTTTAGCGGTTAATAAATTATCATCAGCTATTATATATTTTTTGCTGGGGTCAAATCCCACTTTAATAACGTTACCATAATCACCTATATCAAAATTTCTTATTTCAACTGAATGCTTAGATTTATATCCGCTTATTTCTTTTGAAAGTTTTAATAATAGAACATCTTCAGTACTATCGTTGACAGCCTTATAAATAACTGGCAGTTCTATTCCGCCATAACTAAGTCCGCATATTCCATATACTTGATTATCATTTTTTTCATTAACTAATGATACGGTTATAAAATTCTCAGCAAAATTATCTATTTCTCTATATGCTCTGAATATTTTGGAATAATCTTTAGGCTCGGTTTCTCTTTGTGAAAATTCTATTGCTTCTTGTTCTAATAAAATACCAGTTTTACATAAAACTTCCGTTAAATCATTTACATTGTAATTATAATCTTTATTTAGACAAGCATTAATCATCATCTTATGAATGTCTAACAAGCAGTCATACAATATTTTAATATCATTAGTTTTAGGTAATTCTTCCAAATTTAATATAACACTACTATCATTTTCGTAATTTATATTTAATTTTGCATTGATTTGCGTTAATAAAACATTTCTCGCATTGTCCAAAATTCCTAGTATCATTCTTTTGCTCATAATATCATTCAGATTCTTAGAATTTATAATAGCAGTAACCGCCTCTTTAAAGTAGCAACTATAATTAATAAGCCAGTCTACAACATTATCTTTGCTAGTGAAATCGCTTTCTTGCTCTGTTTCCTCGTTGTATTCATTTAATCTATTAGCCAAAAAATAATAATAGGTTTTAGAGCCTCTCAATAAAATATTATTATTGTCTCTTAGGATATAGGAAAATTCGTTATTGTTCTTGGTTTTTAAGAATTTTTTTAGTGGGTTAGTATCGTCAATTAATTCCCATTCATATATAGGAATTATTACACTACCTGACTCTTTATCAAATATGTCGTTTACTCCATTATAAATTTGAAACACAAGATTAAATATATCGTTATATTTAGTTAATATTTTATTTCTACCAATGTTAATTGCTCTTTCAATTAAAGCATAGCCTTTTTTATACGATTCTTCGCTAGCACTTTCCATGCAAATTGTTGGTAATATTTTTGCGCTTTTTAATAGATGGCTAGTTGCTTCTAGTCCTGTTAAAACATTAAAATTTGCATCCATAATCGGAAAGCAACAATTTGATTTTCCACCGATTTCTTTAACACTAAATCCTTGCGGGCAATCTAACATTGCATAATCATTTCCATTATTATTTCCACAGTCACCTATTCTTAGCATTGAATTTGCTGGTACCCCAATTAATTTTTCAGCTGTTTCTATTGCATAATCTTTCGTTGTTGTTCCTATTTGTATTTTCGTTTTTCCTTCATAAATTCCCTTTGTTATTGTTAGTGAAGGATTACAATCACTAATAATTGAACTTATAATACTATAAATTTCATTATTAACTTTTTCATTATCTGTATTTATATTAAAGCGCATATTAACAATTTTACCATCTTGGGTATCGTATGAATATGTTATATCACAGTATTGTTTTAGTCTTGTCTTATCAAAATATTTAGTAATCTCCAAATTAAAATCAGCTAAAGATTTAAGAGTCTCTTCTGAAGCTAAATATTCTCTTTTATTAAACAACTCTTGACTTTTACTAGTCGTTGTAAACAATCTTGCACCATCATTAAGTAATGCATACATTCTCGATAAATCTTTGTCTGAGATACTATATTTATTTTTAAGTATTGGCACTATATCATCAACTAAATCATTTAATCCTGTCTCTCCCCTACCAGTTATAAATAAAACGGAAACTCTTTTAGACAATAAATCTGCAATTATTTCAATCATTTTTTCATCGATTCTTTTTGAATGATCTTTAGTTAATGTTCCATCAACGTCTAAACATACTGCACTATATTTTTGTTTCAGCGCTTGCATATAATTTTCTTTCATTTCATCGGTTATAACCATACTAATAAATCACCTCTATTTTAATAGGAAGTGCAAACTTTTAACTTGATAACTAATATTTTCAACAATATTACTATTAAACAAAATACCATGCCCTCCATTTGCACGCCAATCGTTAATATTTTTTTCACTATCATCAATTAACAATGATTTAGCGTCTGGTAAATATATTTCGGACTTTTTTATATGCGGTGGAACTATGAAAACTGGAACTGTTATTTCTGCCTCTCTTAATAATTCGATTTTAGCATTTGCCTCAATTAGTCTATGTATTTTTGTTAAAATATAAAGGCCGCTTTGCCTTCCTTGTAATTCTCTTACTACTTCAAAAGAGCCATTTATTTCTTCGGCTTCACGATAAAGTTTATGCCAATCTAAATTGTCAAAAAAGTCATCCCAAGAAAGATTACTTTCTCGGTGGCGCTTAACAATAAGTTCTTCAGAATTTAATAAGACTCCATCATAATCAAGGAATATATTATAATCATTGTACATATATTTCCTCCTTCTATGTAGATTATATCATATTAATAGGAAATATTTCGTCTTTATTTTAACCTTTAATTATTTTTTTAATTCTTGATAGCTCAAAATGTCTTATGTCGTTTCTTAATTCACAATAAGCCGTTATAAATATTTTTTTATCAAACTTAAAAATTTGTAATGGGTGAATAACCCTTTCCTTTCTTGAGCCACTTATATCTTCATAAATAATTTTTATTCTTGCCTTTTTATTTATATATCTTTTTAATGTTTTCAATGTAATGCTTTGTTCTTCTTGATCAATTATTTCGCTAAATTTACTTTTTTCTTCTTCGATTTTATATGCATGCTCTAACTTTAATAATAATGTTGTAAATTTATCAATATATTCAAAATTGTTAATTTCAAGAGTTTCTTCCACCTTTTTCATTAATTCTAAGTCATACTTGTTTATATGATTATAATTATTAGATGCATTCAACATAAAATATCCACCGTTTGGGCCCATAAAGGTATCGATATATATACCAGCACTTTCTAATTCTTGTTTATAGTATCTAACCATTCTTTCTGAAATACCAATTTTAGTTGCAAGTTCTTTTGTAGTGTATTTTTTTCCTGTATTTAAATAATCTAACATAAGCATTATATTAGTAATTTTCCCCATTACACATCACCTTTTCTAATTATAATTATAACACGCTTAGTTATATAAAGAAAATAAAAGAATAGTATTATTCACTATTCTAAAATGGCTTTTATTCTTCGAACGCCAGCGCTACTGGCTTCTTCTTTTTTAATTTTGAAGTGTCCTAGTTCACTAGTGTTTTGAACGTGAGGACCACCGCATAATTCTTTAGAAATATTTCCAATTGAATAAACAGTTACTTCGTCTGGATATTTTTCAATAAACATACATTCAGCGCCTGAATTTAAGGCTTCTTCTTTAGTCATCTGTGTATGAGTTACAGGAATTGCCTCTTCAATCCATTTATTAACTAAAGCTTCAACATTTTGTTTTTCTTCATCGGTTAATTTATGATCACAAGAAAAATCAAAGCGCATACGTTCAGGGGTAATATTACTACCTTTTTGATGAACATTTTTATTAACTACTTCTTTCAAAGCAGCATTTAATAAGTGCGTTGCTGTATGGTATTTAGTTTCGATAATACCATTACCTGAAAGTCCACCTTTGAATTTTTGAGTAGATCCAGCTCTTGATTTTTCTTGATGCTCTTTGAACTTTTCGTTAAAGCCATTTATATCTACTGCTAAATTTTGTTCTTTGGCTAACTCTTCAGTTAATTCAATTGGAAAGCCATAGGTATCATATAATTTGAAGGCTAAATCTTTATTAATAGTATTATCATTTAAGTTATTAGTTATTTTTTCAAATTCTCTTAACCCTTTTTCTAAAGTACGATTAAATTTTGTTTTTTCAGTTTGCATGACATTTAAAATTATATCTTTATTTTTTTCAAGTTCGGGATAGTATTTAGCATAATCTTCAATAATCATTTGAGCAATTGATTGATCCCAATTACTGTTAATATCGATGTCTAACTTTTTAGCATATCTAATAGCTCTTCTGATTAATCTTCTTAAAATGTATCCTTGATCAGTATTTGATGGCTTACAGCCAGAATCATCTCCACTAATCATAACGATAGCTCTAATATGATCAGCAATGATACGCATTGCTTTAGTATAGTTTACATCATCATATGATTTACCAGTAATTTCTTCTATTTTAGTAATTACTGGTTTCCAAACTGAGGTTTTATAATTATCGTTTTCACCTTCTAGTACAGAAGTTATTCTTTCAACTCCCATACCTGTATCAACGTTCTTTTGTTTTAATTCAGTTACATTTCCTTCATCATCTAAATAGTATTGCATGAAAACGTTGTTCCAAATTTCAACCCATCTTTCATCTTCAGGGTCATGTTTAACTGGAACAGGCTCATCACTACGCCAATAAAAAATTTCACTATCTGGTCCGCATGGCCCACTACCACCAACAGTCCAGAAGTTATCATCTTTGCCTAGATAGCTTATACGGTCTTCACTGATGCCTAGACTTTTCCAAATACCAGCGGATTCTTCATCTCTTGGAATATTTCCCTCGCCTTCAAAAACAGTAACAGCTAGTTTATCTTTTGGAATATTTAAAACTTCAGTTAAGAATTCAAGGCTCCAGCTAATTGACTCTTTTTTAAAGTAATCACCTAAACTCCAATTTCCTAACATTTCAAAAAATGTATGATGGGTAGTATCACCTATTTCATCTAAATCATTAGTTCTAAAACATTTTTGAACATCGACTAGTCTTGTTCCTTCAGGATGAGTTTCACCCATTAGGTAAGGTACTAATGGCTGCATCCCAGCGGTTGTAAATAAACTAGTGGGATCGTTTTCCGGAATGATTGGGGCACTTGGAATATGTTTATGTCCTTTAGTTTCAAAAAAATTAATATATGTATCTTTAATATTCATGGTCCACCTCTTCTATTAGCTTAATTATTTTATTTTTTAAATTAGGAATATCACTATCGTTTTGGATAATGAAATCATAATCATTAAATTTATCGACGTCTGTTTCAGTGACATCCTTTTTTTCTTGTTCTGTTAACTTATTATCCAAATTTGGTTTTTCAATTTTAATCAAAACACTATTGGGCTGATTTTTTAAAAACTTTAATTCAGGAACTAATCTAATTCCAGTAATAATCATAATATCACAATGATTAGACAAGAACTTAATATCTTCTTCCATTCTATCTATAAAGAAATTAGGATATGTTTCTTTGATTTTTTTACCTAATGATTGCAGAATATCACGAGGTTTTGTTTCTTCTTTTCCATCCCAATTATAAATTTCTTGGATATATTTTTTTAAATATACGGTACAAGAGTATCTAATAACTATTTTACTTTTCTTTTGATAATATTCTTCAGTGACATTGGCAGCAGTATCTTTTCCAACTTTAGCTTTACCGGCAAAAACATATAATTTTTCCATAGGACCTCCTAATTATCTTCTATAATATTATTGATTTTATTTTTTAAATCGTCCAAACTACCTTCATTTTGGATTGTGTAATCATAGGCATGATAGTTGTCAAGTGCGGTTTCAATAAGGCTTGTTTTTTGCACTTTTGTTAATGGACTTTCATAATTTGGTCTTTCAACTTTAATGGTAATTGTCTCTTTGAACTTTGCCTTTGGCATATTTACTTCTTCTGGCATTCTTGAATCGGTAATTATAATTATATCGGCATATTTTTGAAGAATATTGATATCTTCTTCCATTCGTCTAACAATAAAACCTGGATTTATTTTTCGTGATTCAAGAGCAATGTTTTGCAGTTCAGTTCGAGGTTTTGTTTCTTCTTTTCCATCCCATTCACAAATTAAACTACCATAATATTTAGGATAATAGCCATATGAAAGTTTGATTACTTTTTTACCTTTACTAGTATATATTTCATCAAGTATTTCAGCGGTTGTATCTTTACCACTTCGCGCTTTACCAGCGAGGACATATAATTTTTCCATAACTCCTCCTTATTCAAAACCGATTTCACGGTAATTTTGATTATTTAGATAATCTTCAATCATTTGACGGCGATTAGCTGACATGTTTTCTGGAAGATTATGTATATTAAACCATTTTAAATCATCACATTTATCTGGCTCCATTATTTTAGGATTGCCCTGCCAATTACTACTATGAAAAACTGGCATTATATATTCACTACCATTAAAATTAGCATGAACTATATTTACTAGGGTTAACTCATTAGGGTCTAAAGTAATGTTTATTTCTTCTAAAGTTTCACGAATTAAACATGACTTAATAGTTTCACCTTTTTCTAAATGGCCTCCTACACTGACGCCCCACTTATCATCTTCGATTCCTGTGTTATAGCGGTGCTGGAGAAGAACATATTTTTCACCTTTTTTCTCTTTGGTGAGAATCAAGAAAACAGCACATCTGGTTTTAAATCTTACCATAATTCCTCCTTGAAAAAGAAAAAGATACCAGGCTATCTAGGAACGAAAAGCCGTGGTACCATCCTAATTATTCTTAATTTTGATAACGGCTACTCACCGGAAATGTTTACATTTCACTAAAAAGGAGCTTTGGGTTAATCAACTTACTAGGTTCCACCATTTCCTAGCTCTCTATAAAGTTTGAATTAACTTACTTTTCTTTTTTTACGTTTTTATGATTTTTAATTTTATTGACACTTATCGTGACTTCAGAATCTAATATTTCTTCGTCGGCCCGATCAATTATTCCATATTTTCGATCAAAGAATTGGAATATTGTTTTTCCAACAGCTAAAACAGGAGTTGAAATTAGCATTCCTAACATACCGAAGAAATATCCAAATACTAATAATCCTAACATAATTGTTACTGGATGTAGTTTAGTTGTCTTTGACATAATATATGGTTGCAAGAAGTTGCCTTCTAAGAATTGAATAACGGCAACGACAACAATTGTCAAAATACCGATAGTTGGGCTTTGAGTAAAACCAACTATTACAGCAGGGGCTCCACCAATATATGGTCCTAAATAAGGGATGATATTAGTTAAACCACAGAAGAATCCGAAAAGTGCGGGAGCTTTAAGTCCAATCATCCACAAACCAATTGAGGTTAAAATAAAGATAACTGAACAGTCAATTAAGGCTCCTTGAACATATTTACGAAGTGAATTATTCACGTCGTTGATTAAATTCATACTAGTATCTCTAATTTTTTTCGGAATAAAATTAATTAAAGATGAGCTTGAATCAAAGCTTACTAATAAGAAGAAACCAATAATAAGACCTAGCACTAAAGTTCCCATACCAGAGAAGAACCCTGAAATTATACTAAATAATTGACTTGGTAATTCTTTGGTAATACCAGCAGCAATTTCATTGAATTTATCGAAGAATTCTGTTTTTAGTGAATCAGCATCAATGTTTTGAATTTGGCCAATGTAATCAAAAAGACCTAAACACCAACCTTTAATTGATTCAAAAACTCCTGGAGCTATTTTAGCAAATTCACCTATTTGAGCTGCTAATAAAGGAATTAACGCCGCTAATACAACAAATACTATTAAAAATAAAATTAAATAAGTTATAATAGCGCCAAAGCTCCGTTTGATTTTTTTAGATTGTAGCCATTTGACAAATGGATCAAAGAGCCAAGCTATTAAAATACCAATAAATAATGGAGCGACAATTTTTACAACGGTCCATATAAAACTAAGGATATTCGTTTCTTTAAATAAAAGTAAAATTAAATAGATTCCTAAAGCTAATAGTAAAAAATATGTTACTCTTAAAACTTTGGAAGCAAGGTCAGTGACATCGTTTATTTTTTCGGTGTCGATTTCTTTATTATTTCTTCTTTTCAGCATATTATGCACGTCCTTTTTAAACTGTAAGTAGTTCGTTTTCTTTTTCTTTTAGAAGTTCATCCACTGTTTTATTATATTTGTTTATTAAATCTTGAACATCTTCAGACATTCCTTTTTTTTCATCTTCAGTTGCCTCTTCTAATTTTTGAATATCTTTGTTAGCATCTTGTCTAACGTTTCTCAAATGGATACGGCAATCTTCAGAGATTTGTTTAACTTGTTTAACATAATCTTTTCTTGTTTCTTCAGTTAAAACAGGAATATTTAAAGTAATTGTTTCACCATTGTTATTAGGTGTTAAACCAACATTGGCTTCATATATACCTTTTTCAATGTCGCCTAGACATGATTTATCAAATGGTTTGATCATCAACTGTCTAGCTTCTGGAACTGAAATAGTTGCGAGTTGTTTTAGTGGGGTACTGGCTCCATAATAGGTTACCATAACACCATCTAAAATCGCAGGATTAGCGCGTCCAGCTCTGACATTTGTAAACCTCTTTTTCATGTTTTCAATAGCTTCTTCCATTTTTGTTTCTGCTATAAATAATATATCTTCCATCATTTCACCCTTTCAATATATTTATATTATAATATATATACGTTTTGCCTGCAAGGTAAATGTGATATTTATTAGAAGTTTCTGGGATTTACAGGGAATTATTTTACGTTTTTTTTAAGTGTTTGTCAAATTTAAGAACTAAAAAGAAGAAGTTTTACACTTCTACTTTTATTACCATCTATATAAACCTATTTGTCTTGTTTCAAATCATCTGGTAATGTACTAAAAATATCAAGACTTTCTACTGTTTTTTCTGGTGATTTAGCCGGACTTTGTAAATTCGATGGCTCGCCAATACTTGTTGGTGTAATATCCAAAGTTTCAATTGTGTCATCGTGATTTATAGGCTCTGCCACTTGGCTGTTTTTAGGCATTGCTTGAGTATTAGTATTTTGAATTATCTGAGTATTTGAAATTTGTGGATTTGTTGCCGGCTCTACTATAACGTTTGGCGCTACTGATGCAATGGTAGGCTTTGGGTCCTCTGGAGCTGTTATTGTAGATTGGACTGATGGCACTGAGGTGGTTTGAGCGTTCATTATTGGCGTTTGTGAAATTGCAGTTGGTTTAATGTTTTCGTTTTTTGGTTCATTATTTTGAATTGTTGGGGCAATTGGTTTTTTCTTGTTTTTTCTTTTAGAAATTATTACAACAATTAAAATTATTAATAATAATGTACCAATTCCTGCTGTAATATAAATATTTGTCATGTTATAAAGTTCAAATTCAAATTTGACATTTTCTTCTTTAAAACTCAATAAGTTCCATACTAATTTTTTACCATCATTTTCAACAGATGTTGCATTATTACTTTTTGCTTTATATGGTAAATTAACAGTAAAATTCATATTCATACTACTCATCATTGCAGAATAATCAACATTGTTATTAATTGATGTACTATTATCTGTTGTGGGATTGTCATATGTAGTAGTATCATTGATAGTATTTTCAGAAGGATTTATTTGACCTTCTATTTCTTTTGAATCTGAAGATGTTAATTTAGCAGTGTAAGTATTTTTAAAAAATCCTTTTTTCATCGTAAACAGTTGGTCACTTGATTCTTCACTACTATTTAGACCAATTCCTATATTTCCAGTAACTTCTTTATCACTACTAACAGTATCTATATTTTCAATAGCTTTAGTGAAGGTATAACCCCTCATGGAATCATCTGCATATTCTTTAGCTTTAAAACCTTGTTTTTCAATTTCTTTTACTTGATCAGCGCTAAAGATCTCCTGCTCTGACTGTTCTAGGAGTGAGTTGTTGAACGCTTCAGTTATAACTAAATTCATACTTTTATCTTTATTAATATCCATTCCAATTTCCATTTTAACACAGCCGGTTGTCAATAATACGGCGATCATGACACCTAAAAATTTAAAACCTTTTTTCATTAAATCTCCCTCTACTTTCTTTTTTATAATACAAGGAGATGATGTTTTTGTCAATAATTGACGAATTGGAATGTTTGTCTCATAAATAAAAAGTTTACGAAGCTTTACATAAGCTTAAGGAAATTTCATAATAAGTTTGAGGATGAATAGTCTTGGCCATTTTTTTAATAGCATTTAATTCATCAGTTCTAACTTGACTAGGTTTTAAATCACAAATATCACTAATTTCTTTTCGTGAATAAACTTTGTCATCAACAAAACCAAATCTTAATCGTAAAACTTCATTTTCTTCTTCTGTTAAATCACTATAATCAAAACTATCAATAAGCATTTGCGTCTCTGCTTGTTCAAGGTCTTCATATTCACTTGGAATGCATTCACCTGTGGTATTTCCTTCCTCATTTATAGGAGTGTCGAGGTAGTCAAATGGTTTAGATAATGATTGTAATTCTACGAGTCTATTTTCAGTAATACCTAAAAGATCACATAATTCAGTAGCAGTTGGATATCTATGTTCTTTCATTAGAAAGGCTTCTTCAACTTGGCTTATCTTTTTAATTTGGGCAGCAGATGATGCTGGAACTTGTATATTTCTGCCTGAACTTTCAATATATCTTTGAACATTGTTTTTAATGCAATGGGTGGCATAGGTGGAAAATCTATAGTCTTTATCAAAGCTAAATTTTTCAGCTGCAATCATTAAACCCGCAACAGCTTCCTGAAACAAATCTGCGAAATCCTCGGTATTATTTAAATAATTATTCAATGTTTTTGAATACTTAGCAGCGAGACGGATATTATTTAAAACGAGGGCATCACGAACTTCAGTTGAAATAGCAATTGCTTCTTCTAATATTTGTCTTTTTTCTTCAGCATCGATATCGCTACTCATTTTTTGTTTAAACCATGGATATTCTTCTGCAAAATAAGCTATATACTCAGCTTGTTTTTCAGGGTTATCACTGGCTTTATGGTAAAACGAAAGCTTTAATGCTCTAAGTAGTTTTCTTTCTTTAGCCTTTGATAATTTTTTATATGGAGTTCTATTTAAAACATCTTTAACACTATCGTCAGTAAACATTACACTTTCACAAAGGGACATAATAGACCTCCTTTTTATTAGAATAGGTATTATAACATTCCTCTCATACCCTGTCAAATTAACATTGTTATATGTTTTTTACAATTTGGACAATAAAAAAAGCCTAAGATAGGCTTATTTTAAGTATTCGTTAATACGATTAAACTCTTTATCATCATCTAGATGGGTTTTAGCAAGTTGTTCAAATAATTTCTTTTGATCCCTAGACAGTTTCTGCGGTGTTTTTACTTTTAAGATAATATACATATCACCTTTACCGAATGAATTAACATTTTCTACACCTTTACCACGAACACGGTGTTTATCGTTTGATTCACTACCAGATGGTATGGTTAAAGTTATATTTCCGTATAAGGTTGGAACTTTTTTCTTGCAGCCTAAGGCAGCTTCAGATACAGTAATTGGGAGTTCTAGATATATATCATTACCTTCTCTTTCAAAAATCGGATGTTTTTTAACATAGAATTCTATATATATATCACCATTAGGTCCGCCATTACTACCGGCTTCACCTTTGCCTTTAATACGAAGCTGATTACCAGTGTCAACACCAGCAGGTATTTTAACTTCTATTTCTTTTTCTTTTCTAACAGTACCATTTCCATGGCAGTGAGTGCATTCTTTGGCATAGGTCTCACCTTTACCATTACATTTATCACAAGTAGTTTGAGTCATAAAGCTTCCAATAATGGTTTGTTGTTGCATGGTAATTGTTCCTGAACCGTGGCATCGATCACAGGTTTTGACATCAAAACCGCCAGCGCCATGACATTCATCACAAGTTTCATTTAAATTTAAAGTTATGCTTTTGTCGGTACCAAAAACGGCTTCATCAAATTCTAAGTCAACACGGACAATTTTATCAGCGCCCTTCGTAGCTCTAGAAGAACTACGGCCACCAAAGCCTCCAAAGTCACCAAAGCCAAAATTACTAAATCCGCCACTGAAATTTTGACCGAATAATTCACTGAAAATATCGGAAAAATCAAAGTCAGAGAAATCATAACCGCCAGCTCCATTGTTTTCGAAAGCGGCATGACCAAATTGGTCATATTGTTTACGTTTACCTTCATCGGATAAAACGGCATAAGCTTCTTGAGCTTCTTTAAATTTTTCTTCAGCATCTGGTTCTTTAGAAACGTCAGGGTGATATTTTTTAGCTAGTTTACGAAAGGCACTTTTTATTTCAGCCTGACTAGCACTTTTATCAACTCCTAGGATCTCATAATAATCTTTTTTCATTTTATCACCTCTCTTTTTGATGTTATTTTATAAGCTCTTCTAGTAAACTTACTTTTTCTTCAATATATTTTAAGACGTCTTCATAAGTTTTAGAATTTTCTAAATCGATGTCCAAATTTTTATATAATTCTCTTGTTGGGATACTATCACCGCTAGCTAGGAAATCAAGATACTTTTCCTTAAATCCCGGCTTTTGGTTAATGATGTTATAGCCTGTGGCTAAAGCGGCAGACATAGCTAAAGCATATTGCGCAAAATAGTATGGGGTATGATATTGGTAACGTAACATCCATGTATATTTTACTTCTTCTTCAATAACTCTATTACTACCTTCATACTGAGCTTTAAATAAGTCATAATAACTTTGGCACATTTCATCGGCCGTCATCGGATTATTTTCTAAGGCTCTTTGATAAAATTGATGTTCTTGTTTAGCGCATATTCCAGTTATAAAGAAATAGAGAGTAACTTGATCTAAATGGCTAATTAAATAATATATTTTTTCATCTTTGGTTTTTGCTTGTTTAATTAAATAATCAGTCAAGACAACTTCATTAGTAAGTGAGGCGGTTTCTGCCTGTAAATGCTTATTATCATAATATAAATACGGTTGATTCTTATTAGTATAGTATGCATGCATGGCATGACCAATCTCATGAGCTAAATTATAAACATCACTTATGCTTTCGTGATAATTATATAATACTCTTGGCATTTGTTTATAGCTAGAAATTTCATAACCATTAGTCCTTTTACCTTTGTTTGGATAAACATCAATTAGATGATTATTTAACATTTTAGTTAAATTATTAGCATATTCATCCCCGAATATTTTTAAGGCTTCTTGGATAATTGCAATGGCCTTATCATATTCTATGGTATTTGAAATATTTAATTTTGGTTCTAACGCTAAATCATAATCATGTAGTTTATCTAATTTTAACAGTTTTCTTTTAACTTCTTCAAATCGTTTTAGCAAGCCATTTTGATCAGGAATAAAACTCATTAAGGTGTCAAATGTGGCTGTCGATAATTCTTGTTCAAATAGAAATTGTTCTAATGGCGAATTAAATTTATGAATGGTACTATCAAAGACTACTTTATTAACACTCATTTGGAAAGTATTACAAATGGAATTTTTATAATCTTTGTAAAATTGATTTCTTGTTTGATAGGCTTTTCTCCTAATATCTCTATTTTCATGCTTGATGAATTTTTGATAATTAGTTCTGTTTAATTGTATCTCTTCTCCATTTATGTTAATAGTACCAAACTTGGCATCAGCAACAGTGATATTATTATAAATAGAAAATGCTTGATTGGTAATATTTTGAGTTTTTGAAATAATGTTTTCTTCTTTATCACTTAAGCGATGTTTTTTACCTTTAATAAAGCTATCTAAAAAACGTTTATAGGGTCTCAATTTTGGCTCCCCTTTTTGAAGTTTGTTTAAATCGGCTTTATACAATTCATTTTCAATAAAAGATAATTTTTCACGATAATATTTAAACATACTATCCGCTTTTAGCTTTATTTTTTGAGCATCATTATCGGTCATATCAATTGTATAACGAAGCCAGTGTCCATAAACATCGATGGTATTTAATCTTGCATAAAATTCTTCGGCCTTAATTAAAAATTCGTAAAGGCTTTGGCCATTTTGGGTTACCTTACCTTTATATTTAGCAAGCTCATCAATAATTTTGATAACTTCTTCACAATCTTGATAAAATTCTTCATCAGTTTTATAGAAATCAGTTAAATCCCATTTATACTTATCATCGATCTCATTTCTAGCTTTATCGTTCATAGCATCTCCTTATACAATGATAAGGTTCTAGAATTCTAGAACCTATCATTTAATTATTTTTCTTCATATTCGGCATCTTTAACGTTATCATATTTTTTATCTTCTGTTTTTTCGGTTTGTTCAGATTTATCATTAGCTTGAGCCTCGTTTTGTTTAGCTGCTTCTTCATATAATTTTGCACCTAAAGCCATGGCTGTTTCACTTAATGCTTCAGTTTTCTTTTTAATATCTTCAATATCATCTTTTTCTAAAGCTTTTCTTAAATCTTTGATTTGATCTTCGGCTTTAGATTTTTCTTTTTTATCAGCTTTATCGCCCAATTCTTTAATTGATTTTTCAGCTAAGAAAATTGTTTGTTCAGCTTCATTTTTAGCGTCAGCTGCTTCTTTACGTTTTTCATCAGCAGCTTTGTTTTCTTCAGCTTCTTTAACCATTTTGTCGATGTCATCATCTGATAGTGCACCACCTGAGGTAATAGTGATTGATTGAGCTTTACCGGTTCCTTTATCTTTAGCAGTTACATTAACAATACCATTAGCGTCGATATCAAAGGTAACTTCGATTTGTGGAACACCTCTTGGAGCACTTGGGATACCAGTTAATTGGAAATTACCCAATGTTTTGTTATCAACAGCCATTGGTCTTTCACCTTGAAGAACATGAATGTCAACAGCAGGTTGATTATCAGCGGCGGTTGAGAATACTTGTGATTTACTTGTTGGAATAGTAGTATTTCTTGGAATTAGAACGGTACATACACCACCTAATGTTTCAATACCAAGTGAAAGTGGGGTTACGTCTAATAATACGATATCATTAACGTCACCAACTAGAACGCCTCCTTGGATAGCAGCTCCCATAGCAACTACTTCGTCTGGATTAACATTTTTACTTGGTTCTTTTCCTAATTCTTTCTTGATTAACTCAGCTACTTTTGGCATACGAGTTGATCCACCTACTAATAGAACTTTATCAATATCATTTTTAGACAAATTAGCATCTTTTAATGATTTTCTAATTGGCTCTAATGTTGATTCTAATAAATCATCTGTTAATTCTTCAAACTTAGCTCTAGTTAAAGATAATTCTAAATGAAGTGGTCCATCTGAACCTTGTGATAAGAATGGTAATGAGATGTTAGTAGTTGTAACACCACTTAAATCTTTTTTAGCTTTTTCAGCGGCATCTTTTAATCTTTGCATTGCCATTTTATCTTTAGTTAAGTCAATAGCATTTTGTTTTTTAAATTCTTCAACTAAATAATCAATGATTCTTTGGTCAAAGTCGTCCCCGCCTAAACGGTTATTACCACTAGTTGATTTAACTTCAAATACGCCATCACCGATTTCAAGAATTGAAACGTCAAAGGTTCCACCACCTAAATCGTAAACTAAAATTTGTTCTGTTTTATCTTGCTTGTCAAGACCGTATGCTAAAGCGGCAGCAGTTGGTTCGTTGATAATTCTTTCAACTTCTAAGCCAGCAATTTTACCAGCATTTTTAGTTGCTTGTCTTTCAGCATCGTTAAAGTAAGCTGGAACTGTTATAACAGCTTTTGTAACTGTTTCACCTAAATAGCTTTCAGCAGTTTTCTTTAAGTCACCTAAGATCATAGCACTAATTTCTTCTGGAGTATATTCTTTTCCATTTGCTTTGATTGTTTCTTTTGTTCCCATTAATCTCTTTACTGAAAAAACAGTATCTGGATTTGTTAACATTTGGTTTTTAGCTGCGGTTCCAACAATGATTTCTCCATTTTTGAAAGCAACTACTGAAGGGGTTGTTCTTGAACCCTCAGCATTGGCGATTACTTTTGCTTCACCACCTTCGTATACACATACACAACTATTTGTTGTTCCTAAGTCAATACCTATTATTTTACTCATATATTATCATTCCTTTCTTTTATTCGCTAACTTTTACCATAGCGTGTCTAATAACTTTATCTTTTAATAAGTAGCCTTTTTGTAAAACTTCAATTACCACACCTGGCTCCATACCTTCAACTTTTTCAGTAAGTACGCCTTGGTGGTAATTCGGATCGAATGGTTTATTAGCACCATCGATTGCTTTTATTTCGTATTTGTTTAAAATTTCAGTTAGATGGCAATAGATCATTTTAAAGCCCTCTAGGAATTTTGACAATTCATCGTCTAAATTATCATCATCTAGGTTAATAGCTCTTTCAAAGTTGTCGACAATTGGGAGTAAATCTTTCGCAATATCTTCCTTTGAATACATAAGCATTTTTGTAACTTCTTCATCTTTACGCTTACGATAATTTATCATGTCAGCATCTTTACGAAGTAAAGCTTCTTCTAGATCTTTAATTTTTTGATCTTCGTGTTGTTCATGGCATTTGCATTCCTCTTTGTCATGACATTCACATTTATCTTTTTTATTTTTATGTTTTTCTTCTTTGGGGTGTTTTTTCTTTTCTTCGTCTTTCATTTCTTCACCTCTTTTAATTTTTTCCTATGTTTTCTTTGATGTAATTTAGTAATGCGCCAGCACGGCCATATTCCATTCTTTTAGGGCCAACTAAAGCAATTGTTCCTTCAACGCCATCTTTTGTATAATACGTTTTAATAATGGAAATATCATCGTCAATCATATTTTCACTACCAATATAAATACTTACGCCATCATCATCAGATTTAATATTTTTGATTAAGTCTTGATCTTCAAATTTATTTAGTAATTCGCGCATTTTTGAGACATCATTAAATTCTGGTTCACTAAGTAATTTAGTAGTTCCATGCATTTTAATATCTGGTTTCGGTGCGAAATCACTAAAGGCGTTATAGAAGGCATTATAAAGAGCTTCGTGCTGCTTCACATATTTATCAATAACTGGTTTTACTTCAAACTCTAATACTTTACTAACTTCAGACAGCGGAATACCAACGATTAATTTGTTAATTATATCAACAGTTTGTTTTATTTCATCTGTACTTACTCTTTCTTCTAAGACAACATTCCGATTTTCTACATGGCCTTTATCAGTAATAACTAAAGCAGTTAAACGGTTTTCAGCAGTTGGTACTACTTCGACTTTGGCAACTTTATTATCAGCTGACGATTCGCCTAAAACAATGGCAGTATAATTTGTAAGTTCGGAAACTATTTCCATACTTTTAACAATAGCATCGCTTAAGACTAAGGAATTGTTTTTAAAAATCGTCTGTAATTTAAGCATATCTTCGCCAGTTAATTCTTTTGGACTCATTATGTTATCAACATAATATCGATAACCTTTATCACTTGGAATTCGGCCTGATGATGTATGAGTTTTTTCTAATAAACCATGATCTTCAAGAAACGCCATTTCATTTCTGATAGTGGCGCTTGAACAATTCATTGTGTCACACAAGGCTTTGGAACCAACAGGTTTAGCCGTTTTAATATAACTTTCTACGATTAGCTTAAGTAATTCTTCTTGTCTTTGAGTAATCATCTTTCCACCTCTTTATTTAGAGTTTTCTGGCACTTCTTGGCACCAGTTTGGCACTCCAACAGCACCAGTTTGGCACTCCGTCTTTATGAATGCTACTTCATTATAACATTATATGTTAGCACTGTCAATAGTAGAATGCTAAAAACACAATTTTTTAAATTAAAAAATACGCCATGTATTTGACGTATTTAAATTAACCAATAGGTCCAGGACCGGCTGTGTTTTTCTTAGTCAAAACTAAATCTAATTGTTTAGTGGCACTGTCTATAATTATATTATCTACGGATGTAATATAAGAAGTACCATCAGGATTGTTAAATTCAATAGTTAAATTATAGGTACTGTATGGTAGACTATTAAAAGTATAATTGCCGGTTGTGGCTTCATAAGTGGCAGTATATTCGGCACTGGTACTATTATTCACTAATTTAATAGTTTTAGTATTATATAAGCTTTCAGGAAGCGGATTGCCCTCATATAAAATAGTTCCTGTTAAATTTCCTGCTTTTACATCTGAACTAGTTGATTGTTCAAAATCAAGCGATATGGTTAAGTTGCTTGTTTTAACACTAGGATCTGATGAAACTGACGCCAAATACTCCACTTTAACTAACAAAGTTGAAGTATCCCCGGCATTAATGATGTCTCCTTTTTGAATACCGCTAGTGGTAAATTTTATGGCTGGACTATCAGAAGTAACTAAATTAATATTTTTTAATTCAGCATTTAAATTACCGGCATTGGCAATAGTTATTTCGTATTCAATACTATCGCCAGGACTAACTAAACTGGTTTTAAAGGTAGCAGTAGTGTTGGTAAAGGTAGGATCCCCATTATTAGTAGCCTTGCCGATTACATTTTTACTATCTATATCAGTGATTTTAACATTCCAATTACTAGTTATATTGCTTGTCCCACTAATATTAAGGACAGTTTGAAAAGCCGCATACCCTACAGCCATCAGTAGGATTACAGCACACAAACTTCCAATGATTATTTTTCTTTTCTTTTGTTCATTCATTATACTCCCTACTTTCTATTTTTCATTAATATTATAGTACATTTTTTTAAATTTAAAATATTTTTTATTAAATTTTTTAGATTTTTAAATTTTGAATAATCCAAAAAGTGTAATATTTTTTTTAATAATTGACAGACTATTATTAGGTGAAATTTATGAGTGTAGCTATTTATGCAGGAATTTTTATTTGTAAAATTATCGAAGACGCTTTATCGACGCTTCGAATTATTGTGGTGGCTAATGGTAAAAAGGTAGTTGGGGCGATTTTACAGTTTATTATTGCTTTAATTTGGGTAGTAGTAACAGGAACTGTTATTACTAATATTCAAGAAGATCCGTGGAAAATATTATTTTTTGCATTAGGGTCTTTAGTTGGCTCTTACATTGGAAGCTATATTGAAGAGAAAATTGCTTTGGGAACTAACGTATTTATGGTAGAAGTTGAGGAAGCAGTAGCGAGTCAGTTAATTAAGAAAATTAAAAAACAAAAATTTAAAGTTAATAGTGTTAAAGGTTCGAAAGAAGGTAAAGAGTTATTGATGATAACTTCACCAAGAAAAAAGACCAATGATGTTACTAAAATCATTAGATCCTTTGATGAAGAAGCTGTTATTATTTCTGAAAAAGTTAAGGTTGTTTCTCCTCATATTTAGATAAATCATAAAAATATTTAGCCTTATCAGTAATAATATTTTGGTTTGGCTTTACTTTTTCAAATTCTTCTTTGGTATCGATTGTCCAAATGAAGGTTTCTTTATTAGTGGCTTTATTTATATGGCGATAATTAATAGCATTGAAATCAAAGCTATTTTTTATTTTATCTAAATTTAATTTTATACCAATTAAAAGTCCTGTTTTTATATCAGAATGTTTCTTCTGAAAGTAAGTCATTAATTTATAGTTGAAACTAAAAATATGATAGTTAAGATTATATTTTTTTAATATTCGGTATAGTTTAGCTGTTAAAATATGAAATTTATTACTTTCTTCCTTAATTTCTATTAATAGTATTTTATTGCTATCTATTTTTTCTAAAACTTCATCTAAAGTATTTAAACCCTTTTTTTGTAAAGTTTTTAGCCTAGTTTTACTAATTAAATGTCCTTCATAAAAAGGGTCATGATGAATGACGAAATGAAAATCTTTGGTCATTCTAATATCAAACTCTACTCCATCTATATAATTAATGGTAAGACTATTTAAAATACTTTCCAAAGTGTTTTCTTTATGAATTCCATCATTTCCTCTATGAGCAATTATTTTCATACAGCACCTCTTTATACATTATATAATAATTAAAAGAAAAAATCACTATAGATGATTTTATAGTGATAATTTATTAACAACATAATTATAAACATCTTCATTAATGTCTTCGATTGTTCTAATGTTACCGTTATTTGTACATTCAACTGTATGGATGTTATATTTTTTAGCTAATTCAATATAAGCTTTTTCTGCTTGTTTTAAATGGTTGATATCTTTTTCATGACCATCAGGTAGTTCATTTTCGCGGTTTGCTTTTAATATTTGTGCTTTTTCTGTTGGCATGTGCAGAAAAATAGCAATATCTGGTTTTGGTAATTCTAATAAGTTAAACTCTAAATTATCTAACCAATCATACATTTCTGCTCTTTCTTTTTCATCTTCTAATTTTCCACCTTGATGAGCCATATTTGAATAAATATATCTATCTAAAATTATATTAGCGCCATTTTCTAAAAGAAAGGTTATTTTATCTATATTATACTTACGGTCAGCAGCATAATAAAGTGAGGCTACTTTAGGATCAACATGAGTTGGGCCTTCTTCAAAATATGTATCACATATATGTGGTTTTCCTAAATATGGTCCACCAATTATTTTTCCAGTTGGAGAGTTATAATTTGGAAAACTAAAATTATCAACTTTAATTCCTTTTTCTCTTAGTTTTTGGATTAATAATTTTGTTTGTGTTTCTTTGCCAGAACAATCAGTTCCTTCGATAACAATTAATTTACCTTTTTCCATATACTCTCCTTTTATATAAAGTGTGACTGTAGCTAATACCTGTTTTTTCATCGACATGTGCTGCTAACTCTTTTCTAGTGAAATCATCTTGATCAAATTCTGGAAAAAATACGGTTGCTTCATTATCTTCAGCATCGATTTCTGTTAGATAAAGGTTATTTGCATAAGGTAATAATTGATCATACATTGTCGCTCCACCTATATCAAATATTTCGTCATCGACATTTTCATATGTTTCTAAAAATTGGTCAACACTTTGGTAAACGTCAACTTCTGGAGGAAATAATAAACCACTTCTACTTAAAACTAGGTGTTTTCTTCCTGGCAACATTTTAGGTAACGATTCGAATGTCTTTCGTCCCATTATCATAGTATGCCCCATAGTTGTTTCTCTGAAAAACTTCATATCATCTTTAAAATGCCATATTAAATCATTATTTTTTCCTAATTCATTATTTCTGCCGACAGCGGCTATTATTGATAATTGCATAATTCACCTCTTACTGCGCTAATGGGAATCTTATTTTCCCATGATGCTTATAATTTAAGACTTTAACATCTTTGCATTCGCTTGAACTATCGAAATCATAAAAGTCCGTTACATCCGGATTTAACCATAATTCAGGGGCTTTTAAATCTTCTAGCTCTTCGCCTCTTCTTATTTGCTCTTCTATTCCTTCAATCTGATTAACATATATATGTGGATCCTTAATGCTCCAATCTAAGCTACCCGGTTTTAAATCAGCAACTTGCGCTAGCATATGTAATAAAACTGAATACTGCGTAACATTGAAAGGTAATCCCAATGGAACATCACAGCTTCGTTGATGAACCCAAGCATTTAATTTACCATCAGTTACATCCCATTCACTTGACCAAACGCACGATGGTAAAACTGCCGTATCTAAATAATCATCCTGCCATAAACTAATTACACGCCTTCTGTCAGTTGGATTATTTTTTAAACTGTCAATTAATTTATCGGTTAATTTAAATTTGTTTACAATATAACCATAGGCAGTTCCTATTGTATGAGCGTATTCTTTGCCAAATTCTTTTTCAATTATTTGTTTAGTTAATTCTCCGTTTTCACCTAAGACCATTTGCTCGGCTGTCCAAATTCCTTTTTCATCAATCTCCCATTGATCCCAAATGGGAACATTTCGTTCTTGAAGCCATCTTACATCATTACTTTGGGCTTGATATATCCAAAGCATCTCAAGGATTGCCTGCCTAAAAAATAATTGTTTAGTAGTTAGTACTGGAAATTCTTCCTCGAAGTCAAAGTGAAAATGATGTGATGGCAGTTTTATTGAATTTACGCCGGTTCTATTTTCTACTTCTCTTCCCTCTTCTAAAATCTTTTTACACAATTTTAAATATTCTTTATCCCATTTTGCCATTGTATCCCCCCTAGTCTACAATTTCGTTATTTTCAAATTTGATGTCTAAAAACTTCTTACTTGCTAACAAATCACACATATGAACAAACTTTTGATATTTATTCTGTGGCTTTGGTAGAACTTTATCACTATATTTATTGGTATTAAATGGTCCCATATGGCTGGAAATAACAGATGATAAAAATTCTATCTCTGAATCTTTAAACGTTGTGTTATTTTTATTTTCTTTAATGAACTCGGCAGCCAATAAAGGATGATCAAATCTAACATATTCCTCTTTTGGCTCACCATGTTTTAAACCATCGTGGAGAATTAAAGCGAGAACCATTAAATCCTTTTCTTCTGAATTAAAAGGATCGCCAATCATGCTATATAATAATTCATAAGCTATACGAACAGCAGCCTTGGTATGTCTCACTAATCCGCCATTTCCGCTAGCAAACTTCGGATGATATTTCCCGGTTGAACTAGCTGGAACTTCAAAAAAATAATCTGGCAAAAGTTCTATTAAAATTTCAGCATTTCTTTGATATTCTGGATTTTTTATATAATTAATTTCTGTTTTAAAAACTTCTTTTTTCATCTTACCACCCTAGTCTAAGTATATCACAAACTAATGTTTGTGTAAATTGTCATTGAGAAAGTTTACTAAAATTTCGTTTGATAAATACAAATACTTAGGGTTGATGTATATATAATCTTCATTTTTTAGTAAATCATCAGCTATCAAATTATGTAAAGTCTCTATTTCTAAAATATCAAAACCATATTTTTGATAAAAGCTTTTTTTATTAATTCCTTTTAGTTTACGAAAACCTAAAATGAATTCATTTTGTAAAATTTCATTTTTATTAAGTGTATTTATTTCACTACGATAGTCACCATGTAAATATTTATTTAAATTTCTTGTATTATCGTATCTAATATTTTCTATGTATCCACTTGCTCCTAAGCCAAACCCGTAATAGTGTTCATTATTCCAATAAGTTAAATTATGTTTGGATTCTTTATCTTCTTTAGCATAATTACTAATTTCATAATGATTGTAGCCATGTTCTTTTAGAATTTTATTTAATAAATTATCTTTAGAAGTATCATCTTCATCAAGTTCATAATTTTCAATAAAGAGTTTTGTATGTGGTTCTAAAATAAGACTATAGGCAGAAAGATGAGGAATATTTAAAGATAAAAATATTTCTATATCTTCTTTTAAATCTTTAAATGTTTGTTCTTTAAACCCATACATTAAATCAAGGTTTATATTATCAAAATATTGTTTTGCTAAAATGATATTTTCAATATTCACATTATGACGACCTAAAAGTTTTAAAATTTTAGGATTAAATGATTGAACGCCAATGCTTAAGCGGTTAACCTTTGTTTTTAAAAATTCTAATTTTTCTTTAGTTAAATCTTCCACATTGCATTCAAAGGTTATTTCACAGCTTTCGTCTAAATTAAAAATGGAAGTTATTTTAAATAATTTTTTTAACTGATCAATGGTTAAGGAACTTGGCGTCCCACCACCAAAGTAAAGTGTTTTTAGTTTTTCATGTTGATAATTAGACCTTATTTCGTTTTCTAAAGCATTTAAATACTTATCTATCCATTTATCATTTTTATATAATTTACAAAAATCACAATATGTACAAATATTAGTACAAAATGGAATATGAATGTAGGCAGCGTTTGTCATCGTGATTTGCCTTTTGGTTCTTGGTTATTGGAAACTTTAGGCTGTTGATGTTCAAGAGATGTATATAGAGAATACAAATCTCCCATACTATATTCTTGATAATTTGGAACTATTTGATAGACTTCATTGATTATTTTTCGAGCACCAAATCTTAATTCTTTATCACTTTCTGGTAAATTACGAATATCGTAGGCTTTTAAATCGCTAGGTGTGATTAACCCATCATGATAGGCATGAACACGTTCAAGGCTTTGACGTTGAATTTCTTCTCTTCTGAGTCTTTCTTCTTCAGCTTGGTGTTCTGCTTTTATTTTTTGTTCTCTTTTTTTGGCTACTAATCTTTCAACAGAGTGATGTGGGTCAACTATACCATTTAAGGGTGATAGATTAGGCTGAAGATGGTGTTCATAATTTTGATCAATCATGTTTAATGCGGTTACATAATCCTCGGCAACTTCTTTCATAAGTTCATTTATATGTATATCAGTTTCCCAATTATCAGCAACAGATTCTTCATATAAATATTGTAATTTTAACATTATACTGCTGTAACTATTATCTAAAGCGGCTTTTTTAGCATTATACTGTAGCTTATCTGGGTCAGTCTCTGGCTCATGTCTTTTCATTTGAAATAGCGCTAATAAATCTGGATCCGGCTCTGTAGAAATTGGCCCTGTTTGTTCATCGATAAGCTCTTCAACATAAGTTGGGTAATCGAATTTTTTAGAACTTACAGTATATGGGTCTGGAGTATAAATTTCTACCCTTCTCCATTTGCGACCAACTTTTACTTTTCTTATTGGCACTTCCATGATATCACCTCACTTCTTAATTCTCATCATCCATACTTAACACAGCTAAGAAGGCTTCTTGCGGGACTTCAACGTTACCAACCATTTTCATTCGTTTCTTTCCTTCTTTTTGTTTTTCTAATAGTTTACGTTTTCTGGAAACGTCACCGCCATAGCATTTGGCTAAAACGTTTTTACGCATCGCTTTGATATCAGCTCTAGCAATAGCTTTACTACCAATAACTGCTTGAATTGGAACTTCAAACATCTGTCTTGGAATTTGTTTTCTTAAAGCTTCAACGATATTTCTACCGCGTTTATAGGCAAAATCTTTATGAACTATTAAACTTAAGGCATCAACTATTTCTCCATTTAGTAAAATGTCCATTTTAACTAAATCACTTTCTTTATAGCCAATTAGTTCATAGTCAAATGATGCATATCCCCTGGTTGCTCCTTTTAATTTATCAAAAAAGTCATACACGATTTCTGATAATGGTATTTCATAGTGAATGTTAACTCTTGTTTGGTCTAAGTATTCCATACTTACATAGTTACCACGTTTATTTTGACATAGTTCCATAATTGGGCCAATATAAGTACTTGGCACAAGGATATTAGTTTTAATATAAGGTTCTTCTATTTTGCTTATTTTCTGTCTTTCAGGCATTTTAACTGGACTATCAATGTTGATAATTGAACCATCAGTTTTAGTTATTTTGTAAATAACTGATGGACTGGTAGCAATTAATTCAATACCAAATTCTCTTTCAATACGTTCTAAAGTAATTTCCATATGAAGCAATCCTAAGAAACCACATCTAAACCCAAAGCCTAAGGCTTTTGATGTTTCTGGTTCAAACTCTAAAGCAGCGTCATTTAATTTTAATTTATCTAAGGCCTCTCTTAAATCAGGATATTTACTCGACTCTAGTGGATATAGTCCGCAGAACACCATTGGTTTCATTGGTTTATATCCTGGAAGACTTTCAGACGCAGGATCTTCTGCTTGTGTTATGGTATCTCCAACTTTAATGTCACGGATACTTTTAATGCTTCCGCAAATATAGCCTACTTCACCGGTGACTAATTCATTTTTACTACTTTCTTTTGGATTACTAATACCAAGTTCTACAGCTTCATGAACAGCACCTGTGGCCATCATTTTGATTTTATCTTTAACTTTAACTCTTCCGTTGACTATTCTAACTAAAGCAACAACCCCCTTATAAGGATCAAAGTAGCTATCAAAAACTAAGGCTTGAAGTTTATCATTAATATTACCTTTTGGAGCTGGAATTCTTTCAACAATAGCATCAACTAAAGCTTTAATTCCTTCGCCTGTTTTAGCACTTGTTAATATGATTTCTTCGTCTTTAAAACCAAGAGTATCTATTAGTTCTTTTTTTACTTTTGGCACGTCAGCATTTGGTAAATCAATTTTATTAATAACGGGAATTATTTCTAAATCATTTTCTAAAGCTAGATAAACGTTAGCTAAAGTTTGAGCCTCAATTCCTTGAGCAGCATCGACAACTAAAACAGCGCCTTCACATGCAGCCAAACTACGCGATACTTCATAAGAAAAATCGACGTGTCCCGGAGTATCAATTAGATGAATGATGTAATCTTCATTTTTATATTTGTAATCTAATTGAACGGCATTTAATTTTATAGTAATGCCACGCTCTCTTTCAATATCCATACTATCTAATAATTGGTCTTGCATTTCCCTTTCGGTAATGGCACCTGTTAATTCTAATATTCTATCTGCGATTGTACTTTTCCCATGGTCAATATGAGCAATTATAGAAAAGTTTCGGATGTTTTCTTGTTTCATGTTTCTTCACCTTTTATAATTATATCATTTTTGCGCAAATAAAAAAACTCTTATGAGCTTCTTTGGCATTTTAACTCACCATTTGGTGATTTACTACAAATGTATTTATCGTATTTTAATTCAATAACACTAACGCTACCATTAGGGTTAATTGTAATTCTTCCGCCAACTGGCAATCTTCCGCTTTTAGTTATTTTCTCTTTAGCATTTATTTTTTTAGTTCCAAGATAAATATCATATCCATTTTTATTATACTTAACAGTAAATGGTAAGGTTATTTCTTGATTTAAGCTTTCATTAGTATATAAGACTTTAACACTATCAATACTACCATAAACGCTAGATTGAATGCCTGATAGCTGGGCATCGTATATTGTCTTTTGAACAATGGGAAAAAGTAGGCATGCAATAATGCCTATTAAAGCAATAATAAAGATGTTTTCCACGGTCTTATTACTCATATTATCCCTCTATTATAATGTTATCACAACGGGTATTTTTTGACAAGAAAAAACTTAGGATTATATCCTAAGAAAATTATTTTTATGGGGCTGGACAAGTTGTATCATTCTTACAGCACTTTACTTCAGTACCAGAAGTGTTAGTAGTACAAGAATATTTACCATTTTTAGTGAACATCAAGTCTTTAGCGTGTATTTCACCAGTAGTAGTATTGATAGTTACGGTACCTCCAGTTGGCTTTTCCCCACTTATAGTTACAGATCTTCCAAGTTTTGTAGAACTGTCATCACTGCCATCAGCTTTGAACGTAACTGTCGGATTATCAACAATATCTTTATTGTCAATAGTTTGAGATTGGGTATATGCTAATTTAACAGCATCAATTGTTCCCCATGTTTTATCTTTAGCACCTTCTAAACGTGAGTTATTAATAACATTTAAAATCGCAGGTGTAGTAACTAAGGCAACAATTGCTAAAATAATGATAACGGCTAACAATTCGACTAACGTAAACCCCTTCATTTTATCTTTCATCTATTTCACCTCCTCACCTTGCTACTGTAATAAATATAACATAATTCTTTTTAAAAATCAATTAGTTTTAATTATTATTGTCGAGTTTTGTGTCTAGTTTATTTTAACAAGAATGACTTCTAGTTCCTTTTGCTCTTTTTCAAGATTAGCCTTTTCCTCTTCAACAATTTTTTCCGGAGCTTTTTTAATGTAGTTCTCATTAGACAATAATTTCTTTCTTCTAGAAATTGAAGCTTCCAAGCGCTCTTTCTCACGATATAAGTTTTCTAATTCGGCTGTTTTTCCGGCTTTTCCATCATAATATAGATGAACTAAATCATCTTGAAAGTTAATTGTAACTATATCTAAATTTGTATAATCATTAGTAGTACTTACTTTTAATAATTTATCTAAAATAGATTGGTTATCTTTTAGAATTGTATTTTCATATTTTAAGTAAATTTCTTTAGCGCTGTTTTCTAATTTTATTTTTCTAATTTTTTTAATTAATTCAATAATATCATCCATATTTTTTGTTTCATTAAAATCAAACTCTTTATTATATTCTGGATATTTTGAAATCATTATTGATTCTTCAGTATCTGGGAGTTTTGTATAAATTTCTTCGGTAACAAAAGGCATAAATGGATGAAGCATTTTTAAAATTGACTTTAGGACGTGAACCAAAACAGTTTTTGAGGTGTTGTCCATATTTATTTTAGAAAGTTCAATATACCAATCACAGAAATCATTCCAAATAAAACTATAAAGTTCAGAGTCGACAATATTAAATTCGTATTTATCCATATGTTTAGTTACGGTCTTAATTGTTTCATTTAATTTATTTAAGATCCACTTATCGGCTAGTTTTAAGTTTTCTAAAGTATATTGATAGTCTTCGATGTTCATTAAAACATATCTTGAAGCGTTCCATAACTTATTAATGAAGTTCCATGTTGATTTCATTTTTTCCATATCGAATTTTAAATCGGTACCACTAGCTGCACTAGTAGTTAAATAAAACCTTAATGAATCAGCACCATATTCGTCAATAACATCCATTGGATCAATAACATTGCCTAGTGACTTACTCATTTTAGTACCTTCTTTATCACGAATAAGTCCATGAATTAAACAATCTTTAAACGGTCTTTGTTTGGTAAATTCTAATCCTTGGAATACCATACGGTTTACCCAAAAAGGAATAATATCATATCCAGTAACTAAAACATTGTTAGGATAATATCTTTCGAGCATTTCTGTTTTTTCAGGCCATCCTAAGGCACTAAATGGCCATAGTGCAGACGAAAACCAAGTATCTAAAACATCTTCATCTCTAATCCAACCATCACCTTCTGGAGCTTCTAAACCTACATATACTTCTTCATTTTTATACCAAGCAGGAATACGATGTCCCCACCACAACTGTCTAGAAATACACCAGTCATAGGTTATTTCCATCCAATGTTTCATAGTCTTTTCATATCTTTCAGGTACGAAGTTTACTTTGCTATTTTTATCTTCTTGATTTTTTAATACTTGATCAGCTAATGGGCGCATTTTAACAAACCATTGTTTTGAAAGCAAAGGCTCAATAACAGCGTTACTTCTTTCAGAGTGACCTACGGAATGAACAATTTCTTCAATTTCAATTAATAAATCTTTTTCTTTTAATTCTTCTACCAATTTTTCACGGCACTCATATCGGTTTAAGCCATTATATTTTAAGGCTTTTTCATTCATAGTAGCATCTGGGTTCATGATAACAACACGCTTTAAGTTATGCCTTACCCCAACTTCGAAATCATTTGGATCGTGTGCTGGGGTAATTTTAACTACACCTGTTCCTTTTTCCATATCGGCGTGTTCATCGGCAACAATTGGAATTAATTTATTAACGATTGGTAAAACAACATTCTTACCAATTAGGTGTTTATATCTTTCGTCCTCTGGATTAACTGCAACGGCAGTATCGCCAAATAAAGTCTCCGGTCTAGTGGTGGCAACTTCTAAATATTCTTCACTATTCTCTAAAAAATATTTTAAATGATAGAAAGCTCCTGGCTCATCTTTATAAATTACTTCTTCATTTGAAAGCGCTGTCATTTGAACTGGATCCCAATTGATAATGCGTTCTCCGCGATAAATTAATCCTTTTTTGTATAATTCAACAAAAACATAGTTAACAGCTTTTGACAAACCTTCATCTAAAGTAAATCTTTCTTTTGAATAATCTAGGGAATGGCCTAGTTTAGCCCACTGGCTATGAATATTTTCAGCGTATTCTTCTTTCCATGACCAAGCAGCTTTTAACCACTCTTCTCTATCCATTTCTCTTGGATTAATTCCCTGTTCTCTTAATCGTTTGTCAACTTTAGCTTGAGTAGCAATACCAGCGTGATCCATTCCTGGTAGCCATAATGCATCATATCCTTGCATTCTTTTAAATCTTATCATAATATCTTGTAAAGTGGTATCCCAAGCATGACCTATGTGCAATTTACCAGTAACGTTAGGTGGCGGAATAACTATAGCATATGGTTTTAAAGATGTATCACCACTTGCAAAATAGCCTTTGTTTTTCCAATTATCATATTTTCCTGTTTCTACTTTTAAATGATCATATTTTTTATCTAACATATTATTTATCCTCCTTTGTTTTACTATCAATATATTTTTTTATTTGTTCAAAATAAGGTTTAAATTTTTCTTTATCTTGAATTTTTTCAAAGATTTTATCTATTAATTTATTATCTTTTAAATAATTAAATGAATAATTGAAATTAAGGTCATAAATATAACCTAAGGTATATATAATACCGTCTGATCCATTTTTTAAATCTTTATGATTAATTGAATGGTGATTTTCAAAATCTTGTTTTACTTTTTTACTTATTTCTTCACTATCTTCATTAAAAGCGTGTTCGCCTGTTGCATAAATATTAAAAATATCAACTTTGTCAGCGTCTCTTATAACTTTACAAAGGTTTTGATTATGTTCTGATAAAGTTTCTGGAACTTTTAATTTATTATGATATTTAATGCCATCGAATATTTCGTCAAAGTCTCTAAAGTTAGACCAATATTTCATTATTTCACCATTATAGAATAGTTTTTCAATTGAGTTGTCAGCATGATCAATTGATACCGAATCATTGAAGGTCTTATATTCAGTCCACTGCGGAAAGCGGCCGTAGTCATGAAGTAATCCGATAACTTCAGCAATTTTAATATCGTTTGCACTGTATCCCGTTTTTTCAGCAATTTCTTTACATAATTTTTGGACTCTTAGTGAGTGGCTATATTTCATTTTAATAGCTTTATCACTCATATCGTAATTACTGACATATTTTTTAAATTCTTCGTTCATTTTAACTCTCCTTAATATAAAAAATCACATCCTTAGATAAGGACGTGATTGACGTGGTACCACCTTAATTTGTAAGTAAATACTTACCTTAAACATTTAACGCATGTACACGGAATACCTTAACTATTCAGGCATCAACTCCCAAGCTACCTTCAATGGCCTTTTTATCAGTTTCCACCAACCACTGACTCTCTTTAAAAAAGGTTCCATTTACTCCTCTTGTTCTTCGTTTTTTATAATTATAACACTTTGATTTAATTTGTCAATTAATATATTTGATATTTAGCATTATCTATTTCTAAATTGTTTAAGATATCTCCCTCCGAAATATCAGTAGTATAAATAACAAAGCTATAAAGTTCCCCTTTAAAGAAGTTAATACTGCTACGTCCAATAACGAAGTCATCATCTAAAAAGTTTATATTACCAGTAATCTGTTTTTCACCAACTCTAACACCATCAACATAAACAAATATTCCTACATTGCCTTTCATGATAACTGTAATTTGCGAGGTTTTATTTATTTTTGCTTGTGGTACAGCGACACACGCTTCAGCACCATTAACGGTATAATAGCAAACGTTAATTCCGCTTCCTGTCGTATAAGCCGTAAGTCCTTGTTTGTTAGTTTGATCATATGATCCCCATAAATTATAACCTGCTGTAAAATCAGTGATTTTAAAAACAGTTGAAAAGGTTATGTTTTGGCCTAATTCTTTTTGATTAAAATGGGTGTTGACAAATGAATTGGCACCATCAAATATTAAATGATTAGTACTATGTGTAACAGCGGCTGTGGTGGCATCATGTTTATTACCACTTTGGTCTTTCCATATGTTATCATATGGTTTTTGTAAACCATCATACATAGCAAAAATTTGATCAGCTTTGGCGTAACCTGTTTCGACGTTTGTCAAGGCATTTTCTTTTAGTTTATCCATGCTTAATTTACGATTACCTAAAATAGCTAAGGTACTCATCATTATAACAAGGAATAAAGCAAGCATTCCATATAATAATGCGGATGAAATAAATCCTTTTTCTTTCATACTTGCCCTCCTTATCTTAATACAATTATATAATAATTTGTTTTTGATAGCAAGGCTGATATTAATTTTTATACAAAAAATAGACCTTTGTCATTACTTGGTCTATTTAACTTACATACATTATACTAGGTGATAGGTATGAATAGAGGTTGGTGGTGTGGCCGCGGTAAATGGTGTATATTTTGTTTGATAAGTGTAATTCTATTATTCTATCAAATAATTATAACGTTATTTATCATCACACGATTTAATGTTTTCTTGCTTTTCCTTTTCATTATTTGTGCTTTTCTTTCTTTTTTTAAACTGTTTTGGTAATATACTGCGATTTAAAAATGGTATCGATTTCACGGCTGATTTTTTGGCAAGTGTTATACTCTGAATCATTGAATTCAATAATATCAGGAAGACTTATTAAAATGAAAAACAATTCTTTTTCATCTTCCGTTAAAGGATAATGATTCTCATATTCGCGAAGTACATCAGAAAACTCAAAATCTAAAGCGTGGTTTTTGTATAATTTATATAAATCAAAAACTGGGCTACCAATCTTAGCTTTATCCCAACTAATTAAATAAGAATTTTCGTTTCTTATGAAATGATCTAATTTTAGATTATTATGCAAAACAACATTACGTTGTTTTCTTTTTTCTTTAACCAGCTTATGCCATTTTTCTAAACGGTCTTTACAATTATCAATTGTTTGATAAATGGTGGTTATATTGCGTGCTAATAGAAATTCACTAGGGCTCATATAAACCTTACTTTCAATAACGGTTATTAAATCTGTATAGTAACCATATAAATAATTTATATTATTATCTAAATCTTCATACATTTGCTCATAATCGTTAACATCAACCTCTTTATAGTGGGTTGTTTTACTATGCAAAAGCGACACCAATAAAATCATGTCTAAAATCTTTTGCTCTTTAGGAATATCTAAATCTTCTAAATATTCCGTGATTTGATAATCATCATCTAAAGGATCATTAACAATTCCTGGCATATAATCAAAACTTCTGGTTCTTAAATAATCAAATATATCGAGATTTAACTTTTTATCCTTATAAACATATCTCCCAGAATTAGTATCGACAATGTTTACGTTTCCAATTTTTTCATACCTATTTGGCACTAATGAATACTTTTTTAATGCCTCGTTAATTTTCATTTGCGGGAACAATTAGTTTATCGCCGATTTTTATATCTGATAGATTGTTATAAGCTTCTAACTGTTCTCTTGACACTCCGTAGTCTCCTATTATTGATTCTATTGTATCATTTTCTGTAACAATATGAACTTTATAAACTACATATACTTCATTTTCATCAAGCCCATCAAATAATGATTTAACATTAATACTTTCGCGGCTGTCATCAGTTTCTTCTTTGGTCTCTTCTCTTTCTAATTCTACTACTTCTTTAGTAGAATCTTCTTTTACTTCCTCTTTGGCTGCTACTTCAGCTTCTTCAACCTCTTCAGTTATTTCTTCACTTCGCTCCATAACCGGCTCCTCCTTTACTTCTTCGACATTGTCGACAGTTAATTCTATATTAACTGATAATACTTTGTTATTAATAACTTCATAGTAGAAATCACTAATGTCAACTTCAGCGTTGTCGATATAATATTTTTTATCGATATTAATATTAAATGGCAATTCATATTCAAAATTGTCGAGATTAACACTTGTATCGGCCATTTTATAATCACCACTGACAATAAATTTACCAGCAATTAAGTTTTCTTTTTTTACATCGACTTCATGTTCTAGTGAAATACTATTGATCTCAGCTATGTTACTATCAAACATTATATCTTTTTTAAATGGAACTAGTTTTTTCATTATATCCCCTCCTAAGTAATTATATTAATTTATATTTTTTATATGCCTTTACTAAGCTGTTTTTCTAATGGTTTAATACTATATCCTTTGCTTGTTATGTAATTGATAATATTTTCTAATTCACCTTTTAATTCAGAGTTGACATTTAAGGAAATTATGGCGCCAGGTGTTAAACTTTGTTTTACAGTTATAAATGGTCTTTTATTAACCACTTTTGTAGGGATTATAGTATAGGAATTTTGAAGATCGCAAATTTTAAGAATATCTTTATCTGGTTTTTCAGTATAACAATAATTATATTTTTGAGTAGCTGCACTAGTAATAATTGTTTTCATCCAAACGAAATCGCTGTCACTATAATCTTCATTATTACTCAAATTACCAATGGTGTGACCCTTTTGTAATAGTCTTATAATTAGATTATGGTTTTGCTCTAAGTATTTACTAGTAATATAAAATGTAGCTTTAATTTTATGATTATCTAAGATGCCAATTATATCATTAATATTTGTATGATTATCAACTTTAAAAATAAGAGATACACTTTTTTCATTAGGGTTTCCACTTATAATATATTTATCGGTATTATTTTTTAAACCTTCTTTAACAGGAATATTTTTATAAACTAATAACTTATCATTAAAATAACCTATTTGTTTCATCTTTTTATAACTCTTTTTAACATCAACTTCTTTACCGCTAATACCTGGAATAATAGTATTACTTTTAATTGTGGCTTCAATAGGTTTTGTTTTATATTCTGGACTTTTAGTTTTTATTTCATTTAAGAGTTCATCGCTTAATTTAGCAGTAGTGCCTACTTCCTCGGTATACATAAAGCTGCCAATTAATAATGCGATAATTCCTATAACTTGAAAAGTTCGTTTCATAGCCTCACCTATAAAAGTATATGATGATGTTTTATTTTTATAAACGCTTTTCACTCTTTTTATTTTACTTCATATTATATTATGGAAGGAGGGGTTACATGGGACCATATACAAATTATTATATGCCTGCTCAAACGACATTTAGAGGTCCAGGCGGAAGGCCACCAGGGGGACCGGGCGGAAGACCTCCAGGAAGGCCTCCAAGACCACCAATGAATAATAATCGATTGGTAGGCGGCGGCTTCTTAGGACCATTTTTATTAGGGGGACTTACAGGCGGTTTAGTAGCACCATTTTTCTATGGCGGATATAATAATCGTCCAAATTACTATTACCCAGCGCCATACTATCCTCCATATTATAGACCATACTAAAAAAGACCTATCATCTGATAGGCTTTTTTGTTATATAAAACTAACATGCATATTTTACTTGTAGGTTATGAGAAGAGAATAGTAAAATAAACGCGCTAGTTATATGGAGCTTTATAAACTCCGGTAGAACAACTACTTTTTTGTAATTGTTCTCGTCGGAATTTATAAATTTAATATTTTATAATGTAATTAACAACCATATATGGCTGTAAATTAGTAAACGAAGAACCACTTCCTGTTGAACTAGTAGTAGTAGCACTGCCGCTGAAAGTACTTGATACTGTTCCCTGTGCTGTCACAGTATGGGTATGGTTGCCAGCAGAGCTTGTTGTTTTTGTGACATAATCTTCCGAACCGCGAATTCCGTAAGTGGAACCTGAAGCTGACCAATATATGCTAGAGTTTTGAAAGTAAGCCGATAAAGTGTGAGTATGTGCACCTGATGAACTAGTAGTCACGCTACTACCAGTAAAGCTACTTGATACGGTCCCTTTTGGTGTTACTGTGTGAGTATGAGCTGGAAGATTTGCTGTTGATAGTGTATTATTTATTTCTCCACCAGTTTGTCCAAGGGTTGTAAATGTACTACTACTTTTCCCTACAACAACTTTTCCACTTAAGTTTGGTACATTGAAGGTTGTACTTCCATCTCCAGAGCCATACGTTGTCCCAATTACTTTGAATAAATCAGCATAAGTTGTTCTTGATACTGCTTGTCCGTTGCATAATAAATATCCGCTTGGTACTGTATCGCTAGCATAAGTTTCTATTACTCCAGGATTCATTCCATTGGCATCCCCCACTACTAACTCTGCTTCCGCTTTCTCCATCGAAGAACCAATAGCAAATGTTATTATCAAAGTAACAATTACAGATATAGAAATTATTATTAGATCTCTTTTCACGCTATTCCTCCTTTAATATTTAATAATATAATTTTCAACTATATATGGCTGAAGATTAGTAAATGATGAACCATTCCCTATAGAGCTTGTCGAAGTTGCACTTCCAGAAAATGTGCTGTATACGGTTCCTTTAGCAATAACAGTGTGAGTATGTGTTCCATTTGAACTAGTGGCTTTAGCAACATACCCTTCTGACCCGCGAAACCCTAAATTATTAGTTTCTTTTGCCAATAAATAACTACTGCTATTTTGAAAATACGCTGTTAATGTATGTGTGTGCGCACCTGATGAACTAGTAGTCACGCTACTACCAGTAAAGCTACTTGATACGGTCCCTTTTGGTGTTACTGTGTGAGTATGAGCTGGAAGATTCGAGGTCGTTAATGTACTATTTATTTCACCACCTGTTTGGCCAAGAGTCGTAAATGTACTACTACTTTTTCCTACAACTACTCGTCCATTCAAGTTTGGCACATTGAAAGTTGTACTTCCATCTCCTGCTCCATATGTTGTTCCAATTACTTTAAACAGATTGGCATAAGTTGTTCTTGATACTGCTTGTCCATTGCATAATAAATATCCTCCAGGGGGCGTGGAACCAGCATTTATTTTTATTATTCCCGCGGGGGTTGAATCTATATTAGTAACAGTATAGGTATTACTTACTATATTAGTTCCATCGCTAGATTTTGTAGATATAATCCTTTCGGAAATAAATTTTATACTAAAACTATTACTTGGGAAGTCAGACCATGTTGTTCCACCGTCAACACTATATGTGTTTGTACAGGTAGTACATACTGCTGTTATAGTTACTGTTTTGCTTTGTGTCCAAAGGTTTCCATCTGTGTCCATTTTGTATGTTGCTCCATTTATTGCGTTTGTTGTTGTTTCTATTAATTCTGAAATATTTTGCCTTCCTACTCCAGATGTTACCCTTACTTTAATGTTGTAAGATGTGTTATG
>URBG01000009.1 GCA_900546055.1 uncultured Mycoplasmatota bacterium
TATAATAAAACTGAGTATAAAATCCAACAAAATTTGAAAATAAAGTCGTGTAAAATAAATAGCAAGTATAATTGAATTATATCGACTTTTCCGTTATAATTATAAAAGAAAGATAAGAGAGTAGTTGATAAAATGCGAAGGCAAAGAGAAAACCGAAAACATGTTAGAGTAATAATTAGCCTATCGTTATGTTTATTAATGATTATGACAATAGGTTATGCGGCTTTTAGTACCAACCTTACTTTAACTGCCAAAGGTAATATAAAAACGCTCATTACAATAGATCAATTAAAAAATAAATCAGTTACCACTGGTGAAGGATTATATCAAAGCACTAGTCAAGAAAATAGATATATCTATAAAGGGGCGAAACCAAATAATTATATAAAATTTAACGATGAATTATGGAGAATAATTGCAATTGAAAACGATAATACATTAAAAATAATGAGAAATAAAAAATTGGATAATGATTTAGCATTTGATTCTATAAATAATCGAGCCCAATCTACAAATACATTTTGTTTAGAAAATCAAGGATGTAATGTTTGGGGAGCAGTAGATGGCATATATTCAAATGCTTCAAAAATTGGAACCGTAACTAAGGATAGTTCCTTAAATACATACTTAAATACAGATTACTATGATAATTTATCATCTACCGCTAAAGAACTAATCATAAATCACGAGTATAATGTTGGTGCTGTTAACTATATAGAAAGTGAAACATTCGAAAATCTTTTAGAGCAAGAAAGCAAAATAAAATGGAATGGTAAAATTGGTTTGATTAGCGTTAGCGATTATCTAAATGCTAGCCTAAATAATAAGTGTACTAACGTTAAAAGCGCTGTATTAAGCGGTGGAAACAACTGCGCTAATTTAAACTATATGTATATTAAGGATCAATATTATACATGGCTTATTAATCCTTATTATGATAATCAGTATCGTTCATGGTTTATCTTTCATGACCGTGGTGACTTAGATATGAATAGTTATGTTGTTAGTGAAGAAACAGCAGTTGTCCCAGTATTATTTCTAAAATCAGATATTAAATTAATGGGAAGTGGAACCGAAACAGACCCATATATAATAAAATAGGAGTGAAAGCATGTCAAAAAGGACTAAAAATCGAAATATAATAATCATTGGACTATTGAGTATAGTTCTTTTAATGGCGGTAGGTTATGCCGCGTTTCAAACTGTTTTAAACATCCAAGGAACGAGTAATATTTCAAGCACTTGGGATGTCCAAATAACAGGAATAGTTAAAGATAAAACCAACGGAAACGCTACCGAAATATCAGAGCCAACCTTTAATAAAGAAAATGCCACATTTAGTGTTGGCTTAGAATCGCCAAGTGATTATATTTACTATAAAGTGGCTGTAACTAATAAAGGAAGCTTAGCTGCAATTGCCAAATTAGGTAAATTAAATTGTGGCGAGAGTAACGTTATAGAATGTGGAGCCTATTCTGATTCTTCAGTTACAAATATTGGAGCCAATAGCGATCTTACAAGCCAAAGGTTGATAATTGGTCCAAACGAAACTGAATATTATAATATTTGGATTAGGTATCGTGATGATGTTACTGAACAGCCAACTTCGACCTCAGCAAGTATAACTTTAGAATTAACCTACGAGCAAAGTGATGTGGGTATAACCCATACTACTGAAGATAAATGTTATACTGGTAAAGTTTTAGATAATGGGACCTTAACAATAACTGATTATGATGAGTCGTGTGGCGTTAATGTTATAATCCCGGAAACAATAGATGGCTATACTGTAACAGAAATTCAAAATGGGAAATGGGATGCTAACTTAGCTAAAACTATTTCCGCATTCGCCTATAAAAACATTGAAAGTGTGGTAATACCTGATACTATTACTAGAATTGGTAGTTTAGCTTTCTATAGTAATAAAATAAGCTCTGTAACCATTGGAAATAATGTCAAGGAAATAGCTGCCAATGCATTTAGGGTAAATAAACTAACAGAAGTTATCCTTCCCGATAGTGTTACTATTTTAGGTAGATCATCGTTCGCTAATAACCTTCTAAAGGGTGTTACTATTCCAAGCAGTGTAACTTCATTAGGGGCTGGAGCTTTTGCCTATAATAATTTTGACGAAAATCATGCTCTCATGTATGGAATGAAAAGTGATGGGACTATAGATTATACAGTGTTAAATTCTTATACAAGAAGATCAGCTACAAGCGTTACTATTCCCGATACCGTTACAAAAATCGATGCTGACTGCTTTTTCAACGTAAAAATTCCATCAATTGAGATACCAGCAAAAGTAACATCAATTGGTGTTGAAGCCTTTAATAATTCTCAATTGTCTTCAATAGTTTTAAATGAAGGATTAAAGACAATTGCTTCAACAGCCTTTGCTAACAATGCTCTTACCCATATAGAAATTCCAAATAGTGTAACTTCAATTGGAAAAGATGCGTTTATAAAAAATAAGCTCCAAACAGTAACAATTGGTTCGGGTACTACATATATTGGTCCCAATGCTTTTCAAACTATCGGTGTATATAATCCAGTAACTTCCATTACTATAAACCGAGAAAAAGACAGTATATCTGGAAGCCCATGGGGCGCTAGTGATGCCACCATCAATTGGTTAAATAATAAATAAAACACATATTTTATGTGTTTTTTCTTGTCATGATTTGTGATATAATGTTTTTATCATAAAGGAGGCAGTAAGATGGAAGCTTGGAATAATTTTAAAGGTGAAAATTGGAAAAGAAAAATCGATGTTGAAGATTTTATTTTAAATAACTATGAAGAATATATTGGCGATGAATCATTTTTATCAAAACCAACCGCAGCGACAAAAAAACTTTTAAATATTGTTACTGAATTACAAAAAGAAGAGTTAAAAAAAGGTATTTTAGATATTGATGTTGATCATGTATCTGGAGTTAATAACTTTAAGCCAGGATATATTTCAAAAGAAGATGAAGTTATTGTTGGTCTGCAAACTGATGCTCCACTTAAAAGAATAGTGAATCCCTATGGTGGAATCAGAATGGTTCACGATTCCTTAAATGCCTATGGTTATAAGTTAAATGAAAAATTAGATGAATGCTTCACCAAATATCGTAAGACCCACAATGATGGTGTTTATGATGCATATACCGAAGAAATAAAAATAGCTCGCAAAAATAAATTAATTACCGGCTTGCCAGACGCCTACGGACGCGGTCGGATAATAGGCGATTATCGAAAAGTTGCTTTATATGGTATTGATTATCTAATTAAAAATAAGCAAAATGATTTAAATAACATAACAACAATTAATGATTTGACAATTCAACTTCGTGAAGAAATCAATGCGCAAATAAAAGCTTTAGAAGAAATTAAAGAAATGGCTGCTGGCTATGGATTTGATATATCAAATCCCGCTACCAATGCTAAAGAAGCTGTTCAATGGCTATACTTTGCTTATTTGGCGGCTGTTAAAGAAAACAACGGTGCTGCTATGAGTTTAGGTCGTACTTCGACATTTCTAGATATTTATATTGAAAGAGATATAAAAAAAGGCATTTTAACGGAAACTGCTGCCCAGGAAATAATTGATCAATTTGTAATGAAATTAAGATTGGTTAGGCATTTAAGAACGCCTGAATACGATGAACTATTTGCTGGTGATCCAACATGGGTAACCGAAGCTATCGCTGGTATGACTAAAGATGGTCATAGCTTAGTTACTAAAAATTCCTTTAGATTTTTAAATACTTTAACTAACCTAAATCCAGCACCAGAACCAAATCTAACCGTTCTATGGTCTGATAATTTACCAAAACCTTTTAAAAACTACTGCGCCAAAATGTCTATTAAAACTGACGCAATCCAATATGAAAATGATGATATCATGAGACCAATCTTTGGTGCTGATTATGCCATTGCCTGCTGCGTCTCTGCCATGAAAATTGGTAAACAAATGCAATTTTTTGGTGCTAGATGTAATTTAGCTAAAGCACTATTATATGCAATTAATGGTGGAATTGATGAAATAAGCGGCGAAACTGTTATCGAAGGTTTACCAAAACTAAATAGTGAAGTTTTAAATTATGATGAAGTAGTTAAAGCCTATGATCAAGTATTAGATAAAGTTGCTAAAACATATGTTGATGCCATGAACATCATTCACTATATGCATGATAAATATGCCTATGAAGCCAGTCAAATGGCCCTTCACGATACCCAACTTGAAAGATTAATGGCTTTTGGTATTGCTGGACTATCAGTGGCAGCTGATTCATTATCTGCTATTAAATACGCTAAAGTTAAACCAATTTATAATGAAAAAGGTTTAGCTATCGCTTTTAACATTGAAGGCGATTTTCCTAAATACGGAAATGACGATAATAAAGTCGATGAAATTGCTAGTAATTTAACTGTAGAATTTATTAAAAAACTTCGTAAACACGAATTATATCGTAATGCCAAGCATACGCTATCAGTTTTAACTATCACGTCAAACGTCGTTTATGGTAAAAATACTGGGGATACTCCAGATGGTAGAAAAGCAGGTGAAGCTTTTGCTCCAGGAGCTAACCCAATGCATGGTCGTGATGCAAGTGGCGCTTTAGCTTCTTTAAATTCAGTTGCTAAAATACCTTATAAAGATGTTTGCGAAGATGGTATTTCCAATACATTTTCAATTACGCCAGATGCCTTAGGTCATTCAGATGATGAACGTATTCAAAATTTAAGCAACCTATTAGATGGTTATTTTAAGCAAGGTGCTCATCATTTAAACGTCAATGTTTTAAATAGAGAAACCTTGATTGACGCTATGGATAATCCAGATAAATACCCAACTTTAACCATCAGAGTATCTGGTTACGCTGTTAATTTTAATCGTTTAAGTAGAGCCCACCAAGAAGAAGTTATTAGCCGAACTTTCCATGGAGCTTTCTAATGGGTTATATTAATTCAATAGAAACTATGGGCCTAGTTGACGGTCCAGGAATTAGAACAGTTATTTTCCTAAGTGGTTGTAAACTAAGATGTTTATATTGCCATAATCCTGAAATGCTAGAGCTCAAAAGTGGCAAAGCAGTGTCACCGAAAGATATTGTCGATACTTTAAAAAATTATAAAAACTATTATGGCGAAAATGGCGGAGTAACCTTTTCTGGTGGAGAGCCTTTGCTCCAGCCTGATTTCCTTATAGAAACTATGAAATTATGTTATGAAGAAGGAATCAATACTTGTCTAGATACCGCAGGCTGTGGAACCTCCAAAGATGAAGAAGTATTAAAATATACTGACCTTGTTATTTTAGATATTAAAGCTTGTAATGCAGAACTATATAATAAAATAACTAGAGCTAAAATGGATAATTTTAATAAGTTTTTAAAACTTTGCCAAAAATTAAATAAGCCACTTTGGCTAAGACAAGTTATCGTTCCAGGTATTAATGATACAGAAGAAAGCATCTTAGAATTAAAAACTTTTATTAACCGTTTAAATAATGTTGAAAAAGTAGAATTAATTCCATACCATACCTATGGTGAAGAAAAGTATGATAAACTTCAGCTAAAATATCCTTTAAAAGGGACTAAAGCTTTAGAAGTAGAAACTCTTCAAAAGCTTGAAAACATTCTAAAAAAAGACTGATAAAGTAAAAATTATCAGTTTTTGTTTGATGAATTTGACAAATAATGTGAAATGTCTTATAATTACTAGCATATTTTGTAATATATAAAAAGGAGAAACGAATATGACATCAATAGAGGTCTTAAATAAAATGGCCGATGATACCCCTGACTCGAAAAACACTAATCCAGGGGATACTTTGTATTTTAGTAGTTGCTGCACAGCTGGTGAATCTTTAAAGAAATTAAAGAATCATAATTTTACTTTTGGTTATAGTTTTGAAATCATAATTAATGGACAAAAGTATACTAGAATAGTGGCATATAATCAAAAAAATGACGTTGTTTTAGCTTGGATGGGACCAGATCAAAATGGTGAAGTTAAATTTCCAAGTAGACATCCTTCTTATCAAAGTTTTCTTTATTTGGTTCGCTACCAGAATGGTAAACAAACTGATGTAAAAGTGAGTAAAGAAAGATTAACATCTAAACTTTGTGATGGTAAGAAGCAAGTAGATAGTGCCACCCCACATATCGTTCATGTTAATAATCCTGAATGGTTTGGTGATTGTTGGCCAATCCCTGAACATCCAGAAATAGAAAATCAAAAAAGGCAGAAAATGCTTGAAAGTAGTGAAACCCATCACAGTGATCGTACATTTTATCAGGGCGTTGCTACATTATGTAATATATATAAATTTAATGAAACCTACGAAAATTTAGATCCCGGTCTTCAAGAAATTTATAAAGTCTTATATGAAAACCGTGAAGCAATATTTTGCCGAGAGGTTAAAACACGCTCAATAGTAAATGAAACTGTTAGTGAAATGCTATCAATGTTAGGTATGGAATATGAACAGTTAGAAGAAATCTTTCAGGATCAAGATTTAACTGCACCACCATTACATAATAATGAATTTGCTGAAGCTGATGAAAAAATATCTTTTATAAAAACTTGGACAGGGCGCGTTAGACAATCCTTTAGTGAAGCAATTGGTGGTAAACAAAAAACAAAGGTTCATAGTGAGCCAGTATGTCAAAAATCATCTATTTAAAGTTGAAAAATCATTTAATAAATAACTGTAAATAAAAAAGTAGAACTTATGTTGTATATAAAGTTCTACTTTTTGTAAAGCGAAAAATATATTTCTTTATTTTTATTGCTTTTTTTGCTATAATGGATTTATTAGAATAAGGAGGGAAAAGAAATGAATGAGAAAGAAAATTTAGATATTGATAAAAAGCCAGTTGAAACGCCTACTCCTGAAAACATGGATTATAGTTTCGATTTTGCTAACCAAGTAAGTAAAGAAGAGGAAGCACCAGCAACTCCAGTTGAAACGTTAACACCTCAACCTGAAACTCCAGTGGCTCCAGTTGAAACATTAAGTGCTGATGAGACTCCTGTAACACCAGAAGTAGCTCCTGTTGCAGCACCAGAACCACAATTAGTTGATGTTTCTGTTCCTGTATTAGATGAAACAGCGCCAGTAGCTGCAAATCCAGAAACACCAGCAGCTGCAGTAACTCCTGAGGCTCCAGTACAAACCGAAGCTCCAGTTCAAGCTACTGAAACTGAAGAACCAACTAAGAGTGGAAAGAGTACAATTATTTTCATAATTGTTTTACTTGTACTTGTAGCTGCGTTTATTATTGCGCTTCCATTTTTAAGAAACTTAGGATAATTTATTTATCCTTTTATTTTTGCCCAATAATCTTAAAAAAGTCAAATATTTTATTATAATTATCAGTGTGTTTTAAAATTTCTTCTTTAAGTATACTAAATATTTTATTAACGTCATTTTCCTCCTTGGAAAAACATTCTAAATATAAAAACTTTAATTTTTCATCCTCTTTATGGTTGTATAAATTGTTTAATTTTTGAATAATTGCATGGCCATTTTCTTTTTCAAATCTAGTTTGAAATTCATCTTCTTTGATTGGACTTAAAATAGTATATTCAAAATCCCAGATCTTTAAATCATTAGCCATATCCGCAATTTCATCGTCTTCGTCTATTAATAAAGAACTTTTATGGGTAACAATTCCATTTTTATTTAGTTTTAATCCCATGGCTTCTTTTCCATTACTAACTAAAAAAACATAATTCAAAGCTGAAGTATTTATTTTTTTAAATTTCTCAGTTCGATTATAAATACGACTCATAAAACTACTTTCAAAACGAACATTTCCTTTTTTAAAAATAGTAAAGTCCTTATTAGAAACCCTAAAAAGTGGAATTTTTCGGATATGAAGAATTTCATCTTCAGGATTCCACTCAAAAAAATCATAAAAATCCTTTTGAAAGTTTAATAAAATATCATAAATGTAGTTCATCTTTGTCTCCTCTCGGTATAAAAATTGCTAGAAAAATAATTAAAAGTCCAATTGGACCAATAAGACATTCTGCCTTACTACAAATAAAGTGGGCATATTCGCTAAAATTATACCCAAGTGACATTAAATTTAAATAACTAATCATATATACAAAGCCAATCACACTGAGACCAAAACCACTTAAAAAAGCAAAAAGTCGTGTCATTTACATTCACCTATTTAAGTTTATTAATTACAAACAATATAATGCCTTTGGACTTTCTAAAATAACTATGTTATAATTGTTAAGGTGGTAAAATGGATTATAAAGTCACAATTGATAAATTTGAAGGGCCATTGGATTTATTACTTCATTTAATTAAAGAAGCTGATATTGATATTTTTGATATCAAAGTATCCGATATAACTAATCAATACTTAATGTATATTAGCCAAATGGAGGAATTAAACCTTAACGTGGATAGTGAATATTTAGTTATGGCAGCTGACTTAATTGAAATGAAATCACGTGAATTATTGCCACGTGATGAAGAGACAGAAGAAAATGAAGAAGATCCGCGCGAAGAACTAATCAACCGCTTAGTTGAATATCAAAAATATAAAGAGATAAGCCAATCGTTTAAAGAACTAGAAGAAGAAAGACAGGAACTTTTTACTAAAGATCCGAGCCTTTTAGAAGAATTTAAAGATGATAGTTTAAAAATAAGCGAAGATATATCGCTTGAAGATTTAATTAAGGCTTTTGCTAAATTCAAAGAACGCAAACAATTTGAAAAGCCTTTAAATACCGTTGTGACTAAAAAAGAATATTCTGTTCATGCTAGAAGTCTTGAAATTATGGATAGATTAACTAAAAATAGACAAGTAGATTTTGAAGACTTATTTGAAGTCTTTACTAAAGATTATGTCGTTGTAACCTTTTTATCAATTTTAGATTTAGCTAAAAAAGGAAACCTTGAAATTAAACAAGACCATAATCTTGATAAAATAACATTATTAGCTAAAGGAGTGTAAGTATGGATTTAAAAGCCGTTTTAGAAGGCCTGCTTTTTGTAGCAGGTGATGATGGCCTTACTGTTAATCAAATGCTATCAGTTTTAGACATTGATAAAGAAGAGTTAAATAATTTGATTACAATTCTTGGGGAAGAATATAAAAGTAGTAACCGTGGTATTAGTTTAGAATACTTTGGTGGTAAATTAAAAATGGTTACTAAAAAAGAGCACGCCGAATATTATAAAAAGTTATTTAGTGATGAAGATAGTAATACTTTAAGCCCATCAGCTTTAGAAACTTTGGCCATTATTGCTTATAATGAACCAGTTACTAGAATTGTCGTTGATGAAATTAGAGGTGTCAGCAGCGCTCATATTATTAGAAAACTAGTATTTCGAAATTTTATTAAAGAAGTAGGACGTTCCGATCTACCTGGTAGACCAATATTGTATGGTGTTACAGATGAATTTTTAGATTATTTTGGCTTAGCTTCGACTAAAGATCTTCCAGTTATTGATTTTGAGGAAGATGAAAGTGAAACCGATTTATTTAATTCAAAATATAAAGAAATTAATGAAGATATCTAGATAACCTAGATATTTTTTAATTTAGGTGTTAAAATTTAAAAGGAATATGATATAATTATATGTAGTTGCCTGTGTGGTGAAATTGGTAGACGCGTTGGACTCAAAATCCAATGGTAGCAATACCGTGCCGGTTCGAGTCCGGCCACAGGCACCAGATTGATAGAAAACTCGAACTTTTTATTCGAGAGTAATAAATATTAACTAGAAGTATGAAACATCTAACTTAAAGGATATTTCATAATTTTCTAGTTTTATTATGTGTTTTTTTAACTCTTCGATGAATTCTTTAGCCTTTGTTTCGTGTTCAATAGTAGGTTTTATCAAAATCAATTCTTCCACCTTAATCACTCAACTAATAATAGAATATATATAGGTTCTTAGCTTTAATATATATTTTTATATCAAATTTTGGTATAATATATATAGGTGATATTATGTTAAAAAACAAATTAAATATAGATAATTCTAGTGAACTTGCTAATGTAGAAGAAAAATTAACTAAGAAAAAGGCTTTAGAATTATTTGATAATAACATTTTAAACACGCTTGAAGCGGGAACATTTAATTCATTGAAATTCATTCATAAATACTTATTTGATGGGATCTATGATTTTGCTGGTAATATTCGAGATGAAAATATAGCAAAAGGTAATTTTAGATTTACACCTGTTATGTATTTAATCCCCTCTTTAGAAAGTATTGATAAAATGCCTCAAAAAACATTTGATCAAATTATTGAAAAATATGTTGAAATGAATATAGCTCACCCACTTAGAGAAGGTAATGGAAGAAGTACTAGAATATGGTTAGATTTAATGTTAAAGAAAGAACTAAAAAAAGTGGTTGATTGGAATAGCATAGATAAAGAAGACTATTTACTTGCTATGGAACGTAGTCCAATTAGAGATATTGAAATAAAAGCTCTTATTCAAAGTGCCCTTACTGATGAAATTGATAACAGAGGGATTTATATGAAGGGTATAGACAATAGCTATTATTATGAAGGATACAATTCATATTTAACAGAAAACATATAAGTCAATTAAAAAATTGGCTTTTATTTTTTGTATAAAACGAATTTTCAATAGCACCTTAAACAAATTAAAATAATAAACAAAATGTTTATTATATCGTAACCTTACTTTCCAAAATTTTATTGTGGAAAAAATCAATTTTAATTTTATCTTTATCCAAAGCTTCAAATACTATTTTACCAGCATTACTTTTTTTGACATAACTATAGACAGTATTAATAATTAGATCAGCCAGTTGAATTCCATAATTACTTTTAGAATCGTGATATCTAACTTCAAAAGTAAAATTATAAATACAAAATTCAGTTTTTAAATATTTAGCCAAGTTATTCATTTCCCTAATTGCAATATTTTGATTGTCAATATTGATAACAAATTCTATATTTTCATTCCGATATAATGGCAAAATGAAATTAGTAATCAATAACTTTATCGCATAATTAAAAAAAGTTTTAGCTTGCATAATCTTTTTATTAATTTCATTTTTGTTGAAAACGATTGCTAAGCCATGAAATCCATCAATAGCCTGAACCTTATTAAAAATATCGATTTTTTCTTTAGATGAATAGTGATAAGATTTGAGCTCGAATTCACTTGGTAAATTTCTTTTCATTTTAATTTTTTGGTTAATGTTTTTATACCTCGATATAACTTTGAATTTACTTTTTTCTAAAGCAAAGTATCCACCAACCGCAAAATATTTTGTTTTATTATTATAGTGGATAGAACCACTTTCGTCGATATACATATATATTTTCACTTCTAAACACCCTCTAATCTTGATTAAAAGGCTAATATTACAGCCTACTACGATTTAACAATATCAAAATTTCCAAAAATTGTCAGTAATTTACTTAAAAATTCTCACGAACTGTGGGAAATAACTCACTAAAAAAAGACTAAATCCTAGTCTCAATTAATTCACCAATTTCAATATTATCTTCAGTATTTTTAAAATTCTTTAAAAATGTATCCGAAGCCTCAAGTTTTATTGAATTACTTAAAGTGATAATTTTTCTTGTAACATCAATATTACTAATATGTTCACGATTAACAATGTATTTACGATGGGCATATACAAACCTATCATCTAATAAATCCATTGCCTCATTTAATGTTAAATTAGTTGTATGAACTCCCCAATTAGTATGAATTTCAATTGAATGGCTGGCACGGTTACAAGAAATATAGTCGATATGACGCATATCGATATCTGTAATTATCCCTGAGCATTTAACCCTAAGCATTTGTTTTCTAAATCTTAATCTAATCATTTTTAAAAGTATTTGTTCTAGTTCATGCTTATAGTCTTCGCGTTTATCTATATAACCTAAAAACATCGCATCGTCATCGAGTAATAATTTATATTTGTCATAATATAACGTAATATAAGTAATGAATGAATTCAAATCATTCTTACGGATAAGCCTTGAAATCTGAATTCCATCAGATGACGGGGTTTCCATATCTAAAATATAAACTTTATTTTCTAATTTAGCTTCAATTACCTTTAAAAAACTTTCATCATAATCACTAAAAGCATGAATTTTAAAATCATAAAGATTGTTTTTAAATACTTTTTCCACTACCCTAATAATTTCTTTACGATAATCATTATTATCGTCACAAATAATTATATTCACCATGTTATCAGCCCCAATACTGCTAGAGTGTACCATCATTATAGCACAATTCTATTTTCAACGAGCAAACAAAATACTAAAATCGAAAAAATCGTAATCAACTAAAAATCATAATTTACAATTTTTAGGAAAGATGTTATAATTTATTTATTGCCCCATGGCCAAGCGGTAAGGCAATGGACTCTGACTCCATGACCGTTCGTTCGAATCGAACTGGGGCAGCCAAAAGCTTGTTAAGCCCTGAAAAGGGTTTTTATTTTAGAAGGTGATAAAATGCGCATCGAACATGTTTTAAAACCATTATATAATAAGCAAAGTAAAGTTTTGATATTGGGTACTATACCATCGCCAAAATCTAGAGAAATTGGTTTTTATTACGGACATCCGCAAAATAGATTTTGGAAAGTATTATCAGAAGTTTTAAATGAAGCGTTCCCACAAACAATTCAAGAAAAAAAGCAATTAGTTTTAAATCATCATATAGCCTTATGGGATGTTTTAGCTTACTGTGACATCGAAGGCGCTAGTGATAGTTCGATAAAAAATCCAATTCCTAATGATATTAAAAGTTTAATTGCTAAAACAGAAATATCACAAATATTTGTTACTGGCAAAAAAGCTGAAGAGCTATACAATAAACTTTGTTTAAAAAGTACAAATATTCCTTGTCATTATTTGCCTTCAACTAGCCCAGCCAATTGTGGGATATCCTATGAAGATTTAAAAGAAAAATATCAGGAAATAAATACTTATCGTAAGTAGGGGGAAACTATGGACAAATTAAAATCATATTTAAAAAAAATATATTTACCTAAAGGCTTGTGTTTAATGCTTTTACTAATTCCTATAGTTTATTGTTTTTGTGCGAACTGTTACTTAAATAATGATTCATGGTTTTTATTTAATTATGGATCCTACGTTTTAGAAAATGGTTTTCCAACCATTGAACCCTTTACTATGCATGAAAACTTTTCCTTTGTTATGCAGCAGTGGCTTTCAGCTATCATTTTCTATTTAACATATTCAAACTTAGGGAAAATAGGATTAGCCCTTTTGGTTACTTTAGTTTTTACCTTAATATTATTTTTAATCTATAAATTGTGTTTATTAATTAGTAAACGAAATAATTACTTAAGCTTCATTTTAGTAGCAGTTTCTTCAATTTTATTAATTACTTATGCTATTGGCAGTAGACCGCAAATCTTCAGCTACGTTAATTTCCTACTATTATTTTATTTCCTTGAAAGCTATATTCAAAAAAAAGATATCCGTTACTTAATTCCGCTTCCGTTAATTTCCTTATTAGAAATTAATATGCATGCGGCGACATGGGGGCTTTTATTTTGTTTTATTCTACCATATATTATCGAAAGCTTTTATCTTTGGCTTAAAAAACAAGAGACATATCATTTAAAACCTTTAATAATAGTAACTATACTAATGCTTTTAGTTGGTTTTATAAATCCTTATGGAATAGATGCTATGACCTACGTTTTTAAATCATATGGAGTTTACGAAATAAATGACTTTATTACTGAAATGATGGTTCCTAATATTACCACTAACTTTGGTAAAGCCGTTCTTCTAACTATTTTTGCAGTTCTATTTATCCTTAGCTTCGCTAAAAAAATAAAAATTCGTTATATTTTTCTAATGTTAGGATTACTTTATTTAGCCCTTTCCGCTTACCGTAATTATCCTCTTTTCGTAATAGGAGCATTATTACCACTTGCGGATTGTTTCAAAGATAAATTCAGTGGTATTAAGAAAAATAACTTGCCCAAAATTCATAAAACCTTATGTTATACAGCCCTAGGTTTAGTTATCATTACTGTTATAGTTGTAAGTAATCCAGCATATCGTTTAAATAAACCATATGAAATGGAAGGCGCAACTAACTATTTAGTGAAACATGTAGATAAAGATAAGGCTGTTATATATACAGGATATGATGATGGAGGATATCTTGAATATTATGGTTTTAAACCTTATATTGATCCACGCGCTGAAGTATTTCTTAAAGCAGTTAACCACCAAAAAGATATCTTTAAAGAATATTATAAATTACAAAATGGATACTTACTTCCAAGCACATTTCTAAAAAGATATAATTTTACCCATTTCGTTGTTGAAAAGAAAGATATTGTAAGACAAGAGATTAGCCAAAATGATAATTATAAATTAGTATATAAAGATAAATATCGCTATATATATGAGAAAAAATAAGTAAAGAAAGAAGGAATAAAATGAAACATAAACAAATTAAAGTTTTATTCTTTATCTTACTTTTAATTTTTACCTATAATTGCTTTTGTAATGCTGAAGTTTTTAATAACGACACTTGGTTTTTATTTAGTCATGGACGCTATGTTTTAGAAAGTGGTTTTCCAACCATTGAGCCTTTTACCATGCATGAAAATCTTTCTTTTGTTATGCAGCAGTGGCTTTCAGCCGTCATTTTCTACTTAACCTATTCATTCTTAGGAAAAATTGGACTTGCAGCCTTAGTTGCGGTTATATTTTTTGTATCCCTTTGCACAATTTATAAAACTTGCAAATTAATAACTAATAAAAACGAGTACCTATCAATTTTAATAACCATTTTATGTGCGATTATTTTACCAGTATTTTTTGCTGGAAGACCACAGATCTTTAGCTATCTTAGTTTTCTTTTGCTTTTCTTCTTCTTAGAAAATTATATTCAAAAGAAAGACCTTCGTTATTTAATACCACTTCCTATTATTTCTTTACTGCTCATTAATCTTCATGCTTCAATGTGGGGCTTGCTCTTTTGTTTTATTTTACCTTATATAATTGAAGGAATTTATTTTTGGTTTAAAAAGCAAGACGCATACTATTTAAAACCATTAATAATAGTCACTATAATTATGCTTTTAGCTGGTTTTATCAATCCTTATGGCATAGATGCCATGACCTATGTCTTAAAATCATATGGAGTTTATGAAATCAATAATTTTGTTTTTGAAATGATGGTCCCTAATATTACTAAAGACTACGGAAAAGTCGCCTATTTAACAATATTTGCCGTTCTTTTAATCTTAAGTATAAAGAAAAAAATAAAAATTCGTTATTTTTTCCTAGTATTAGGTGCCACCTATTTAGCATTATCAGCTTGGCGTAATTATCCTCTATTTCTTATTATCTGTTTTATCCCATTAGCCTATAGCCTTAAAGAAGCATTTTTAAATATTAAAAACATAAGCCTATCGAATAAACAGTTTGCTTTATGTTTCAGCGTTTTAATTTTAATTGGTATCGCTTTCGTTATAGCATCCCCACTTATCAGTATTAACAAAGAAGTTGAAGTTAAAGGTGCCACTAATTATTTACTTAAGCATGCTTTAAAAAATAGCTCTACAATTTACAGCAATCAACTAGATGGTGGGTATTTAGAGTATTATGGTTTCAAACCCTATATAGATAACCGCGCCGAAGTTTTTCTTAAAGCTAATAATCAAGAAAAAGATATCTTTAAAGAATATTATAATGTTCAAAAAGGCTACTTACTTCCAAGTGAATTTTTAAAAACATACAACTTTACTTATATCGTTGTTAGTAAGAAAGATATAATCTATCAAGAGATGAAAGAAAATAATAAGTATAAATTAGTTTATAAAGATAAGTACCGCTATATTTATACCCCCAAATAAAATAGGACTTCAACTTTCTGAAAAAAGCGACAAAAATGCTTTTTTTTTTACAAATTTTAATGTATAATTATTATATTAGGGAAGGGGCACACGTGTATGATACTTAGGAAACCATACGCATTCTTTATAAAGTATTTTAGAATAATTAACCTGATTATGGCTGTTTTAATGGCTATTCTAATTTACCGCACCATCGTTATTGGCAAATTTTTAACTGATTATCTTCAAGATTACGCTACCGCAAGTAGTGATTTTATGCTTGGAAACTATATAAACTTTTATAGTTTTCTGTTGGTTTTAGTCGTAATTATCTTTACGATTGTTGTTACTTCTGTAATGTTTGTTAAAGATAAACCCAAGAAACTTTATATTTTCAACTTAATTGTTTATATTGCCCTTCTTGTTTTGTATGGCGTAGATTATAGTGTAATGAATAATATCTATGATCGAATCCTTGATATTCGTTTAACTTCAGCTCTCAGGGATATAACCTACATTGCTGCTGGTATTCAAATCATAAGTTGTATCATTACGATAATTAGAGCTACCGGATTCGATATTAAACAATTTAATTTTGGTAGTGATTTAGAAGAATTAGAAATTGATGTTAAAGATAACGAAGAATTTGAAGTTGCTGTTGAATTCGATAAAAATAAAATGAAACGTAACATCCGTGGTAAACTCCGCGAATTTAAGTATTTCTATGTTGAACATAAATTTGTTGTTAATGTATCTGCTATAATTTTAGTCGTAATTATTGGTTTTACTGTATTCATGACTAAAAGTGTGTATACCGCCAACTATAAAGAAGCCCAAAGCTTTGTTGCTAGTAATTTGAGCCTTAATATTAAAAGTTCTTATTTAACGCAAACTGATCAAAATGATAAAAAAATAGTTTCCGATGATAAAACTTTAGTTGTTGTTAGAATCGATGTTCGCAAACTTACGTCTGATGAAGTTAAAAGATTAAATACTGGATTAATTACTTTGCAAGTAGGTGGCAATTCATATGGACAAACCAGTGCTTACAATGAAGACTTAACTGATATTGGAACGCCATATACTAATGATAAACTATCAGTTGATTTTACTAATTATATATTAGCTTTTGAAATACCAAAATCTTTAGCTGAGGAAACCATGACTTTAAAAATTAATGATAACGTTAGTTATATACGTGGTGAAATTGGGGCTAAAAATATATATGTAAAATTAAAGCCGATGGATTTGACAGATAAAAAACAAACTGAAGAAAAGAAATTTACTGAAACAGTGAGTTTCTCTGGTAGTGTTTTAGGCGAATCAACTTTTACAATAACCCAATTTGAAATTGGTAGTAAGTTCAAAGTGGAATATCCATTTTGTTCTAAAAAAGATAAGTGTGGGACTTCATATGAATACGTTACGCCAACAGCTACAGGTAATTATCCAAAAACATTGATTAAAATTAACGGCACTTTTGACGAAGATGAAAGTATGAATTTAAATACCGTCACTAACCTTTATTATTTCTTGAATGAATTCGCAACTATCAATTACCAAGTAGATGGTAAGTGGTATAGTCATAAAATTGACTCAAAACGTATAAAACCAAAACTTGGAAAAGAAAACGGTATTACTTATATTGAAGTAAACAAAAATGTTGAAAAAGCAACTTCTGTTTACTTTACATTCCAAGTACGTAATTATACCTACAAATATGTGTTAAAGTAATGATATTATGTTATAATAAGAAAGGAGGCTATGCCTTTGGAAAAAGTTTATAAATACTTAATTGTATCTTTAGGTTGTATGTTTATATCACCATTAGTTACTCATGCTGAATGTAGTTATGAAAGGCAAGCTGAACTTTCTAGAATAGCGTCTAATGTTCAATTTAACTACAATTATGAATTTAAAGATGGTGTTCCAATTTTCACGACGACCATGACTAACTTAACTAATGATATATATGTTATAACCGATGACAACATTTTGAATGCCGACGGAAGTTATACCAATAAGTTTAGCGGAGTTGGAGAAAAACAAGTAAGGTTTGCTGAGGGAACAAGTGCTCAATTTGAAATTTTCTCTGCTGACAGTAGTTGTTATGGAGAACATTTATTAACTCAATATTTAACGATGCCATCTTATAATCCATACAGTCAAAGCGAAGAGTGTAAGAATTATCCAGATTTTAAATATTGTCAAATGTGGACTAATAGTGCCATTAGTACAACTCAATTCAATCAAGAATTAGAAAAATATAAAAATGTAAAAAATGCCATTTCTTCTGAAGAAGATAATAACTCATGGTTAGATACAATTAAAGAATTTATCTTTAGACCCAATATTTTAATTCCATTAGTGGCTATCTTAATAGCAGCAGCAATTGCAATTGCTATTAAAGTCACAGGGTCAAAGAGAAAGGTTGTGTAATAATGCAGAAGAATAAAAAGAAAAATTTACTGATGCTTTTAGCGCTTTTTCTCACCTGTGGAGTCATTGGTACTGTTAGTGCTGTCGGTGGTGGTACTGGAGGCCAATTTGGCGGAGGCAGCGGTAATTTAGGTGGAAGTTCTTCCAATTATTATGATTGTGGAGATGTAAAAAATAATGAAGCTTATAAAATGGAATTAGTATATAAACCTAAAAATGGTAATAGATATACAATTGCTTCAGCTGTAGTTTGGGCCGGAGTTTGGTCTGATTATAAGGACGCTGTTGAGTCATACGTTAGTGCAGGCAATACAACTTATAAATCTCTTATTTATTCTGGGCCCCTTAAAGACTTAGCCAATAAATTAAAAAGTGGAGTAACTGTTGAACAGTTGACTAGCGAAGGTTGGCTAGATAAACATTTACCAATAGAAACTTGGGCACCACAATTAGGTGTTAGTATAAAAGAATTATCTTTGCCACATGATGAAAATCCTGGGCGTATGGAATCTTATGGATATCGTTTATTAATTCAAAAAATGACTTACTTCTGTAAAACTGGCGGAGGTAATGCTATTCCTCGAAAAGAATTAGCGCAATCTGGTTATGCTACGGCCAATGGTGAAGGTGACTTTATGGGAACTGGACATCCTGGAAGTTATCAAGGAGATATAGCTACTTTCAAATCAGATATTGGAATTAAATCTGGATGGAACGAAGCTAATACGAGAGCTAACTTTGCCGATCCAAACAACGGTAAAGGATATAACATTGTTTGGGTTCCAAATAAATATGGAACAGCTAAAAACTATAGCATTGATGCTGCCTGTGAAAATTGTACAAGCACATTATCAACAGATAAAGGAAGCTATATAATTCAAGATACAACCAATTGGGACGCAATAAAAGATAGCTCTGACAATGATAATAAAAACGTTAAAAAGCATTATAAAAAAGCTGATGATATTTACTGTAGAGAAGAATATAAAGTTAGCTTCCCAAATGCTACAAATATAATTCAAATTCAAAATGGAAGTTACTTTACTGCTGGGTTAAAGGCTCCACAAAATATGCATCCTAATTTCGCACCGATTGAAGTTACAAGGACAATGCAATGTCAAAGTAAAAGTGGTAATTCAGGAAAGCTTCAGAATTTTATGAATAGTAGTACTTTAAAATCAGCTGGAAGTGTATCTGTTCATTATGTTGAAGGCGAAAGTGTTAATAGATTAGTTTCAATCGGTAGTGAAAATAGTAGTTATAATAGTAAAGATAAAACATACCGAATTGATTCAGGTTCAGTTAGTAGTAGTCCAAATGATAATGATTACACTATAAAACTAAAAGGTTCTGGTGGGAATGCTGATAACACTATTAGAGAAAACAAAGGCGATGTTAAAAAAACGATAAGTGGTGGAACTCTTACTATGAGCTTAACTTCACAGTATTTACTTCCAGAAAATCTATATCGTTATATAAATAAAAACATTAAGTCAGAATATTCAAAACCAAAAGATAATCTAGATAGTTATATAGATGCTGGAGTACCAAATCTTCCAGTATCATTACAAAAAAAGAATACAAAATATGAAAATATGTCAGCGTTTATTAAGCTAGTTTATGATTTTCCGACTGATAATAGTTATATGAAGGATGCTTGGAATGCTAAAACTCAAGCAGACTACTTTGGAAGTGACAATGTAAACCCTGATAGTAACATTTATAATACTAGCGTTGAAGGTGAAAGCGAAGGCCAAACAGCATGTGCTAAATTGTATGGTCTTGGAACTTCAGAATACAACAAATGTAAAAATGATCGAAAATCAGGTAGTAAAATAGGAAATTGTAAAAACGTAAATAGCGACGAATATGTCTGCCCAATTAAAACTTACACTGAATGCGTGAAAAAATCAGGAAAATGTTATGTCGATGGAAAAGAAACAGACTGTGCTTCAGTTAATACAGGACAGTGTGTTGTAGATACAGGCAAAAAAGATTGCAAACGAATTTCTAGTGATCAATGCCAAATAATTGAAAATGGCAAAGTTACAGAAACAGGCAATTGTTCTAAATATGAAGATTTATATGGAGAAAAATGCCCATATGATGGAGATCCCGATGAAAGATGTGTAAGTATTGACGATTACAAAAGCTGTGAAATTCATAAATTAAATCCTGCAACTGGCAAATGGTATTTTGTGGAATCGGGTGATTGTAAGGCTTATACAAAAAAATATAGTTACTGTAAGCAAGGAACTCCAGTTCCAGATTGTCCACCTGGCGAAAATTGTCCGAATGGAATAGATGTCATTTATCGCCCAATTGATTTAATTAAATCATTCCCTGGTATGAGTGGAGTAGGTCGTAATTCAGGATCAAATTGGTGTTCAATAGATAGAAGTGGAAATAGCCAATGTACACAAGATACAAGCAGAACTATTGAAGCTGCAATTAATATGAATCGTGGCGTTCCAAATGAAACGGTATATAATCATAATCAAGGAGCTATATATACATTTGATTTGGATGGTACTAAAATAAAACAGATAAAAACTTATAATAAAGGAAAATCATATAGTGCATTTGATCTATCTTGTAAAAAAGATGGTACTGCTTGTTTAAGTGAATTTGTTGCCACTTATGCATCTGGAGGAAGTTGTAAAAACAGCGGCAAGGATGACTTCTACACTTGTAAGTATGGTGGATATGGTAACCAATGAAAAAAGAGGTGATAGTAAATGAATAAATCCTTATGGGGAGTTCTAGTAATTATGTTAGGAGTCGCCTCAGTCTTCTTCATTGTTTTGTTTCAAACCATCACTAACACAGATGAACATAACTCACAACTATTAAAAGAAGTCACAGAAGCTGCCATGTGGGATGCCTTAGATTACGGAAGTTATAAAACTTCTAGAATTGTTCGCATTGATAGAGAAAAGTTTGTTGAAAACTTTGTTCGAAGATTTGCTGAAAGTGCTCACACAGGTAGAAAATATCATATTGAAATAATCGATGTGAATGAGGCCCCACCAAAGGTCAGTATAAGGGTATCTAGTGGTGTTAGCGGATCACCGGCAGCAATGTTAGGTGATGATCAAACATTTACGTTTGATATAGACAATTCAATTGACGCTATAATGGAAACACCATATTAAAGATAAAAGAGAAAAGAGGAGAAAGTATGAATAATTTTTTAGCTTCGGCGCAAAGATTCTTGAAAAACAAAAACACGGTTACCATTATTGGGGTAATCATAATCTTAGTGCTATTATACATTGGTTATAGTAGCCAAATTAATAAAGCTGTTCAACCGCTTAGAGTTCCAGTGGCAACTGAAACTATCCAACCAAGAACTGAAATTACTAGTGATATGGTTACCTTAGTTGATATGCCGGCAATTTCAGTTGGTGATAACGTTATTACTGACAGAAATAGCGTTGTTGGAAACTACAGTAACGTTAACTCTGTAATTCCAAAAGGTAGCATGTTCTATAAAGATACAGTTGTAACCAAAAGTAAATTACCAGATTCAGTATTCTTAAAGGTGAAAAAAGGCGAAGTTGTTTATAACTTCCCAGTAGATATGGAAACAACTTATGGTAATTCAATTTATCCAGGTAATAAAATTGATATCTACATGAAAACCGGAAATGGTAATGACGAAAAAGTTATGTTAGGTAAATTAGTAGAAAACGTAGAAGTATTAGCTGTTAAAGATTCAGGCGGTAAAGACGTTTTCGAAAACACTGGTGAAGATAGAAGCCCATCAATGTTAATCTTCGGAGTTCCAGAAGATATTAACTTATTATTAAGAAAAGCTTCTTATATGAGTTCACTTGGTGTTGTATTATTCCCAGTTCCACATGGAGGAAGCGTTAGTACTGAAGGTGCTACTGAAGTGTCAACTCAACAATTAGCTGATTACATTGAAGCCCACGCTGTTAATATTCCAGTAACTAATAAAACAACTGAAGAAGACGATGAATTAATGCCAACAATCGCTCAAACTGGTGGAACACCTAACAAAGTAACAATTACTTATCCAAAAGGTTGTGGAAGTACTTATACATGTACTTATGCTAAAGACGGTGGACAAGCTGTTAAAGTAACTAAAACAAAACAAACTGTTCAATTCACTGCAAACGGTACATTAGATGCTACAGTAACGGAAAAAGACGGCACAGTTCACACCTTTACTCAAGATATAAATGTAGGAACAACTAATTCAGCTCAAACAACGGGGCAATAGTCTATGAATGAAAATATGTTTGACCAAATAGATTTTGGACCATTAAAAGAGTATTTAGAAAATGAACAAGTAACCGATATTTCTTATGATAATAAAGGGCAAATTCATTTAAAAACTTTAGATAAAGGTATTTACCGTGTTGAAAAGCCAGAAATAAATGATGCCTTTATGGAAAAGTTAGCCTTTCAGTGTTCAAACGTTATGGGTAAAACCTTTAATATGGCCCACCCATTTCTAGATGCTGAAAGCGCTGAACTTCGTTTGAACTTCGTTCACGACTCAATCGCTACTAATGGTATTGCTTGCGTTATTCGTAAGACACCAGCCAAAATCAGATTGCAAAAAGAAAAAATCATTGCTGAAAAATATATTGAACCAGATATTCATGAGTTTTTAGAATATTGCGTTAAAGGTCATTGTAATATTATTGCTTGTGGAGAAACCGGTTCAGGAAAAACTGAATTAGTAAAATATTTAGCTTCAAAAATAGCTGAAGATGAAAAGATTATAACTATTGAAGATACCCTAGAGTTGCACTTAGATAAAATTTTCCCTCATCGTGATATTATCGCTATGAAAACTAATAATATTGCATCTTACACCGATGTATTAGTTACATGTATGCGTCAAAATCCCAAATGGATTTTATTATCAGAGGTTCGTAGTGCAGAAGCTGTTTTAGCTGTTAGAAACTCAATATCTTCAGGACATTATATCTTATCAACGATCCATGCCGATAAGGCAGCATCGATTCCTCAGCGTATGTATAGCTTATTAGAAACAAGTCAAGATATCGATCAATTCATCAAAACAATTCACAGATATGTTCAAATCGGTATTTATGTTAGGGGTTATACTGATAAAGAAACTCATAAATTTATTCGTGAAATAGCAGAAGTTACTGAGTTTTATGTTGACAAAGATAATGAAGCAAAGCATAATGTTCTTTATCGTAAAGGCGCAGATGGAAAGGTTATAAGAAGCAATCCAAGTCCATACTTGCTTGATTATTTAGAAGTTCAGGGAGTATTTTTACCAGATGAAATGCGTTTCTTAGGTGAAAGGATTCCTGTTCCAGCAGGTAATGCCCCAGTGGCATCAAATCCAGAGCCACTACCACCTGTAACACCTGGTGTTATGGCTCAAAAAACAGAAAATTTATTTGAATAAAGGAGGGAAAAAAGTATGACATTTATTATATTTCTAGTTGTTCTTGCGATCGCTATATTCGTCATTGTCTATCGCAGTAACAGAAAGACAAATGCTTACAAATTTATCAACCAAAAGGTTGGATACATATACGAAAAATATACTCCTTATTCATTTAGAGTAATTAGGGACAAGGTTAAAGAGTTAGGTCAAGAATATACGCCTAGACAATATGCTATTCAAATTATTGTCTTTGCGGCATCCGCTGCAATTCTTACTTATTTATATTTCTACAACATCGCAGTATCACTTATTTATGCAGCTCTTTCAATCGTTGTTATCCCTTATTTAACTTACTTAAGATGTAAGCGAGTATATAGTGAATTTATTTTCGAACAAATTCAAGTATATACCACTAATACCATCATGGAATTTCAAACTACTCAATCATTCGTAAAAGCCTTAGAAGGTGTATATGAATCAGGAGTATTAGAAGATCCAGTAAAATCTGATGTAAAAACCATGATTGATATGGCCTATGAAAACGGGACAGTCAATCAATCAATCGATTATTTCAACGCTAAATATGATTACTATATTGTTAGAAATATGCATCAATTGTTCTTACAAATTACAAATGAAGGTTCAAGAGATGCAGGTGAATCATTAGAAAATATGAGTTTGGACATCGATATGCTTGTTGAAAGTGTATACCGTGACCGTTTAGATAGAGCAAATTTCCATAAAAAATTCTTAAAATTTGGTATTATTCTATATTTAATGGTTATGCTTGTTCAAATTCTACTTAGTGTTGATACTTATATTGAAATGCTTCAAAGCTGGTGGGTTCAACTATTACTGCATGGCATTGTTATACTTAATACATATTTCCTACTTAGTGGGGAAAAATACTATAATGAAGATGTGGGGGCTGAATAATGAATTTAGGAATAATATTTATTATCATTGGACTAATTTTCATTCTCATCCTTGAATACAATCATCATTTTAGTTCAAAAAGATTTGTTAACGATGTTGAACCATACTTCAGATTTTTAATGGAAGACGATTATGAATTTTTACTTAACGTTAAATATGGCGAAGTTGATGTCAATAAATTGTATAGTCAAAGAATTAGAAATGGCTTAATTACAATTGTTGCTGTTATGTTCATTTTAATGTCAAAAATGTCTTTCGTCTATTTCTTAATTTCTATTATTTTAGGGTATTTAGTTTTCAAAATGCCTTATCAGAATTTAAAGACCTATTATAAAAACAACTTACACCGAATTAATTTAACTCTTCCATACTACTTAAAGAGTTTGGAAATCTTGATCCAACACTACACTGTTCCAGTAGCGCTTTCAAGATCGATTGATACAGCTCCAGAAATCTTCAAACCGGGGTTAAAGAGATTAATTCAAAAAATCGATGCGGGTGATTCAAGTGTTCAACCATATATGGATTTTGCAAATGAATACCCAGTTCGTGATTCAATGCGTATGATGCGTTTATTATATCGTCTTGGATTAGGTAGTCAAGAAAATAAACAGGAACAATTACTTATGTTTTCAAGAACTATTTCATCTCTGCAAAACAAAGCCAGAGAACAAAAATATCAAGAACGTCTTGATAAAATGGAACAAAGAACAATGGTTATGCTATTTGGAACAGGTGGAGGAATTTTAATATTCTTACTACTTTCAATGATGACTATGATGAATTTGTAGTATAATTATATTTAAAGTAAAGGAGGTGCTACTAAATGAAAGAAGCAGCAGGAGAGGCAAATATGACTGTAATTACAATCGTTCTTATTGCTATCGTTTTAGCAATTGGTACGATCATCATTACAACTGTAATGAACAACGTTCAAAACCAAGCTAATACTATTTCTGATAGAGGATCATCAGAGGTTAATACCATTAAATAGTAATTAAGCATTAGGATAAAAAGGAGGTAAGTTATGCGCGAGGGAATAGGCACAACATTAACACTTAATATTATTATCATTTTTATTGTTATTGTCTTTGGACTTCTAAGCGCTACCGTTAACTATTACAAGGCGTTTAAAGTAAATTCATATATTTTATCCTCTATTGACAAATACGAAGGATATAATGAAAGAGCTAAAACTGAAATTGCTGATCGTTTAGAAGGTTTTGGATATTTCCAAAGACCAAGTAATAGTGGTAGCTATGCTTGTCCAAGCGATCGAAATGGTGCCCCATTAGTGGCTAAAGCTAATGGTAATGCCGACATTGATAGTAAATACTTCTATTGTGTTTATTATTACGAAGATGATACAAGTTTAAAAAATGAAACAAACAAGAGCGGCCAACCAAGATATTATAACTATAGTGTTATAAGCTATATTTCGCTCGACTTACCGATTGCTGGAATTTTAAATATTCCAGTCCACACTAAAGGTGAACGAATTTACCGTTTCTCATCAGGAGGTGGCAACTCATGAAAGAATCTATAGGTAATGCTATGCTCTTCAATATCATCATTGTTTTTGTTATAATTTTGATTGGCTTTTTCATTGGATCATTAGATTACTCAAAAGCCTATAAAGTTAAAAATAAAATTATTGAAGAAATTGAAAAAGAAGGCGAAGCCGCTGAAACTGTTGAGGAAACAGCCAAGGCTTATAATGAAAACACAATAGCCCAAATCAGTAATTGGCTTAAGGGTGGCGCTAGTAGAAATGGCAAAACTTTTAACGCCACTGGTGTTGGCTATCCTTTAAATACAAACGGTGGTAAAAACACCAGTTCTTTCTGTAATGAAAAAGAAGGAACTCTTGTTAGTAGAACCAATGATTATGAGTACTGCGTTTATCTTATGGAAGATCGCACTGACAAAGATCATGTATACTATTATTATCGTGTTGTCACCTTTATGTATTTTGATATTCCGGTTGTTTCTGAATTTGCTGGTAATCTATTAAGAATTCCAGTTATTGGAGAAACAATGACTTTTAAAAAAATAGACGATTAGGAGGGCCAAATTATGAATGTAATAATCGCCAATAAATACCGTGATGCTCTAGCAACTTTAGACATTGATGTTATAAAGAAATTAGAAGGTGAGTTTACTGTTGAAGAAATTATTGATACCTTCAAAAACTTCTTTTTCCAAAGAATGGTTTTAGATATCACGGCTTTAAAAGATTATAAAGACATTAAAACATTACAAAAATTATCTTTGTCATTAGACATGGATCGCTTGATATTATTATTAGATGGCTCTTCAGAAGTCACTAACCCAGAATATCTTTCAGATTTAATTTCTATGCGTATTTACAATTTCACAATGAATGTTGAAGGTGTTATGTATTTATACAACAATCCTAACAGTTATCGTGATGTTGCCCAGTATCATCAATTAGATACTTATCATGAACCTAGCTATTCAGATGGTGGAATGCAGACTGTTGAAGTCTACCGTGAATCATCAACGGCTAGGGTTATCGGTGTTAAGAATGTAACTGATGAAGCTGGAGCTACTAGTCTAATATACATCATGAAAAAGCAGCTAGAACGCAATTACAGCGTTACAGCTTTAGAACTTGAAAAGCGTGACTTTATGTATTTCGACGATGATAAAATGCATAGTATTAATTCCAATGAATTAGGAAATTATATTGCAAAATATAATACTAATGATGTTATTTTAGTAGATATTAATAATAGTAATCAAGCTGAAGCTTTGATGAATGAAATCATTTATCTAGTAGAACCATCAAAACTTAAATTAAACAAACTTTTAGCTCGTAATCCAAGAGTTTTTGAAAAATACAAAAACAAAAAACTTGTATTAAATAAGAGCATGTTAAGTAGCCATGATGTTTTAGATTTCGAATATGAGACCAATACTAAAATATTCGCTAGTCTCCCGCCTTTGTATGACCAAGAAAATTCTAACAGTGCTTTAGATGCATTCTTAGTTAAACTTGGATTTATTAAACAAGGTAATGAAACTGGCGAAAAGAAAAAAGGCTTATTTGGGCTTTTCCAATAAAAGCCTATTTTTTAAACGCTTGACATTATTAACCATAAATTGTTGACAAATAACGATTTTTAAAGTATCATATAGACATAAAGAGGAGGATTTTTATATGAGTTTAACAAATTTATTAGTAGAGGCAGGAGATTACTGTACAGGTTTAGGTGGGAACGCTAATTTTTCAATACCTGCCGGTGTTGGAAACATGATAAACTTAGTAATTATACTTATTCAAATAGCAGTTCCAATTTTATTGATTATTTGGGGTATGATTGACTTTGCTAAAGCCACTGTTGGTGGTGATGAGGACAAAATTAAAGCTGGGCAAAAAACTTTTATGAAAAGATTTATTGCAGCCTTAATCGTATTCTTAATTGTTACAATCGTTCAATTAGTAGTTACTGCTGTTGGTAGTGTTTCTGGTAGCGGGGACGGTAATAAAGCAACAACTGCTTGGGATTGTGCTGCACAAATTATTAAAAAACAACCTGGCGCAGCCAAAAACTAATTATCAGGTATAATAAATAAAAATATTAAGAATACACTTAATCAAGAGAAAGTAGGGATAAAATGCTTGGACTATTGAATGTTTTAGAAGAAACTGTTTCAAATACTACTTTATGTGGCGGCATCGAAGTACCAGATACATTATTTAATTTAGTAGCAACAATTATTAGAATTATTAAAATAGTTGTTCCGATTTTATTAATCATATGGGGTATGTTAGATTTTGCAAAATCAGTGGTAGCTAAAAAAGAAGAAGACATAAAGAAATATCAAAAGTCTTTTGTTTCAAGACTAATTTCTGCTTTATTAGTATTCTTAATTGTTACAATTGTTCAGCTAGCAGTAAACTTAGTTTCTGGAGTTGAAAAAGAATCAAATGTCGAAGGTCAAACGACTGGAGACATCTGGGCTTGTAGTAAAAAATTTATTAACGGTGTTTCTACTGAAGATAAAAAAGATACCAATGATAAAAATGACAGTTCAGATAATGATACTGATAATTAATTATTAAAAAACAACAATAAACATTTATTGTTGCTTTTTTTTATGATATAATGTATTTGTAGAAAAATACGAAAATAAGGAGTGGCTCTTATGAATTCAAAGTTAGTTAAAACACTATGTATTAGTTTTATAATGTTTTTTAGTGTGTTTTTTATAAATATAGATAATGCAAAAGCGGACCGCGAGCCTTGCAAAACAAGTAGTGATTACGATAAAGCATTAACGTGTGATTATGAAGGTGGATTACCTGAAAACCATTTTAATGCAACATTAATGTTTGCACAAACAACAAATGGAGGTTACTGTGCAGAAGTAAAGGAAGTTGATACTACTTCTGGATGGGTTAATTTTACAGACGATCAAAAAAGAGGAAAAGTAGGATTTGATTTAACTGATGATACAATTAAAAATACAGTATCTTCTAAATCTTGTCCTAAAATAAAATGGGTTAATGAGTATGACCTATTAACTAAAGTAACTCAGCATTTTACTGTTTCAGACCAAGGAATAAATGATTTCTGGGGTCTTACTGCCTGGGCTTCATGTAGTATTTCAAACGTTGTATCTTTTGGATCAGAATGCCTAACAGTTGAAGGAACAAATTTAAAAGAATTGAGTAGTGATGAAGCTAAAGATATAGTAGAAGATTCTAGCAATGCTAGAAAAGAAGCAAATAGAGATGAAGATATAGATGGTGTCGTAGAGTGGGGAGACAAAGGCAAAAACTCTGGTTATAAATATAACAATGAATATTGTACTATAATTAGCAGTGACATCATTGAATTTTTAAATACTCTTTTTCTAATTCTTAGTATTGTAGGCGTTTTATTACTTGTTGCCATGAGCGCTATTGAGTTTATTAAAGCTGTAACTGGCAGTGATGAAGATGGCTTCAAGGGCGCCGTTAAACATACTTTTATAAGAATCATATGCATTGTAATTTTGTTGTTATTACCGATGCTTATTAGTTGGATATTAAATATAGTAAATGATTTTAACTATCAAAAAGACGAAAACAATAAAGTGGTAATTGGTAGTGATGGAAACCCATTGTGTAGAGTTGGAAAATAGGAGGCGAGATTTGAATGGAATTTGTAAATAATCAATTAAGAACTTTGTTTTTTTTCATAGACAATATAGTTTACTCGCTAATTGCTAAAGCCTATGAACTAATCGTTTATTTAGCAAATATAGATTTATTTACCAATAATCCTACAGTTCAAGAATTGGTAAAAAGAATATATCTTCTTTTGGGTATATTTATGTTGTTTAAAGTTGCATTTTCAATTGTTCAATATATTATTGACCCTAATGCCTTTAGTGATAAATCAAAGGGTTTTGGCAAGCTAATAACTAATACATTAGTTTCAATTGTATTACTTGTTACCGTGCCTTTGATTTTCGAGGCAGCCTATTACATACAAGGGAAGATTATTACTAGTAATATTATTGGCAGTTTGATACTTGGGCAAGAGTTTGATAATTACTCTGAGACCGGCGATGGTAAGGATACTTCGGAAAATATAAAAATGATGGCGACAGATGTTCAGTATTCCCTATTTGGAGCTTTTTATAGTTTAAATACATCCGGTGATACTTCGAGTATTGCTGAATGTAAACCAAACCAATCGGTGAGTAGGGATGGCGTTGATCATACTAATGGGCCCAACTCAAATGTTTTCGGTTCAAAAGATATGGCACGAAGTAAACCGTGTCTTAAAGCTCTAAGTGAAGAGTGGAAAGATGAGGCTGCAGTCAAATCACGAGGCATTATCATTAATGATTTCTTTAAAACAATGAATGAAGAAACTGGTAAAATAATTGATACTCGCAATTTTGACGCATTTGATTCTTTACTGTGGTGGAAAATTGGAGGGGCCGACACTAGCTATACAATAAATTATTTACCAATAATTTCTACATTAACAGGTGGATATTTATTATTGTTGTTAATAACATTTTGTATTGATATAGCTGCTCGTGCAATAAAATTGCTATTTTTACAGACTGTGGCACCAATTGCGATAGTTTCATATATGGATCCTAAGGAAAGCATTAGCCAAGGAAAATTGCACAACTGGATTATGGAATCGCTAAAAACATATGTATCGTTATTTTTGCGACTAGCTGTCATTTTCCTAGCATTACGATTAGTTCAAATGGTAACTAATGATATTCTATATTCAGAGGATAGCTCTAAAATTTATTATGAAGGTATAGCACCTAGCGATTCTTCAATGAATATATTTGTTTATGTATTTTTGATACTTGGAATATTTACATTTGCTAAAAAAGTACCGCAAATGATTGAAACAATATTTGGAATTAAACTTTCAGGTGAATTACATTTAAATCCATTTAAAGCTATTGGAGAAAATGCTGGAGCTACTGCCCTTATTGGTGGCGCAGTTGGATTAGGCGCTTCAGCTATTTCAACAGCTGGGATGGCTAGAGAACTATATAAAGGCCAAGGGGCTTTAGGTGCTTTAAGAGGGGCTCGAGATGTTGTTGGTGGAACACTTTCTGGAGCTATAGGTGGAACCGCTAAAGGATTTACCAGTAAAGGAAAAGGATATGTAGGAAAAGGTGCCTCACAGGGAGGCCGTACAGCTTGGAATATGTATGAAAAGCAAAATAACCCATTAGAAAACAGAGTAAGAAATAGGTGGGCACAGGTTACAGGAACGCCAATGGATGCTTATACAAATGCTCAAAAGGTAGCTCAATATAAAAATACAATTGATAATTTTGCAGCTATGAAAAAATCATTTGTTGATTACGCTCATACAGAAGCTGGTAGAAGCGAAGTGTTATCAAGTGGACAGAATTATGTTTACTATGAAGAAACTTTGGCGGCTGCGGAAAAGCGATATAATGATACACTAAAAAACAAAAATTCGACTGCAAAAGAAATTGCTGCAGCTCAAGCTGCATTCGATGCTGCACAAAGTAGCTTTGAGTGGGCAGAAGATGAGTGGGGTCAAAAATGTGTTGATGCTGGAAGAGGTGCTCCTTATATGGCAGAATTTGATAGAAAGAATCATGAAAACCAAAATATTGATGGTTACGACGGACGTGATATTACAACATATAAAGACGCCAAGAACCTTGAAGAATCAGTTGGAAAAGCAAATAAAAATCTTACTACTTCACAATCATATCAAGCCAGTGTTAGAAGTGAAAGTAATGAGGATAGACAAGGACGTGTTGGATTCCGTAAACACAACCAAAATAGACAATAGAAAAGGGGATGATATAAGTGGATTATTTAATACCAGCGAACTCAAAAAAATCAATTTTGATTTTCGGAGTATTTACAACATACGATCTGATACTATTTGGAACGGGTGCAGGAATAACAATTTTGTTATTATTACTAATTAATCCTACATCATTGCTTGGAGCTGTAATAGATTTAGCTCCAGCAGTGGTAACGGGTTTTCTAGTATTACCTATTCCGCATTATCACAACATACGTACAGTGATAAAAGATGTCTATAGATTTTATACTACTAGACAGAGATTTATATGGAAAGGTTGGTGTGTAGCTGATGGCCTCAAAGAAACAAAACAAAAGTAAATATACAAATGATTTTGTACCAATAAAATCTATTTCTAACGGAATGATTGTCCTTGATACAAACGAAAAAGTAACAGGCGTAAAAATATTCCCAAGAAATATTTTTATCCTTGAACCAGATATGCAATATTCAATAATCAATAATTTAAAAAATGTTTATAACATAATTGATTATGAATTTTGGATTGTTGCTGCTGATAGACCAGTTGATATTACAGCGTATTTATCACAACTACAATTATTGTATAATTCACAACAAAATCCTGTAAAAAGAAAGTTAATAATTGATGATATTAATAAAGCTAACATGTTTACTAATAATAACGTCGTAGATACTGAATTTTATTTACTATTTAAAGACAAGGATATCGAAAGAATTCAAAAAAGAATTAGAACTTTAATTCAAAACTTCGCAAATGCAGGATTACAAACAAAGCAAGCTTCAAATGAAGATCTAAGAGTAATATTAGATAATTTCTTAAACGGTGGTCAAACTACTAAATTTGGGACGGTGATTGGATAATGGATATAAAAACACAAATTGCTCCAAAAGGGTTAGAATTTAAGCCTAGTGAATTTATTGTATCAGATAAATATGCGACAATTCTAACCGCCATTTCTTATCCTAAATATGTTTCCCCAGGATTTTTAGCAAATTTAACTAGTATGTCAGGAATTAAAATGGTTATTAAACATATTCCAATGCCTTTTGATGTTATCAATAAAATGATAAATAAAGAAATTGCTGATTTAAAATCAAAGTATCAAGAAGAAAATGATGTTACAATTCAAGAAAGATTAAGACAGGATTATGAATCTTTAGAAATTTTTATTAAGCAATTAGCTGCTAGTCAAGCAAGAATTTGGGATTTTCAATTACATATTATGATTACTGCAGATTCACAGGATGAATTAACCTCAAAAAAATTACAAGTAAAAAGTTATTTAGAAGCAATGGATATGCGTGCTATTCCTCTTCGATTCGAACAGGAAAAAGTATTAAAATCAATGTTACCTATTTTTTCAAAACAAGATATTGAAGATAGAATTGGTACACCGATACCATCACCAACTATTGCTGCTATGTATCCATTTATTTTCGATAGCATAAAAGATCCAGGTTTATCAACTTTATTGGGCGTCGATTTCTCTGGTGGAGTAGTTCTCTTTAACCAATTTTTATATCAAAAACAAAAAGAACATAACCGTAACAATGCTAATATGATCATTCTAGGTACATCTGGTTCAGGTAAATCAACTGCCGCTAAAGTAATGGTTAGAACACACATTAGAAATGACAACCAAATTGTTATTATTGACCCAGAGGGCGAATTTGAAGATATGGCTAGGCTTTATGGCGGAGATTATATCGAATTAGGTAAAGGTGGAGAATTCGGTATGATTAACCCATTAGAGGTTATTGTTGATGCCGATGAAGAAGAATTAAGACAAGGTATGGGCTATGCTGTTCTAACAAGAACACTTCAAACAATTAAGGCTTTTATGAAATATTATGATCCATCTATCACTGAAGATGTATTAAATATCTTTAGTGAAATGGTTCAAGAAACTTATCGCCGTTTTGGCATAGATTTTGATACTGACTTTACTAAATTTTCATCTGCTGATTACCCAACCTTCAAAGATGTTTATGCAACTGTTAGAGGCAAGATCACAGCAATGCCAGATCAAAATAAAGAACGTGATATGTTAGAACAATTAGAATTAAAATTAAGACCAATTGTTAAAGAACTAAGATATTATTTTGATGGAACAACAACTATTTCACCAAAAAGCAATTTTATCATCTTTAACATTAAAGAATTAATGAATGCTGATACAAATATCAGAAATGCTTTATTCTTTAATACTTTAAAATATTCATGGAGTTTAACATTAAATCCTGCAGTAAATACAGTATTGATGGTTGATGAAGCTCACGTGTTATTATCTGGTAATAATACTTTAGGCGCTGATTTCTTAGCCCAAGTTCAAAGACGTGCTAGAAAATATAATACAGGTACTATTATCATTACTCAACAACCAACTGACTTTAGTGATAGAACTGTTATTACTCAAGGAAAAGCTATTTTCGATAATGCATCTTATTATCTTGTCATGGGATTAAAAAAGCAAGCTGTTGAAGACTTAGCTAAACTAATAGATTTAAATGATAATGAAAAAGAAAATATTAAAGGTTTTAACCAAGGAGAGGCATTATTCGTTTGTGGAAGCAAAAGAATGCGTATAAATGTCGTTGTTACTGAGCAAGAATTAGATTCCTTCGGAAGTGGAGGCGGACTATAATATAGGACGGTGGTGATTAGATGATTGGGAAAATGAGATCTATAGCAAAAAAAATAGGCGCCGCTAATAAACTAGCTAAAGCCTTTAATGAAACAAATGAACAGAAAACAGGTTTATTAAGCAAAAAAACTATGATGTATTTAATACCCTGTGTTTGTCTTTTTTTCCTTATTACAGTAGTGCCATTATTTTTCCTTTCATCTATATCATCGACAAGTATAATGCAAGGTGTAGATCCTGCTTATGCAAGCGAAACATCATCAGGAGGTGGCAATTCAAAAACACCGGAAAACTGGGATGAATTATATTATAATCAATATGATGAACCTTGGGGAAGTGTTATTTATGATGCCGCTGGACATACAATTGCAGAGGCAGGTTGTGGACTATGCTCAATAACCCACGTTATAGATTTATTGTCAGGTACTAACTATAGACCAGATGAAATCAGTGATCAATTAAGAGAATACTATAATGGTAATGTAGCTGTTTATGCACCAGGCGGTTCAGTTGTTTCCAAACTGGCTGAGTTTGCTACAGGTAAATATGGTTTTAAAGCGACGACATATTATAACATTGACGAAGCTTTAGCCGACATGAGTCAAGGAAATAAAGTTATGATTTTATCTGACAATGGTAAAGCTGACTTTATTAAAGCTGATGGCGGTACATATAAAGCCAATCATGTAATTATGTGTTATAAAACTGATGGAGAAAATTGTTGGGTAAAGGATTCTGGAACAGATAATGCTAACTCAATCAAGTATACTAAAGCACAAATATCTCAGATAAACTTTGCAGGGTTTACCGTAATTGGTAAATAATTTTAGAAAGATGTGATATTATGGCAAATAAAAAACAAGGACTAATAGTATTTTTTTGTATAATTATCTTTTTTGCGATTGCAATAACTTTAGTGATTTATATAAAAAATACTAAAGATGAAAATGTTAATATACGCCAGCAATATACTCTTTTAGATAGCGAAAAAGCTAAAAATATAGGAAAAGAATTTATCGAAAAATATTTGAACTTCAGTAATGAAACTTTAAAAAATGGTCAATGGCAAGAACAAATGTATAAATTTATAGATAAAAATAATTTTGAGGAAAATAAAGGCAATGAACTCTATGCTAGACTAAATGATAAAGAGTGGCAATTAGAAAGAATCGTTGATAGCAATACTATAAATGAATTAATTTCAATTGACAATGTGTTAATATCGGATAATAATCATTTACTAACTGTTGCAGTTACGGCTAAAGAAAATGGCGGAGATGGGCCAGACAATGCTTATTACCCTATGATACATACAGTTGAGTCAAAATATTTAATTGAACTTGACAACAACTATAAAATCTATTTTGTCCATCATGAAGCAAAAAAAATAATTAAAGCTGGCGAAAATTATTATAATCGTTAAAATTTAAGAAGGTGAATGCAATGAAAAAGTTAACACTATTATTAATGTGTATATTTTTATTAACTGGTTGTACAGTTAATTATAGTTTAGACATTAATGATAATTCAATAAAAGAAAGTGCATCACTAAAAATTTCAAAAGAAACATTGGGTAGCGAAGGACTTGCAATTATAAAAGCGAATAAAGATAAACTTACTAAAGATGGTATACCTTATTATAAAAAGCAAGTTACTGAAGGTTTTAATGATGTAACAATAAAATATACTCATAATTATGAAGATCTTGACATTAGCTCTTCAAAATTTTTAAATCAATGTTTTAGAAGTGGAAAATCAACTATAGAAAATGGAGTATTAATTATTGAAACTCAGGCCCCATTTCAATGTTATAACAAATATGGTACTGAGAAAATAACCGAGGCAACAATAGTTATAAATACAAAGTTAAATGTTTTAGAAAATAATGCAGATGAAGTTAATGGCAATAAATACATATGGAATATAACTGCGGATAATTATTATGAAAAAACAATTCTAATAAAAATGTCAATGCCAAAAGGTAATGGTTATTTATTAAACGATAATAAAACTATTATTATGGTTGGGATTTCTATAATTGTGATAATTTTTATTGGGATTATTTATATGCTTATTCGTAGCAAAAAAAATAATAAAATATGAGGTGATGTGAAGTGCAAAAACAAAAAAAAGTTCTGATATTTATAACGTTTATTTTTGCTGTTTTTATCACTTCATTAGCAATGCCCACAAAGACGAAAGCCTTTTGCATTATTTGTAGTAATGAGGATGAGACTTACGAAAAAGAACAACAGTTTGTTGAAAGAATCAAAATAATTAAAAGTGCATTAGGTGATAGCATTGATGAAATTACATTAGCTGCAACTGTTTTGCATAAAAGAAGTGCGTTAGAAGTAATTGAATCTGAATATGATGAAGATTGGAATTCAAGTGAAGAAACCGCCTATTGGGGCAATTTAAAAAAAGATAGAGCTACGTATACAAATTCTGAATCAGCCGGTGGCGCTTCAAGAGACGTCTCCGAAGAAGAAGTAGATTTGTTAAATGCTGCGGCTATAGTTATGGCTGATTCTGCAGGATGGACAGGCTCATATAATGAAGAAAAATATAAAGAAGCTTTAGCCGGAACACGTTTAATTGGAAATAATGTAGATAAAAGTGATTCTTTTGGGCAAGGCCTTAGTGATTTTAATAACTGGTTATTTTGCGGTGTAGGATTTGGCGCTGACGCAATATTTTCATTTGGAAATTTTACATTTCAATTAGCTACAGGACAGGACGTAATTCATGAGGCGGAAAGAACAAGCACACGATGGGCTAATATGAAAAAAATTTGTGACAATGGGTATATTGGTGGCGTTTATGAAACTGCTTTAAAATTAGATGATGAAGATCAACGGCAGGCGTACAAAGATAAAATAGCTCAGGAAATTATTGATTTAGCAAATTATTACAAACAAATTAGAGGAGACATTTCCGCAACAAATAGTGAAGGCGCTGTTTGTTATTATAAAATTAGGGGAATTGATGAAGAAGTATCTAATGTAAAAGTTCAAACCCTAAGATGCGAATATGGAAATGATAAAGGAAGCGTTGGGGACCCTATAGATGGAGAAGAACCAGTAGATTTAGATTCTGTTTATATTCCAGGAGTTGTTTATGGCGAAGTAGGCGCCGAATCCAATCCGGAAACTCAAAAAGCTCAAGCCGTATATGCCAGAAGCTATGGGTTAACCCGTGGTGGAGAAATGAATGGGGCTTACGGTATTGGACTATCAATAAAAAATGGTCAGTGGATTTTAAGCTTAAGAAACTGTACATCTGATCAAGCATACTGTAACCTTGATAAAGGGTGTGGAACATTATCTGGAGGGACACCCCAAGGAAGTACAAGTGGTGGACCTACATTATATTCAGGTGGAAAGGGGACAGGTTTATATAAACCAGCTGTAGCTGAAGATGCTCCAATTAGGCAGGCAGTAGCAGAAACTAAAGGTCAAGTTGTAGTTGATGATGAGGGATATGTAAAGTATACACCATTTGCTAGTAATCAACAAAATGAATGGGCTAGTAGAGCTGATTCAGGTACAAAATATCTTGACATAGTTAAATCAACTGCTAATGCCGAAGTTAAATCTGATTGCCGTGGCGGTGTAGGTAACTATGACTTTGAATCATATTATCAAGCATCAGCTAATGCTCCGGAAAGTACTAGCGACAATATTAATGATGACTTAGCAAATACGCCATTACAAAACTCAGGAGCGTTTAGCAGTCATATTAAAAGTAAAGTTAATGAAGCCGGTTATGGAACAAGAGAAGCTGTTGTTGCAGCTGGAGTCGCTTTAGTTGGTGACTTTATTATGTCTACCGACAAAAGACTTCGATATAACCAGGCTAGTTGGTATGGAAACCGTCACCCAAGACAGAGTTCAGAAGTTGACGGAATCGTAAATGACAACTTTACATTAGATTGTAGTGGCTTTGCATGGTGGGCATTATATAATGGCGGCTTTAAATTGCCATCATATCCACAAACAGGATCACAAAAAGGCTGGGCTCAAAGTAACGGATATATAAAGTCAGTAGATGCTGGAAAACCAGGTGACTTTCTTATAAGTGATGGACATATTGTATTAATTATTGGAACATATGATGGCGGTTATTATACTGCAGAATTCCTAAATTGGGGAAAGGGAGCATTAATAAACAAATATGGTACAGGTGGTTTTAGTACAAGTGGATATCAAGTAATTGATATGGATGCATATTATAATAATGCATCTAATAAAAGGTGATAAAATGAAGAAAAAAATATTGTTTCTTGTGATATTTGTATTTTTTGTATCAGGATGTGAGATAAATTATAATTTAGAAATAAAAGATGACAAATATACCGAGAGTGTTTCTGCTACTGCCATACCAGAAAAAGAATCAGACGAAGTATCATTGCCAAGTGAATTATTTTATAAATCATATGAAAAAAAGCCTATACCGTTATTTACAGACACCATAATGCAGTCAGAATCAAATAAAAAAATTGATGGTGTCAAATATTACAATTCAGAAGACTTGAGCAATGGTAATTTAGTGGGAATGAAATATACCGGAGATTTTACATATAATGATTTTCAAAAATCCTATATGGTTAATTACGCATATAATCGATTTTTAATAGCCACAGTTGATAATAATACTATTTTATCAACTGGTGAACACTTTAAACTTTTTGAACAGTTTGAAAATCTTGATAAAGTAAATATTACTATAAAGACAAATCATAAAGTAATAGAAAACAACGCAGATGAAGTTAACGGCGATAAATATATTTGGCATGTTACAAAAGAAGATGCTAAGGATAAATCGATATATTTAAAAATGAGCAAAGAAGCCAAATCGTCTGGGAATATTATATTATTGAAATTTGCTTTGATATTATTAGGAATTATTTTAATTATAGGGGCTATTTTCCTTATAATAAAAGCCAAAGGCAATAAAAATAATAAACTATAAAACACTCGTAAAAAAGTGTTTTTTATGTTATAGTAACAACAGGAAATTATTTATATAGGGGTGAAAAATTATGGCAAATATTACAAGAAGAGATTTTTTTAAGGGAATGGCAGTTTTGGGTGGAAGTATAGTTTTATCTGGTTCACTTATTGGTTGTAAAAAAGAATTAGACGGAGTCCAATTTGGTAATTTAATATATATGGAAGAACAAACTGATAGGATATGGCTAATGAAAATGGATTCAGGATACATATATACAGAAGCTTTTGACAGATTTAACGTGTATGATACTGAATATGATAGTCTTTTAAGTGCTGGACGCCAATATAATAATATGCAATCTATGATAATTGGTAGTGGGAATCCCAAAGAAGACTTATTAGCAATTGACTCTATCTTACAAGAAAGCAATCAAAATGATGGTGTCAGAAAAGGTATGGTACATGATAAGGATGGGTATCATTTTTTTAAGTACGATTATTATGATGAAGCAAAGTATAAACATAATACTTCGACATTTCACTGTGAAGGACAAGAATTAGGCCCAGTTCTTAACACTGACTGTATGCTACTTGGGAGTGATATTCAAATTTTCCTAGATCCAGCTTTAGCATCATCTTTTGATTTACCTGATCGAACTAATGAAATAAATGCGCTTACTGCACAAACAAAAATGAGCAGATAATCCCCAAAGTAATATGTTAAATATTACTTTTTTATGGTATAATTGTAGTGTACTTAAATCACTTGAAATTTAAGATAAAATAGTATATACTAACTAACAAAAAACATTAGGGAGGCTCTCGTATGAAATTAAAATTTACTGCAGATTCAAAAGACTGGATTATGTTTGGCGTATATGCCGTTGTTTTACTGTACTTTGTTGCAATAGCAGTACTAAATATTGCCCAATTCGCAGCCGGTGATATTGATCACCCATTTCATGGATTTAATCCATTTCCAGCTTTTGGCAAGAACTTTTTAGGAATAACTTTGACTTTATACGTTGTTGCCCTAGTTGCCAGCGTTTTAAGCGTCTCTGACCGCTTTTTTGACGTCGAAAAGGGGCTTGGTATATCTACTACTAAAAAGAAGGAAAAAGGCTACTCAAAATGGCTAGAAGAGAAAGAGTTTAAAAAAGCTCGTGGCATTGAAATGGTGCTAGTTAATTCCGAAACTGCTGAAGCTGGTGGTATTCCATTAATGAATGATGGAAAACATATGTGGGTAGATAATGGTGAAGGGCATAGTATCGTTATGGGTTCATCGGGTAGTGGTAAAACTCAAATGATAGTTTTACCAATGGTTAAATCACTTGCTAAACACGATGAATCAATGATTATAACCGACCCAAAAGGTGAAATTTATGAACAAACCTCTAATATGCTTAGAGAAAGAGGATATAATGTTGTCCTTTTAAACTTCCGTAACCCTCAGCGTGGTAGTGGATGGAATCCATTACATTTACCTTATCAATATTATAAAGAAGGAAATAGTGATAAAGCTAACGAGCTAGTAGATGACTTAGCTGTAAATATTTTATATGAACAAAATGCTAATAACCAAGATCCATTCTGGGAAAAAACGTCGGCTGACTATTTTTCAGGTTTATGTTTAGCCCTTTTCGAAGATGCTAAAGAAGATGAAATCAATTTAAATAGTGTTAACCTATTTACTACAGTTGGTGAAGAAAAATGTGGACCAAATACAACATATGTTAATGAATATTTTAATACAAAAGATCCTGCTTCGCCAGCGTACGTTAGTGCATCATCTACTTTAATCGCCCCAAGTGACACTAAAGGTAGCATCCTATCAGTGTTCAAACAGAAATTAAGACTATTTGCCTCAAGAGAAAACATGTCAGAAATGCTTTCACATAGTGACTTTGAATTGTCTGATATTGGTAAAAGAAAAACCGCCGTATTTATCGTTATTCAAGATGAAAAAACTACTTATCATTCATTAGTTACTATTTTCGTTAAACAGTGTTACGAGACATTAGTTGACTATGCTCAAAAATGTGGCGGAAAACTTCCATACCGTACCAACTTTATCCTAGATGAGTTTGCTAATATGCCACCACTAAAAGACGTTGAAACAATGGTATCAGCTGCTCGAAGCCGTAATATGCGTTTTACCTTTATCATCCAAAACTTCGCTCAACTATCTGAAGTTTATGGTAAAAACAAAGGTGACACCATTAAAGGTAACTGCCAAAATATTATTTATTTAATTAGTACTGAATTAGAAGCTTTAAAAGAAATCAGTACAATGTGTGGTGAAATAAAAGTTAAAAGCGGAAAAGGTGATAAAGAAAAAGAAGAAACTAGACCTCTTATTACCGTTAGTGATCTTCAAAAGATGCCACTTGGTGAAATCGTTTTACTGCGTACACGTTTAGATCCATTTAAAACAAAATTAAAATTCGACTATCAAATGGAATGGCCACCACTATATAAATCACAATCATCTACTGAAGCTAAGTATCCAGATAGGCCAAAAGAACCAATTCATATTTTTGATTTAAAAGGATACGTTAATAAGAAAAAAGAAGAAAGAATTAATCAAATAATCAGTGGTAATATGGGTAAAACACCAGGGCACCAGGCACCTAGACCAAACCCTAATATGCCAGTTATGCCAACTGCTCAGCAACCAAGGCCAGCTAGTGGTCGTAAACCAGGAAATGTTGATGTTGAAGCTTTAGTTAAACGTATCGATGCTAGAATAGCTGAACTAGAAGCAGAAGAACAAAAACAAAAAGCTGAATTAAACACTAAAACAAAAGGCGGTAGTACTCCAACTATACCAGAGCCTGCTAAAGCAGCCGCTCCAGCAAAAATGCCAAACATTACATCAGTTAATAATGTATTTGAAGTAAAAGAGGCGGTTAAGACTCCTGTTTTGCCAGCAGCTCCAAAGACAAAACATAACATTTCCAAACATGATTTAGCTTCTAAAATTACTAATAAAGTAAATGAAACAGCTAAACATCAAACAGCTAAAGAAGAGGTAAAAAAAGAAGTAGTTCAAACTAGTAATAAAGCCTCAGAGTCAAAAAGACAGGACTATGTTACCGATGACCAGTTCTTTGATGATTTCTTTGCTGATGATGACGAAATTTAAAAATAAGACTAAAAAGTCTTATTTTTTCTATGCCAAAACCGCTATTTAAAATCACCCCTTTCATATACTGTATTAGAGGTGATGATTTTGAACATTTCAGTAACCGATTTACTAAAACTAAATAATCCTAATATAATCGATATCAGAAGCATCGAAAATTATAATAGTAATCATATTCCTGGTGCTAAAAATATTTCATATAATGATTTAATTATAAAGCCAGATAAATACTTAAATAAAACTGATAACTATTATATTTATTGCAAACAAGGTCAAACATCTAAAGGCCTTTGTCAAATTCTCCAAAGACAAGGATATCGCGCTTATAACGTAATAGGCGGCTATGAAGCATGGATTTTAAATGGTTAAAGCTATGAAAAACATAGCTTTTTTTCATATGCCACGAATAACGGCACTCCATCAAGGCCAAAATATGGGAGAATTATAATGGTGGTAGTATGAGATTTGAAAGAGAAAATGAAAATTATGTTTATGATTTTGTTGGTAAAAACATTAGAAAGTATCGAAAGCAAAAGGGCTGGACTCAAAGACAGCTAGCTGAAGCGACACATTATTCAAAGCAATTCATTTCCAATATCGAAAACAATGCCCATCAAACTTTTTCTTTAGGGACGTTGTGGAAGATAGCTTTAGTATTAGATGTTGATATGTCTGAACTTTGCAAAGAAGATAAACCTGAAGAAATTTTCTTCTGAATGTAATTAAATATAAGCGATAATGCTTGTATTTTTTTAACCCCGAATTCCATAAAAGCTTGAATCTAAAGCATATATAAGATATAATGAATAAAGATAGGACGGCGAGAAAATGGAGTACATAATAATAGGTTTACTAGTCATAATATTAATAATTAGTGTTATTGCTTTAAGTAAAAACGTCAATGAATCTAATATTACTGAAAGGCTTGGAAAGTTAGAGACAGAAGTTGTTAAAGAATTAGGCGATTTTCAAAGCAAACTTACCCAAAACACTAATGATAATTTTAATACCTTAAATGAAAAAATGGAAAAAAGATTAAATCAGATTAATGATAAAGTCAACGAAAGATTGGATCAAAACTTTGAGAGAACCAATAAAACTTTTACTTCTGTTTTAGAAAGATTGTCTAAAATAGATGAAGCCCAAAAGAAAATTGATAATTTATCAAATGATATTGTTTCCTTGCAAACAGTATTAACTGACAAAAAAACTAGGGGTATCTTTGGCGAAGTTAATTTGAAACATATTTTAGAAAATGTCTTTGGCCCTAATAATGACCGAGTTTATCGCCTGCAGTATACTTTAAGCAATAGTAGTATTGCCGATAGTGTCGTTTTTGCCCCAGAACCATTAGGATTAATTGCTATTGACTCAAAATTTCCTTTAGAAAATTATCAAGCAATGGTCGATAAGAAAAACATCCATCGTCTTGAATCAGAAAAATTATTCAAAACAGACATGAAAAAACATATCGATGCTATTGCAAACAAATATATTATTCCAGGAGAAACCGCTGATCAAGCAATACTTTTCCTTCCAGCTGAAGCCATTTTCGCCGAAGTTAATGCTTATCATCAAGATATAATGGATTACGCTTACAAAAAAAGAGTTTGGATTGCTGGGCCCACAACATTAATGAGTACATTAACAACTTTACAAATTATCATGAAAAATATTGAAAGAGATAAATATACTAAAGTGATACATCAAGAATTAAAACTTCTAGATGAAGAATTTAAAAGATATAAAGATAGATGGGATAAACTATCAAGGAGTATTGATACTGTTAGTAAAGATGTTAAAGACATCCATACGACAACCGATAAAATCACCAAACGCTTTAATTCAATTAATCAAGTAGAAATGGAGACCCTTACACATGAAGAAGATTAACATATTATTAATGATCGCCGTTATCATATGTGCTTTGTTTACAATCGTTGGCGAATTAGATAAAGGACCAGTTATTATCCTAAAAGATTCAAGTATTATATTAACTGTAACCTTACCATATATTTTTCAAAAAGTTTTTAAAACCAAATTAGCGGAAGGTTTCACACTTATTTGGATTATCTTTATTTTCATGGCTCACTATTTAGGTGTAATAGTAGAATGCTATAACACTTGGCCAGGATTTGATAAAGTTACCCACACTATTTCTGGAGTTTTAACAGCTTATATTGCCATGCTTATTTTAGAACATAAAAAAGTAAAAGGCATATTTTTCAATATCTTATTTATCGTTTCTTTCACTTGGCTATGTGCCGGAATGTGGGAAACATTCGAATTTACATGTAATGCATTATTCGGTGGCGATGCTCAAAAAGTCATCGAAACAGGTGTTGACGATACTATGTGGGATATGATAGTTGCCTTTATTGGCTCAATTTGTTTCAGCATTTGGTATGTTATAACTAGTAAAAAATTGAAAAAATAATTAAAGGAAGTTGTTTTGACGTATCAAAATAACTTTTTATATATAAAAATGTCAAATAAAAGTTAAAATTCAATATTTACTATATTTTTAAAGGCTTTTGCCTTATAATAATAAATAGAGGTGGAAAAATGGAAGAAAAGATTTTATCCATAATTGAAGGCCAAAATAAAGCCATCACTTATGAAGAAATTCAAGATAAATTAACAGAAGAAGAAAAAGATGAACTAGGTAAAGTTCTAATAGAACTTCAAAAGACTCTAAAAATTAGAGTTACTAATAAAGGAAAATATGAAAAGTTTCACGATAAAAAGCAAAAACTAGGTACTTTAATTGCCAACCCAAAGGGTTTTGGCTTTGTTGTCGTCGATGGCGAAGACGAAGACTATTATATAGCTAGAAATAACATGAATGGAGCTATAAATGGCGATACAGTTGTTATCAATGTTATTGATGAACTAAAACATGAAGCGGTTATTAAACATGTTAATGAACGTAATTTAAAGGATCTTTTAGTTGGAGAATTTTATATTAAAGATAATAAAAACTTTATCGATTTGGAAGATGATAAATTAAATATTATTATTGAAATAGACCCAGAAAAAACAAAAGGTGCTGTTCCTGGACATAAAGTCGTAGTTAAAATCGATAATGTAATTGAAAAAACCAATTACTACCAAGGTGAAGTAGTTAGAATCATTGGCCACAAAGATGATGCTGGTGTTGATATTCTAACAATCGCCGCTAAATATAATATAATTGATATTTTCCCTGAAGAAGTAGAAAAAGAACTTGAAACAATTCCAACGGAAGTTAAGCCAGAGGAATATCAAGGAAGAAGAGATTTAAGAGAAGAAATTATCTTTACAATTGATGGTGATGATACTAAAGATATTGATGATGCTGTCAGTATTGAAGTTTTAAAGAATGGAAATTATGAATTGGGTGTTCACATTGCTGACGTATCACATTATGTTAAAGATGGTACTGCGCTGTATGATGAAGCTTATAATCGTGGTACGAGTTCTTACTTAGCTGATAGAGTTATCCCTATGTTACCACATCAACTTTCTAATGGTATTTGCTCATTAAATCCTAATGTTGACCGTTTAGCGATATCTTGCGTCATGGAAATCGATCAAAAAGGAAATATTGTCGGTAGTGATATTTTTGAAAGTGTTATTAAGTCACGTAAACAAATGACTTATAAAAATGTTAATAAGATTATTGAGGAAGATATTATACCTGAGGGATATGAAGAATACTCAGACAAATTAAAACAAATGCATGATTTAGCGAAGATTTTAAGAAAAGCCAAAGTTACAAAAGGCTATATTGATTTTGGAACCGAAGAACCAAAAATTATTGTTGATGAAAATGGCAAAGCTATCGATGTTCAAAAACGTGTTCGTGGTGAAGGTGAAAAATTAATCGAAGACTTTATGATTGCTGCTAATGAAGCCGTGGCAACCACTATTTTCTATATGGAACTTCCATTTATTTATCGTGTTCATGGAAATCCCGATGAAGAAAAAATTCAAAACTTCTTAAGATTTATTGGTGTTTTAGGATATAAAGTAAACGCTAATTTAAAAAATGTAACTTCGAAAACCGTTCAAGGAATTTTGGATCAATTAAAAGATAAAGAAGAATATCCAATTCTTTCCTCAATGCTTTTAAGAAGTATGCAAAAAGCAATATATGATGTTACTAACATTGGTCACTTTGGACTTGCTAGTAAATGTTATACCCATTTTACTTCACCAATTAGAAGGTTCCCTGACTTAAACGTACATCGTTTACTTCGAACCTATTTATTCAAACATAGTATCAATAATGATACAATTAATTATTTCAATAATACTTTGCCACAAATTACTAAACAATCATCAGAAAGAGAAAGAGCTGCCATAGAATGTGAACGTGATGTTACCGATATGAAAATGGCCGAATACATGCAAGCACATATTGGTGAAGTATATACAGGTGTTATTGATACTGTAACAACCTATGGACTTTATGTTGAACTTCCAAATATGGTAGAAGGTATGATTAAAATTGATGATTTAACCGATGATTACTATATTTATCAAGAATCAACATTCAGTTTGATTGGCAAACGTACTAAAAAACGTTATATGCTAGGAAACAAAGTTGAAGTTGTTGTCGATAGCGTTAATAAAGACAAAGGATTAATTAATTTCAAACTAGCAAAAAAGGGTGATAAGAATGGAAATAAACAACCGCAAAGCTAAATATGATTACCAAATATTTGAAACGATTGAAGCTGGTATTGTTTTAACAGGAACTGAGATAAAATCAATTAGACAAGGTAAAGCCAATTTAAAAGATAGCTATGCAACAATTAAAAATGGTGAAGCTGTAATTATAAATATGCATATCAGCCCTTACGAACAAGGAAATATTTTTAACCATGAAGAAACAAGGACTAGAAAACTTCTGCTTCATAAAAAAGAAATATTAAAACTAAATGATAAAATCAAAATAGAAGGTTATACATTAGTTCCTCTAAAACTTTATTTCAAAAAAAATAAAGCCAAAATCCTTTTAGGTGTTGCGAAAGGAAAAAAAACATACGATAAAAGAGAGACTATAAAACAAAGAGACATTGAAAGAGATATTAAAGCCAGATTAAAATACTAATCTTTACACAAATGTAAGAAAATGTTATAATATCTCTTACATGGGGCCGCTTTGGTTTCGACAGGTATATGGAGATTAAAATTGCAAGTCGAGGGCACTCGTTAAATGCACAGTTAAATATAACTGGAAAATCTGAAAAAGGTGCTTTTGGTAGCGCCAATTTAGCTTTCGCCTAAAAGAAAAAGCGAAGCTGCTCTTGTTTGTTCCTCTCCCATGGGAATTTGCAAGGGCTCAAATTTAATGGGATATATTATTGCCTTGCCTAAAGACAATAACGAACTTAATAGGCTTACTAATAAATTAGTTGTTAGCTACTGTATTTATTAGGACACTTCTTAGCTAACTAAACTTGTAGAGATTTTCTTTGAAGTATATTTGGACAGGAGTTCGATTCTCCTCGGCTCCACCAATATAAAAATAACCCTTGAAATTCAAGGGTTTTAATATGATAAAATAGAAAACGATTCTTATTTATAAATATTATTTCCGATAAAATAAAAATTTTCGAATAATAAAAACACCTGCAACCCAAAAAGGTATAGAAAATAATAACATATAATAATTATTGTCTTTAATAACTAGATAACACAAAAATATTAAACAGCCAAACCAAAAAATTATAAAACTTATTACAAATAATTTATCAAAAGCGCTAGCGTATTTTCTCTTACCCAGCAATAAACACACATTTTTTCCAATCGAAGAAATTCCGCAGACAATAAAAGGTATTAACATTATTCTTATTAAATTCGAATTCCACCAAAATAAGTAGAATAATATTAATACAATAATAATACCTTTCACGATTTTACCTATAAGAATATTTTTCATTTTACATTTTCTCGCTTTCCAATTAGTATTAATAGTTTAATTGATTATAACATTTTTCATTTAAAAAAACTATTAAGCATGTTGTAAATGTAGTATATTTTTTAAAATATTAAAAATGTTATATTAAAGTGTCAAAATTCCAGTCCAAAATGGTAGATTTCGCGGGCCAAAAAGTTAAAATGGTAATAGGTATAAAGCGCTTAATATCGAATATGAAAGGAAAGATAGTATGAAGTTTAATGAAAAAATAATTAAGTTAAGAAAAGCAATGGGATTTTCCCAGGAAGAACTAGGTAATAAGCTAAATGTTGCTAGACAAACAGTATCGAAATGGGAACTTGGTGAGACAACACCTGAAATGGATAAATTAATAGAATTGTCAGATATATTTAATATCAGCATTGATGAACTAGCGAAAAACACCGAAATCCCTCGAGTAATTGAGAAAGATCATGAACAAGGCAAACTAACATCAATTTACAATGAGGTTAATAAGTCTAAAGAAATTATAAAGACACTACTAATAATAGGCATGGGAATACTTTTCTTTTTTGCACTTATTGTATTATATGGCGTTTTTTTCTTGAAATAATTAATCAAAAAAAGAGACTAGTATCTCAATAAAAAAGGAAGTAAACTCCATCAAGGGTATTTGCTTCCTTTTCATATTATAATTAATTGACCGATTTATTCAATTTTGATATTATAGTAATAACCAGCGCTAGTATAGGCTGTTTTTTTATATTTTGATAAAAACTACCCGAAAATGTGCTTCGTGTTTCAATGAAATAATTAAAAAATCTAATATACTATAGTAAGAGCGGAGGTAGTTATATGCAGATAAGCTGGCGTCGTTATGGCAAAGCTAATTTCATAAGATTTTTACGCGAAGCTACCGGCTTAACGCAAAAGGAATTAGCTGAGTTTTTAAACGTTACGAAAGAACAATTCAAAATTATGAAAGCGGTAAAACTAATTTCAACAGTGATAAAATAGAAAAAATAATTGAAAAGTTTGACTTAGATATTATTGTAAAATCTAATTCTAACCGCTAATCTTATCGAATGCTATGTCGATAAAATAGCACCAAATTATAAACAATAATATTATAATCAACATTGTCAACTGGAAATAAAATGGAATGCCAGAATAGGGCATAATTATATCTTCTACGTCCAAATAGTCGATAGTAAACTTCACACAATCAATTATCGGTATAATAAGGAATAGAAAAATATATTTACAACTAAATTTAGCAAGTCCAATGTTGTAAAACATAATAACCCTCCTCTCTAAGCACGATTACTACTGTGCTTTTTTAATTATAGCAATCCAAAATTATCATTGCAAGTTTCTTGCAATTTTATGATAAAGTAGGAATATTTTGCCATAATATCATATAAGAAGGTGAATATAGTATATGGTGGGAACAATTATTAAAAATGCAAGACGTAGTAAAGGTTTGTCTCAAAAACAACTAGGTGATCTTTTGTCCCTTGCTGACAATACTATTTCAAGTTATGAACGAGGAAATAGTCAACCGGATTTTAAAACCATAATAGAAATATTAAATATTTGTGATTTTCAAATTCAGTTTATTAATGATAAAAGCGAAATAATAACATTAGAGAAAATGTCAAGAGAACTCTAATGTTTTTTATTTGGACTATAATCATAATATTCACATTAAGAAAATTAAATTTTGTGTCAATAAATAAAAATATTTAGTTGGAATAGTTGACAATAGGGGG
>URBG01000010.1 GCA_900546055.1 uncultured Mycoplasmatota bacterium
CCCCCTATTGTCAACCATTTCAATCTAAATTCACAAAAAAAGAATGATTTTTATCACTCTTTTTCGAACAATTAAATTGTAAAGTTTTTTCTTTTAAGAAAATAAACTATTCCACTAACAATTATAATAACAACAGCTCCACCACCTAAAATAAGTAATAAATTGTTTTTTGCTTCTTTATCTGTTTTTTCTTTGTCTTCTTTTGCAGTTTTACCTTTTGAATCTTTTGCCTGTTCATCTTTAGAAGTGGAAGTAATTGCTTTATCGGATTCATTATTATTTCCTTGTAAGGATGTACCTTTAGAAGTTGATTTAGATTTTGAATCTTTTTTGGCTTGTTTTTCTTCTTTTATAGTTCCATTTATAGGTTCTACTTTATAAATGAAAGACGCAGCGCCTTCGGTTTTTAAATCTTTATAAGATACTGAGTTATAGGAAATATCAGTAACTGTTAGTTTGTTTATCTCAACATTAAATGTTTCAGTTTTACTATTACTTTTTACTTTTATAGTTCCAATATTTATTTGACCGTTCTTATTAACTAAGTTATCTGAAGTTCCAGTGGCTATATAGATACGAACTGTATTATTATCATGAGTATACTTCTTAACATATTTTGAAGGTAAAGAACTATCCCAATCAATACCGCTAAAACTAACATTTCCTGTTATCTTTAAAGTCATATCTAAAGCACCGACATAACCATTTGTTGTTTCTAAGACTAATTTAACTTCACCGTTTTTATCACTAGTACGATATAATGTTTCAGCTTGAACTGTTGCCATACCAAAGAAAGCAAGGAAAGCAACTAGGGCTATTAATGTTTTTTTCATAATTACTCTCCTTTCGTACTATCGACAATTTCCATTTTTGGAAGTTCATCGTAAGCTTTCAAATGGCTAATTTTAAGTGATGTACTGGTTAATCTTTGTCCCTCATTAGTTACTGGGTCATTAACACGATATAATTCTGCGCGGATGTTTTTATTTTGCATCTCAGCATATTGCTCTTTAGTTACAGTATAGAACCAATAACCTTTGGCTATTTCATTTACTTCAGCATCACTATTTAATTTAGCAAATAAGAAATTTTCACCATTGAAAACGGTATCTGGATTATCAGCATCTACTAGTAGAATAACATTGAAAGCTGGGTTTCCACGATAATCGCCTTTGAAAATAACAGTTCCGGCTTTGATGGTTGCATCTTTACCTTCGCCATCTAAATAGTGATAATCTTTTTCTAAGACACCAACAGTATCAGCCGATGCATCAACATTATCTCCTGGTGGAGCAATTATATCGATTTCACTACCACTTATACCGCTATTGCCTATGGCTTCTAATTTAACATAAGATATATCACTATAGGTCCAAAGTTGGTCACCACCAGTAGTGCCTTCTTTATCAAAGTAAATAATGTTTGTATAATTATTATCTTCATTTAATTTAAAGTTTCCTGTTTTAGCTAAAGTCCAATTTTCGCGATCTTTACTAACATAAACTTTATATTTGTTAATGGTATTTTCAAGAAGTTTCCCATCTTTTGTTGCAGCACTATATTTGAAGCCTGCAACGTCCATTTTACTATTTAAATCAATAATAATATTTGGAGTAGTTTTATCAGTTGAGGTAATTCTTTGATTACCATTAAAGATAGTTTCTGAATGACTATCAATAAGTTTATTAACACTTAAATCTTTTAAGTTCATATCTGGATTTTCATAATCGAACTCATCACTTTCATTTTTAAAGTTTGAACTAATACTGAAAGCATTTTTATTAATGCTTCCATCATGATTAACCTTAACTTCATCTAATGTGTAAGTTTTAGTATGATTTAAATATTTATCATAAGCAGTAACTTCATAAGTGATAGCTTGATTATTCATCGAACCTATTACATCAGTAAAGGTGTTTGAGGTTGTAAACATAATTGGGGTTCCATTACGTTTTATTTCATATCCTAATATAGCTTCAGGGTTTTTATCAACGTCAAAGCTTAAGGTATAACGTTTGTTTTGACTATCGCCCTCGGTTATTCTGGCATTAACTAAAGTCCCTGGTGCCATTTGGCTGCCTTTATTTAAACGATAACGTCTTGCATCATCATTTAAATACCAAATTGGCCTTTGTTCTTTCTCGTATTTAGCTGCATAAGCTTTGGCTTCATCACTTGGTGTAATTCCCCATTTTTCGAAGAACTCTGTTAAATCTTTGCCAGCAGCTTCACTCGCATACATAACAAGTAAATCATCTTTACTTCCAGTTAAACTTGATGTTCTACTTAAATGATTGATACGAGCATAAATTGAATTAGTATCATCAAATGTGCGGATATCATCATAAGCTAAATGAAGTTGCCAGTACATTCCTAAACTAACAAATACATTCGAAGCTTTACCAACAGTATTTGAGGTTACTTTTTCATAGATTTGATCATACATACCTTCAATACGGGCTTTTTGCTTATCATCATTAGTTTGGGCTAATAAAGAATAGATATTATTAGTTACTTCAGCATAAGCTAATTTTCCTTGGTTAATTTGATGACCAATTTCGTGACTGATACCCCAGCCAAAGAAGCCTGAAGTTGTTACATCGTTATTTTCAACTTTATTCGGTCTTCCTTGCATGAGACCACTAATTGAACCATAGCCAATTCCGATGTGTTCACCACCTGCGTACATGAACGCGCCATCAAACATACGCATATAACGAATGTTAATTCGTGAACTTGGAAGTTTATCACGAGCATCGCTTGGATTTTCAGATAGGCCTTTTTGACGATAGAATAAATTCATCATTTCTTCAAAGGCAGTAACAGAGTTATATAGTCTATCGATTTGACCTTCTTCATCTAAGTTATTCTTAATTCCATTATAAGCAGCAGTAGCTGCAACTGAAAGTAGGCCATTTTTAGTAACTATTTCAGTTGAATTAAGAACACTTGTGCGGGCATCAAATTCTTCACCTTCCTTGTCATACATATCTGGAAGTTTACCTGTGAAGGTTTTTAATTCTTTAATATAGGTTGCTATTTTAGTTTTTATTTCTTTTTGATCAGTTATATTGTGAATATCTAAAACTGGTATTTTCGTTCCACCACTAACTCTGACTTTTATTTCGTTGTCACTTGATTTAGCGGATGGATATCTTAAGTAAACAGAACCACCTCGTTCGGTAGACGTACTACCTATTTTAGGAACATCAATAATATTTTGGCCTTTTTTTAGATTTACAACACTTTGTTTCCATACATTAGCCTCAGCTTGATATTGTGTAAATACTAGTTGTGGTAAAGTACTACTTTTAGTACCAATATAAACAGTAATTGTATCTCCTGCTTGGGCAGCAATACCTAGAGGCTGTAAATCACTTAGTGACATTGCGAAACCTAAATGACTATTTTTAGCATTACTAACGTTTTGATCGACAATTATTGTGTCTTGCAGTGCTTTATCAGTTAGAATATCTTTAGCATAATTTAAATCACTAAGAATTGTTTTTTGCTTTGGATGATATTCACCACTTACTTTATCTTTTGTATTAGCTCTTTTTTCTAAAGCTTCTATTTTTTCTAAAGTAACATTTTCTTTTAATTCTACTCTTAGGTCATCGGCAAACAAGGCAGCAACATCGTCTTCTAATGAATCGTATTCATAGAATTTGAAGTCACGCATAGCATTGTTACCAGAGGCTTGGTAATTAGCTAAGTTAACTTGAATTTTCATAGTTTTAATTGGTTTAAAGGTAACGTTATAATATGTTTCACCATTTGGACTGGTTAATCTTTTGATACTTCCGTCTATTTGATGGCTGGTATTATTTTCATCCCAGTAATTTATTTTGACATAGAAGAAAGTTGCAGTATCATCTTTTGGCGCAAATGATAAATGATCCATATTATACGCTTTATCAAAGTTAAAGATTGGTCCAGCGTTGAAATTGTTAAAGCCACCAGTATCCCAGCTATCTGATTGCCAAAAGGTATCATAATCATTGTCAACCAATGCAAATTCGCTAGCATTATATTTGTTTGACTTATATTCAACGTGTTCAATATGATTAGTTACTTTTCCTATACCATTTGAAGTATTAATTAATTTATAGTTGGTAGTATCTGGTAATATTTTAGCTTTGGTTTTTGCAACAGCGATTTGTGATCTTGAGCCTTCACCTAAATGATTGTTTCCTGTAATATACACTTGATATTCAGTGTCAGATTTCAAATCTCTTAATTGATAACTAGTTCCTTTAACATCGCTTATTTTTTGATAATCACCTTTATCTTTTTCACGATAGTAAATATTATATGAAGTTGTATCTTTCATTTTTTTATAGCTGATATTTAAGCCAGCGGTTACTGGTGTAAGGGTAACCATATCTACAGCTGGTGGCAAGCGATTTGGCTGTGGACTAAAAGTCACTATACTACTGTAATTACTATGCCACTGTCCATTAATAGCGCGAACGCTAACTTGGTATTCGGTATAATTATCAAGATCTTTTATTTCATAAGTCGTATACGTCGTTTGACATGTCCTGTTTTTAACAACTGTTCCATTATTCAATTCTTGAACAACAATTTCATAACCTGTAACATTTGGCATATTATCATAGGTTACTGTTGCTTGTTCACTTCCAGCACTTACTTTTACGTTCTTTGGAACTTCAATTACTGGAACGGGCACTTCTTCATAGACGTTATTTAAAAATTCAACTTTAGCTATATCTACTAAGTTTTTACCTGATGTTTTAGTTACTTTTATCGTAACTTTTTTTACGGCAATTTGGCCACCTAAATCTATAACTATAGTGTTAGGGTTGGCTTTATCGGTAAAGTAATGAATATCTTCATTTAAAGCAAAACTTTTATGGATTGTTTTAGTTTGGCCCTGTTCATCGGTTACAGTTATATCCATTTCTTCTGGAATGTTTGATAGCCCTGTTTCTAGACGAATTTGGCTCATTAATTTAGTTTCTTTCATTCCTAAATTAATTGTAGCTGCATTGCTTTCGGAAATATCATTATTAGTATTTTCTGGTTTTAATGTAACTGTTCCATTATCTTGGAAAAGATTTTGAATGTTACCTTCAATAATTCCTTCAACACTTAAAGTATCACTGGTGATAATAGCACTAGTATCTACTAAATTTAAAGTTTTAGTTTGACCATTAATCGTAGCTGCGATCATAGCAATATCAGCTATATCAATATTACCATCACGATTTAAATCATATTTTTCTAATGATTTAGTATCTTTTTTATCGATATTTTTGATAATAGTATCTATATCAGCATCGTTTACTTTGCCATCACGATTAACATCACCGACTTCGAAAAGACCTTTTTCGTTAGAAATAGATAAACGCTTTGAGTAGTCATTTAAACTAACTTTACTAACGTTATAAGTTTTATAACCGTTACCATATAACTCAACTTCATAATCACCTTTTTTTAAATTATAAATAGTAACTGCATAATACATAACTTTTTCTTCATCGATACCACTGATAATATTACCAGTTTTATCTAGTTTACGAATTGATAGTTCCCCACTTTGATCACCTAATGTATAGGTCTTAGTTGTACTTACACTGATATTATTAAAATCTAGTGTTATTTGATGATTATTTTTGTCTTTTATTTTAAGCCCAATATTTGAATTTTGAACATTGACAATTGGCAAAACAAAGTTAATATCAATTTCTAAAGTTCCTGTTGCTTCAAAATCTTCTAAACTATAGCTTTTACTTTTTTCTAAAGTAGGCTCTATATTTTTTGTTTCCTGTTTAGATTCTAAAACTGGAGTATCTTGCTTTTTGTTTTCTTCAGATGTTTCATCACTTTCTATATCTTTTTCTTTGACTTCTGTTTGATTTTCATTAGAAGTCTCTGAATTATCCCCTTTTTCTTCAGTTACCTCGGTACTAGACTTTTCAATTATTGTTTCAAGCGCCAAAGCGGAAGGCGCAAAAGAATAAAACAGTAATGAAAACACTAGTAAAAACGTACTAATTCGTTTCATTGTACCTAACCCTCCTTAATTAAAGATATCATAACACAACCACCTGATATTTACAACGATTTTTAGACATTTTATGCATCTTTTTAGTAATGATTACTATTTATTTTTGTAATAAAAAAACCTATTAATTTAGGTTTTATTCAAAGAGGGTATCTACAGTTTGTCTTATTTTTTTATCATCAGTTTCAGATCTTAACTCTTGTTTTAAATATGAGTCCAGCTTTTTCATGTTATTATTAAAAGTTGAGTTGGCCTTTCTATACATATTTATATATTTACTATCTTTCCAATTAGGATATTTTAATTCAACCAAATTTATAATTGAATTTATAATAGTTATCTTAAATAGCATTGGACAGTTTTCCCAAGACATAACATTTTCTACTCTAAATAAAGAATGGAGAATATAGATACCAACAATTTGTTCAGGATATAAAGTGTTGACACTCTTAATTTTCATATTCTCTTCAAACAAATCGACAATTGTTATTATATCTAATATTTTCTTTGTTGAACGCTTAAAATCAGTAGCAGTGGTATTATCATCAATTCTATAATTATAGACAGATTCGTTTAAATAAACTACCTTATTGGCGATAGCAAGTAAAACTGGAACTACCGCTAAATCTTCCCACTTTAAATTTTCAGGAAAACGAAAGTCATCAAAAAGATTTTTTTTGAATAATTTATTGCCTACACCAGGAATTTCAATTATTATAAAATCCTTATTTACTTTGGGGTCAATTATTGCAAATTGATTGATAAACGGCCACCAATTGGCATTGTCTTCAACAACTTTATCATCACTTATTAATGTGAAATTTCCTCTTATGATATCTGCATCATTTTTCTTAGCTAAATTATACATCTTTTCTAGTGTATCGTTATATAAGAAATCGTCAGCATCAACAAACTTAATAAATTCTCCTTTTGCCAAATCAAGGCCTTTATTTCTAGCTGCGCCAACGCCTGTGTTTTTTTGCCTTATTATTCTTGTTGGAAAACTGTTAGCTTTTTGAAATTCTTCGGCGATATTTAAACTATTATCGTTAGAACCATCATCAACTATAATAACCTCAATCTCCTTAAGAGTTTGGTTAGAAATTGATGATAAACATTGTCCCAAATGTTTTTCTTCATTGTATACGGGAATAATAACACTTATTTTGATCATAATATTCTCCTTTTTTAAATTGTATCAAATTATTAGCATTAAATCTATAGTGATGTATTTAATTATACAAACAAAAAAAGGCCTAGCTTTAGACCTTTATTTAATTTCGATAAGTTTCTTATTTTTATCTTCATCGATTTTTGGAATAGCTATTTTTAATACTCCATCTTTAAATTCAGCTTCGATGTTTTCTTCATCAACATCGCCAACATAGAATTTACGTTCCATAGTACCATAAAATCTTTCTTGACGAATGATGTTTTTTTCTTCAGTTTGTTCTTCTTTCTCTTTTGTTGCTTTAATAGTTATATAACCATTATTGCATTCAATTGAAATATCCTTTTTATCTAGTCCCGGAATATCAGCTTCAATATGATAGATACCTTCTTTCTCGTAAATATCACATTTCATTGTGTCAAAGCTGGATCCATCCATGAAGTTGTCAAAAATATTATCCAAATAAAATTTTCTAGGTAACATGCTCATTCATATCCCTCCTTCACATTATAAATATATCATCTTTTTTAGCACTTGTCAATAGCGAGTGCTAAAGAAATGAAATTTCATTATTTATAGTGTGAAGTAATGTTAAATATATACGACTAATCTTTTATTTGACTTTCATTTAATAATTTATCTTTAATTAATACAATTGTTCCGAGCATAAATAAAATTCCAGTAACAATTAAAATATATTCAATTTTAACTACGTCTGCTAACGGTCCATAGATTACCATAGCTAGTGGCATAACTGTTCCGCTTATAATAGCAATTAGGGAAAAGATTCGGCCTTGTTTATCGGCATCTACTTGTTCTTGGAAAATAGTGGTAAATGGGGTATTAATAAATGGCATAGTAATACCGCATATTCCCATCCATATTAAGTAAACAACAAAGTTAATAGGTATACCTAATAAAATTGCAGTAATTCCGCATATTAGGCATCCAAATCCAATTGTCTGAATGCGGTTTTTAAAGCCTCCCCAAGCAGCAATTATAACACCGCCTACTATATTTCCAATAAAGAATACAATTTCATTTAAAGTAAGATAGAAAGGATCGGCCCCAAATGTTCTAGTTACTAAAAGTGGAGTTAAAATAGATAATGGCGCAATTAAGAAATTAGCAAGTAATAGATATTTAATCATACGACCAATAAATTTATGGTTTTTAGTATATACAAGTCCTTCTTTAATTTCAGCAAAATAATTAGCTTTTTCTCTTTCTTTTTTCTGATAATTAACTTTTACAAAAGAGAAGATTGAAATACCAATTATCGCTGTTATAACATCGATTAAGAAGATATATTGTAATTCAACGCTTGCTAATAAAGCACCACTTACTGCTGGTGAAACAATTAGCATAACTGATTGAATAGTTGTATTAACACCGTTTACACGCATCAATTGATCTTCAGGAACAATTTCAGGAATAAATGAAGTGGTAGTTGGCATTTGAACTCCACTACCAAGAGAACGAATGGCTAAAACAGCGAATAATAACCATAAAGCATCATATCCTAATGCAAATGAAATGGCAATCAGTAAAGTAGCCACAGCTATACTACTGTCGGCTAAGATTATGATCATTTTTTTATTATATCTATCAGCCCATACGCCAGCAAATAATGAAATTAAAACTTGCGGGATAAAGGCACATAAAGTCGCAATGGTCATCATTATTCCAGAACCAGTTTGTAAGGTTATATACCAAATGATGGCATATTGAACTAATGACGAGCCAAATAGAGATATAGCTTGGCTTGTTAAAAACATGCCTATTTTCTTTTTCCAGTTTTTCATAAATACTCCTTTATTAATATATTTTCGGTGATGGTTCTAAGTCTTTAGTTGTTCTAAACTGATATTCGGCAGCTAGAAAAGCTATAACTAAACCAACGATTAAATTGGCAATTGGCATATTAAAGTTTAGTAAAGGCAAAATGTTATCAGCAATAACAAAGGCTCCACTTATACTAGTTGAAATAATTATAATTGGCCTTGTAAACCAGACTCCGAGCATACCCACGATGAGGCCGGCTGCAATACTTAAAATTGTGCCTAAGGTTCCTGCTTCGATAAAAACGTTACAAGCGGCATAGGCTAAGACAAAGCAAAGTACAAAAATGCCAGCCAAATAAAGTTTAAAGGCTAAAAAAGCAATTAAGAGCCCGGCTAAAATTGAGACAGCAAAGGTTACAAAGCCTTCCCCTAAGGCGCTAGTTAATCCAGCATTACACAAATAATAACCAATACCAAATCCAGCAACGGCAATTAAAAGTTTGTTAAGTCTAAAGCCAAAAAGGCAAGTTATTGCAGCAATAATTACAGTTGTTATTATAGTAGTTGTTAACATATATTACTCCTTTATAATTTATTTTCTTCTTTTTTGCTATCACTTGTAACCATTGTTTTTAAGGTTCCAAGTAATAATTGTTTTGAATGTTCATCAACACTGCTTGCTTCTTTTATCATCGCAGATATTTGCGGGAACTTTAATTCTTTTAATTGATAGAAATATTTGATTTTACTTTCCTTTAGAACATCAAAGAAGGTGTTTATCAATTGTTCTTTGTTTTTTTCATCAGTCTGTTCTAGCCAGGTGTTGACTTGTTTTTGCATTTTTACGCTAGTTTTTGATTGTTTCCCAACCACGAGAAATCCGCCAAAACAATTCCATGAAGTAAGGTCATGTTGCTGAAGACCCATCTCTTTTGATTTAATAACTTCACAATCTTTGGTGTTTAGTAAAAGAATTCCAACTAGGCTATCTTCAGGCATAAACATTTTTAGTTTGTCAGCCATTTTTTTGTACTTAGCAGATTTAAATTCTTTTGGTAAAAATCCTGGGCCATCGTTATTATATACGGTTTTAATTTTTCGATATAGACTACTATCTATTTCCATAACACTGGCCATTGCTAAATTACCACCTTTGGAATGACCGCCAACATAAATTGTTTTATCGGTAAATTTAATGGTTTCTTTTAAATAATTAGCTGCCAATTCTTGAGCAGTTACTGGATATTTATATGAAAGATCAAAGTTTTCTTTCCAACCAATTAAGGAATTATCTGTTCCACGATATACAACATAACAAATTCCACTGCCCATTCTAAGAGTTAAAGCACTAAACTGGGTTTGATCATCAAGAATAGAAACAAAATTAGAAAATGTTGTATCTTTATATCTTTGTCCGTTAGATATTTTTTCTAGTATTTTAATTGCTTTAGCGCTTAAAGAACTTGGATCGTTTTTTTGTTTACTTCGATTTTTAACTAATCGATTAATTTCTTTAATATTAATGGTTTCTTTACCCATTATATGTTCTAGCGGAAGATACGCTAAAGTAGAACATATAATGTTATCCATGTCATTCCATGAATACTCTTTAAATGAAACATTATTATAATAATCTAAATAATCAAAAACTGTTTTCATGTTAGTCCTCCTTTTAGTATAAACGGTTTCTAACTATCATTATAGCAGAAAATATTGGATAATTGATAAAGAATGCTTATATTATGACAATTTGTGGATAAATCAAATAGGTGTTTTTATAGATTGAACATAAATTATAAATAAGGAGCATGATAAAATGGTTATTATTAATGATACAACGGTGGTGGTCACAACCTCGGCAGAACTTAAAACAGCATTAGAGGGTTCTAATCAATATAATTATATTTACTTTGGGGCTAATATTACTTTAACTTCAGGAATTACAATTAACCAAAGTAAAACTAAAGTGACAATTGACGGAACATACAATGGGATTACATATACTTACACCGACATGAAAAGTTCGGGTACTGGCGATACTATTTCTGTTAGAAATAAAAACGTTAGTTTAGTGACAGTGAAAAATCTAAAAGTTGTTGGCTACAACTATTATGGTCTTATATATGTGGTTGAGGATAACAATTTAAAAGATGTGGTCATTGAATATAATAATGTTACTTATAACGGACCACAAATAACTTTTCATCCAGCTGGATTATCACGTTATATTGACTGCACGATTAATATTATTACCGCTTATAATACAGCCAATGAAGTAGCTGAATGTAATAGAATTGAGATTGGTGGTACAACAACAATTACTCATGCATCTACTGGTGATACTATGTTTTGGTTTAGAGGAAGCACTACACCATATTTTAAAATTTTAGAAAATGCGATAGTAAATTTAACTAGTACTTACCGAGAATTATTCTATGGTGTTACTAACTTAAGTTTTATTGCCTTAGCAAATGCGAATTTCACTTTAACAAGCCATAATGGGATGCAGTATGGAAGTTACTCGACAAACAATGTCTTAATCGACAAGTGTGCGACAGTTCGAATTACGCAAACTGCACTTAATGGGACTTTCCCAACTTGGTATTGTAATGGGCCATTTGTCATGAATGAGAATTCTTCTTTATATATTACGGATAATTACACTGCAATTACGGCAGTAAATTACAGCATTTGTTTTGTATCTACTAATGCTTCTTTCACTTTAAATAATCCCAAACGAATAGTTATTTATAATAGTGGCGCCAATGCTATTTTCTCAGCAGCAACCACTAATTTTAGTTTTCAATATTCGAGAATTAATTTTTGGGAAAAAGCGGCGAATATAAGTACGGCCGGCAGTATTACTGACTTGCCACTTTACTCTTGGTATAAAGTAAATAGTCTTTCAACAGTTACAGGAACATTAACCAGCCTTGTAACAACACTTAGTTCGAATAATTATACGGCAGATGAACTTAAAACTTTGCCGGCCATAAGTAATTTTAGTTTTCAGGGTAAAAAGGTTATTTCAATCGGTCAAGGAATTTTAAATATCGATGCTATTACTGACAAATCAATGGTTATTAAAGGTTATGCTGATCCTTTAGCTTCTGTAATTATTAGCTATAATACTACTTCAAAAACAGTAACTGCTGATGCGAATGGATTATTCAGCCTAACTTTAGATAATGTTCTTCCGGTTGGAACAATAATTAAATTTACCGCAAATGTTAAAAACAGTTTTATTTATCAATCAAAGAGTATTCAAATAGTTTATGCGGGAGAATTAACTTTAGATTCAGCACCAACAGTTATTACTTTTTCAATGGTTCCTTTTTCTACTAATCCAGTTTTATGTTCAAGGGCTGGAGAGGTAATTATTAAGGTGACTGATTCTAGGGCTGTAAGTAGTAATTGGAAATTATATGCAGCTATTGGGCAGAATTTAACATCTGATAATGGTTATGTTTTAACTAATTCTTTGGTAAATGTAAATAGCGATAAAACTATCAATGTTTTATCTAGCGTACCAACTTTAGTCTATACGGGAGCTAATAATGGCGGAACGACAAAGGTTACTAATGTTAGTTGGCCAAGTGATGAAGGAATTATTTTAAGAGTTGCGAATGAGCCTTTAGAAAATGGTGAGGTTTATAAATCCAATATAATTTGGACAATTGAAGAATAAAAACCACTTATTTTAAAGTGGTTTTTACGTACGCCAAAAAGGTGTATCACAGCCTTGATAGCTAGTTTGATTTTTAATAATACTATACACTGTAACTTCGTTACTAAATAATGTAATGTTTTTAGATGTTAATTCACAGTTGCTTTTTAAAACAAAGTATTCATTACGCTTTTTTCGTAACTTGAAACGTTATTGTCGAAGACCCATTTGCGGCAATGTCGGCTAAGTTAACAGTTAAAGTATTACTTGCGGTATCAAATTTATATTGTGCTTCTGTAGCAGCAGTTCCATCGATAGTAACGCTGTTATTTACAAAGCTTACTAGGGTTCCATTTAAAACATCAGTTACTACTGGGTTACTATATGTTTCAGCAGCTTTATTATCAACGGTAATGGTATAAGTTAGTGGTCCCCCTGCCCAAGAAGTTTTATCGGCTGTTTTGGTAATAGTAAGACCTGATACTAAATTTACAACTACGGCTTGTGACGTTAAAGCAGTTGGTAAACTGTTATAAGTTCCAGTAGCTGTAGCAATATTGGTTAACTGACTATCCATATTTTACCTCCTTACTTTAAGATATGCAAAGAGGGGAAAATGATTATTATAGTTTTTGACAATTTGGACAATAGTAAATTGTCCCACCTAAATAACTTTCCTTTTTTATTTCACTATAGCAGTGGTGACATTTGTTTTTATAGGTGTTTTTACTTAATATTGTTTTATATCCGCCATTTTGGCCATAAATATCTTTTTCGGTATCACGTCCACCCTGCTTTACCATTGTCTTTATGGTTTTAATTGCAGTTTCATATAAATCTTTTAATTCTCTTTCATTTAAAGTGTTTATTTTTCTTTTAGGATGCATTTTGGCATTATATAAAATATCTTGAAGGCTACCATTACCAATTCCAAGGATTCTTTGTCCTGTAGCTAAAAAGGCTTTTAAACTAAGTTTGGCTGTCTCGTCATTTATTAATGATTTAAAATAGTCGAAGGTAAATTCTTTATCTAAAACGCCAACTCTAGTTAATTCTAAATTATAATATTCATCATCGTAATTTTCATTTTTAGAAAATACGTTAATCGCACTATACATGGCGGTTGTAACATTAAGGAATGAGCCATCGTTAAATTCTAATAGTAGTTTGCTTTTTTCAGGAAGATCTTTTCTATCTTTGTAGTAGCGGATATTGGCACCATCACGCATTATTAATTTATAATCTTCTATTTCAATTTCAACATAATAATTACGGTCAATAATATCAGTGACTTTTTTATTAACTAAATAATTTTTATATTCTTCTGGGTCACCATAATAAAAGGTAAATTTATGATCGGTGAAATTGCCACCAACATTGGTGATTGCTTTTCCTAGGATTTCTTTTCTTAGTTCTTTAGAAACATTTCTAGTTTCAGGTATTTCTAACACATTATTCACTCCTTTCATTTAGGGTTTCAACATATTTATAGATAGCTGAGTTTTCGCTGAAATCTGGTTCAAAAAGGTGATCAATGATGCCTAGATTATTTAATTCTATATACTCTTTAGTTTTTGTTTTAGCGATAAATATTGTTTTTCCGCCTAAAGAATGAACGTATTTAAAAGCGGCTTTATCGCTAAGTCCATCACCAAAATATACAATTATTTCGTTTGTGTTTTTTACTATTTGGCTAATTATTTCGGCTTTGGCATCATCAGTTACTATAGTGTTTATTCCTATATATTCGTCATTTTCTTTTTTTAAAGTTGTTCCATAAACTTTAGTAAGAAATTGATTTACTTTAGTTTTTTCCACATAATCTTTAAATCCAGAGGTGACTACATAATGTTTTATATCATTACTTTGAAAGTGATTAAAATAATCTAATACACCTTTATTGAATTTTACTTTGTCATAGCCTTTGCATAAATTACACTCATTTAGTTTTAAATTATTTTCTTTTATAACTTCGATATAACTTGTTATATAAGCATCAACAAAATTAATTTTTCTTTCTTCTTTTAATTTTTTTATTTTGGGCAATAGTTCTTCGGTTGAGCATCCACAATCTTTTAGAATTTCAAACTCAGGTAATGGATTTGTAGTTAATGTCCCGTCAAAATCATAAATTAAAATCATTTTATTCACCTTTTTCTTTAATTAATTATATCACATTTAGTTGCTTCCGGGAAATATAACAGTATTATCGGGTTAGGCGAAAATGGTCAAATAAAATTACCAATTTTTTCTGCGTCCAAAAGTGACAATTTTTGAAAAAGGTGATTAACAAATTTAATTATGTGTGGTATGATTTAAACGGTTGGAGCGTGAGAATATGAAGTGTGGTTTTAATAATGATGTTTATGTAGAAGTACAAAGTAAAAAAATTAAAGAAAAAATTAAGCAATTTGACAAGTTATACTTAGAGTTTGGTGGAAAGTTATTTGATGACTACCATGCTAGCCGAGTATTACCAGGATTTGCTCCTGATTCAAAAATTAAAATGTTATCGGAATTAAAAGATATTACAGAAATTGTCATGTGTATAAATGCTGGCGATATTGAACGAAGAAAGATTCGCGCAGATTATGGTATTACTTATGATATGGAAGTTCTAAGATTAATCGACGAATTTAAAGCTTTAGGCCTTACTGTCAATAGTGTAGTTATCACTTTATATAAAGGTGAAGAAAGCGCTAAAAAGTTTAGAAATCAATTAGAGAAAAGAAATATTAAAACTTATATCCATACCCCAACAGCAGGATATCCAACGGACGTAGATATTATTGTTAGTGATGAAGGTTATGGGGCTAACGCTTATATTGAAACAACAAAGCCTTTGGTAGTTGTAACGGCTCCAGGTCCAGCAAGTGGAAAATTAGCAACTTGCTTATCACAGCTATACCACGAGTATAAAAAAGGTATTAAAGCTGGTTATGCAAAGTATGAAACTTTTCCAGTTTGGAATTTACCATTAAAGCATCCAGTTAATGTCGCCTATGAAGCAGCAACTGCTGATTTAAAAGACGTTAATATGATTGACTCCTTTCACTTAGAAAAATATGGAATTACTTCAATTAATTATAACCGTGATTTAGAGGTTTTTCCAGTTCTTAAAGCAATATTAAACAAAATTACAGGAAGTGATATTTATTATTCGCCAACAGATATGGGCGTTAATATGATTGGATCTTGTATTGAAAATGATGAAGTAGTTGCTGAAGCTGGCAGACAAGAAATTATTAGACGTTATTACAAGGCTTTATGCGATGCTAAAACGGGAATAGGTGACGAAGAGACCGCACAACGTATTAAAATATTGATGAACGAGCTTGAAATCGATCCTATAGAAAAAAGAGCAGTTATTACGGCAGCCAATGCAAAAAGTAAGAAAGAAGATCTACCTGTTATTGCCATTGAACTTCCTAACGGAAAAATTGTTACTGGAAAGAAAACTGATTTGTTAAGTCCTGCTAGTAGTTTAATTTTAAATGCAATTAAAGAATTAACTAATATTCCGGATGAGGTTTATTTACTAGCGCCTAATGTTTTAGAACCTATTTTAAAATTAAAGCCTAAAACACATCAAGAATCACGTTCCTTAAATCTAGAAGAAGTTTTAATTGCTTTAAGTATTTGCTCTGTTACAAATCCAATTGTGGAAAAAGCTTTGAAAAAATTAGAAAAATTAGATAGTTGTGAGGCTCATGCATCATTCATGGTTTATAACGGCGATTTAAATACCCTTAAAAGATTAAATATTAATTTAACATGTGAACCAATCTTTTATTCAAACAATCTTTTCATGAGTGAATAAAAACTCTTGCATTTTTCGACAAAATGTGATATGATTTATTTGTAGTTAGTTTTAAGTAATTAGCTTTATGATGTAAGTTTTATTACTGGCCTTCATTGGTCAGAAAAACAGTTCGAAGTTTGAACTGTTTTTTTATTGGTTTTTTTCGGATTTATAAAATTTACTATTGCATTGGTTACATATTATTTCAGCATTATAGCTTTTTAGTTTTTTAGATAGGATTGTGAATAATGGTGATTCATCGTTCGGACAGCAAAAACGATTTTTTATAAGGGCAAGGTCTTTGGATTCAATAGCTTTTTCTTCTTTATCGATAAACTCTAATAAACAGCTACCTTGCCTACCACAATTACATTCAAAATCTAATTTAAATTTATCATATGTACTATAGCATAAATAGCCTATGTTTGTTTCACAGTTAGTACAATACATCCAACCACCATAATTAGCAGCTAATCGCATATTGTTTAATTCCTTATTTTTTAATATTCTAGTCATTTTATCACCTACATTTATTATAACAGAAAACATGATACTTTTAATATCATGTTTTTTTTAGTTAGCATTTCTTTGGCTTTTGACATTCTGGTTTACAAGTTTTATATCTTATCGGTTCGGTCACAGTCCTAGATATATTATTGTCAGGATTGGGATCGGGAGTAGTACTTGAAACAATAGCGGTATTATTAATTAAATTACAGGCGTTTTCATTAACTAGCCCTCTAATTAAAACTTGAATTGTTTCATTTATAGCAAGACTACCTAAATTAAAGCTTCCTGGCCATCTAGTAAAGTTAATGCCGTCTAACGAAAAACTACCATTGCTTAAAGCTGACGATAGAATATCAGTTAAAGTTACGTTTTCAGCAATACTTGGTCCAGCGTTTGAAACGGTAATTGTATAAGTCATAAGGCTTCCGATTGCAGCTATTCTAGGTGCACTTTTAACAACTGATATATCAGCGGTACTAACAACTGGAGTGATGACTATTTCTTCATCATCAATATTGTTAGTGATATCAGGATCCGGTGTTGGACTCATAACAAGTGCATTATTAGCCAAAATGTTTTTATCAGTTTCAGTTAATGTTCCGCGAACTAATATTGCTTGCGTTTCGCCCTTAGCTAAGTCGCCAATATTAAACGGATTTGTTAAAGATTCCCATGTTGTCCCCCCATTTAATGAAATCTCAGGGTTTGAAATTTCAGGAGGCACTATATCATATAAACTTATTGTCGTCGACGTGCTTGGTCCAGCATTATTGACAATAATATCATACATAACCATATCACCAACTTTAACTGGATTTGTTAAAGCATTTTTGCTGATTGAAATATCTGCTGACGGTGTTACTGGAGTTATTTCTGTATCAGTATTATTAGATAGATCAGGATCTGGTGTGTTGCTGGCAACAACAGATGTATTTACAATACTATTAGTAGTTGTAGCAGCTACGGTTCCTTCGATCAATACTGTAATAACTTCTCCAGCACCAACACGACTAATAATATATGGGCTAACCCAAGGTCTAAAGGTAATGCCTCCATCGACTGAAAATACAGGGTTTTCAACACTAACAGGAACGGCATCGATTAAATTTACATTGGTAGCATCACTTGGACCATTGTTCGTAATGGTTATTGTGTACGTTAATGGGTCACCAGCTTTAACTGGACTTGGCGATGATGTTTTAGTAACAGCCAAATCGGCAGATGTATTAATTGGTGTATCTGTATCATCGATATTGTTACTTGGATCAGGGTCTGGCGTATCACTAGTTATAGTTGCTGTATTAGCTAAGTTATTATTTAAAGTACTAGGATTTACTGTTCCTCTGATTAAAACTTGAACTGTCCCTCCATTTCCTAAATTGCCAAGATTTAAACTTCCCGTCCATGGGCTATAATTTACTCCATCTAATGAATACTCTGGATTTAAAATATCTTGGGCTGTATTATCAGTTACAACAATGTTTTGCGCATCACTTGGACCATTATTTATAATGTTTAATGTATATGTTATTAAATTACCAGCAATAACTGGATCAGGACTAGCTGTTTTTGTAATGGCCAGATCAGCAGCGGCGTCAACCCCAACAATAGCGGTATCAGTATTATTAGATATATCTGGATCTGGCGTATCGCTTGTTACAGTTACATTATTAATAATCGTTGTATTTGATACACTGTTAACTGTTCCTCTGATTAAAATGACTTGGCTTTGACCATTCACTAAATTACCAAGATTTAAACTGCTTATCCATGGACTATAATTTACTCCATCTAATGAATACTCTGGATTTAATAAAACTGATGGAACATTATCTTCAACTATAACGTTCTCAGCTTCACTTGGGCCATTATTTACTACTGTTATTGTATAAATTAATGGGTCACCATTAGTAACTGGATCAGGATTCCCGACTTTAGTAACTGCAAGGTCAGCGGAAGCGCTTATTCCAACAATTACTGTATCAGTATTATTTCCTGGATCTGGATCTGGCGTATCGCTTGTTACAGTAGCAGTATTAATAATTGAGCCTGTGGCGTCAAGCGCGACAACGCTTCTGATAAAGACACTTAATGTGTCACCACTTATTATATTGCCTAAATTTATATTTCCCGGCCAAGAATTATAGTTAACTCCATCTAATGAATATTCTGGATTTTGTAATTCTGGCTGAATTATGTCTTCTAAAATAACATTTTGAGAATCACTTGGACCATTATTTGTTATTTTAATTGTATAGATTAAAGTTCCTCCCGCATTAACAATATCACTATCAGCGGTTTTGGAAAGCATTAAATCGGCTAATGTTTGTACTGGCGTATCATCGGTATCAGTATTGTTTCCTGGATCTGGGTCAGGTGTTGGTGATGTTACAGTTACAGTGTTTTGAATGTTACCTTGAGCATCACTATTAACAATTCCCCTAATTAAAATTAAGAAAACTTCTCCTGGTGATAAACTACCGATAACTAAGTTTCCTGACCAAGGATTCCACGTACCCCCACCATTTATTGAATATTCAACATTGCTTAGTTCTGGTGGAACATTATCTTCAACAAGAACATCGGTTGCTGCACTTGGTCCAGCATTTGATACTGTTATTGTATAGGTTAGTTCCTCCCCACTAATAACTGGTTTTGGGCTTCCAAGTTTAACTACTGAAATATCAGCTGAAGCTTCAATTGGAATTTCAATCGTATCGGTATTATTTCCCGGATCTGGATCAGGTGTTGGCGATGTTACAGTTACAGTATTTTTGATACTTCCTTGTGCGGCATGATTAACTGCTCCTCTAATTAAAATTGTTCTAATTTCACCATTTGTTAAATCACCCAAGGAATAAGTCCCTGGCCAAGGATCCCATGACCCTCCCCCATCTAGTGAATATTCTGGGTTATCTAATTCAATAGGAATCGCATCAATAACATTAACATCAACAGCTGTATCTGGTCCGTTATTTACAACGGTAATTGTGTAAATTAGCTCTTCTCCGGCGATGACAGGATTTGGATTTCCCATTTTAGTAACTGCAAGATCAGCTGATACTGCGACATCTAAAATATAATCTTCAACTTCGCCATCACTAGCAGGGCCGACACTTCTATCATCTTGAACAGTAGTTCCAGAATTTGTTAAGTTATCAGTAGTTAATCTAAGTCTAAGGAATGTTGATCCTGAGCTTACAAAGCTTCCTGCTGGTACATTAAATACTAGCGGGATTGTTTGCAAACCATTTGGCGGAACAACTGTTGTCACTGACTCGTTTTCTTCAAAAAGGCCGTTTTCATTGAAGTCTATCCATCCATATAGGTTGGCATTTTCTCCGGTGTTATTAGTGACTTCAACCAATAAGGAATAAGTTGTGTCACTGGATGATATCGGAGTTAATGGCGTGGTTAGTGCATCATCTTGGATATCTAAAATTAGATCATCCCCTGTGGCAGTCGCATTTTGGTATGCATCACTTTCGCTAGTTATTAAATGACCTAAATATAGGCCTTCCCTAATTTGATGTCTTGGTCCATTATTAGCAAGTAAGGTGTTATAGTCATTAGGACCATTACCTGGGCTAACATCAGGAGCATCACCAAAGTCAACATTAATAGCTGTATTTGGGCATATTGTTCCATCATTATTAGATGTAATTACCGTACTAGAAAAATAAGTACCTGTAGCGTTATTACCACTAATTGTGTATTTATAAATATTGCCATCGCGATTACTTATAGCAAAAATATCGCCACGAGCATCAATGGCTTGCGCACCAAATGGACCGTTAGTAGCACCTGTTGTGATAAGATTTGTCGTCACACCGGTTGTTGGGTTAATACGCGCTAAAACACCAGTACTGGTTACTCCATATAAATTACCATCTATAGGATTATACGACCAATCGCTAACGTTTACTGCTGGATTAAGGGCCACCCCAAAGTTACTTGTTTGTTCAAGGTACCCATTAGTTGGGTTAACTAATTTCATAAAGGTAGCAGAGTTAGGTCTTAAATCAATTGTATAAAATCTAGTTCCATCATTAACAAATATGTATAAAAAACCATTCGTATCAAAAGTTCCCGTAGTATACCCATTAGTTGGTAATCCTGGAGGATTTGGTTTTAAAGTAATGATGTTGCCAGAATCGTCTACTCTGACAATACTATTGGTCGTTTGATTATATCCATAAATATATGAATCTAATGGATTATATCCAATAGCGTTGACATAGTTTGCTGGAATTAAAGCTGTTTTAAGAACTGACTCGCCTGTTACAACGTTGATTTCGTACCAATTTGAAGGATTACCAGCAAATTGGATAAATGAATCTGTACATGCAACTTGATTATCTATTGTGTCATGGCTAAAATTGTTATTGCCGATGGTTGTATTATTATTTATTTGAGTTTGAGTTACAGTTAATGTCGTCTTTCGCGGGCCATTTGACATCGTAAAGCCTGAAGGCTGCGTGAAGTTGGTTGGCGGACAAGATGAATTAATGTTCGTAACAGTTTCATATATGGTATAACTTCCAGCTTGCACTACTGAAAAAGAATAGTCACCTAAACTATCTGTTTGCGTTGAAATACAGCTTTGGCTAGTACTATTATACAAAGTTACATAGACATTTGGTATTCCGCTTTCGCCACTATTATAAATTCCATTATGATTGGCATCATCAAAAACTTTTCCTGAAATAATTGCTGCCATATATTTCTCCTTTCTAAATTTCTCATTTTATTATATTCGCCGTAGACAAAGGTAACAACTATTAAAACCTATGTTATTTTAGGATTATGAATGTTTTCCACAATAAAAGAGCTTTTCTATAAAGGCTCTTTTTTTAACCATAAATTAATTTTTTCTTTTAATGCATTTAAATAATTTTCATTTCCTTTGTTTTTATTCATTAAATAAAAATGCATACTGCCATTTATTAAACACCACTTTAACTTATTTTGATTATAAGTTCCTATTTTTTTATAACCTTTTAAAAAGTCAGTAATATCTTTATCATTCCTCATAAAGGTTTGTTCTGGACGCAATATTAATGCCCACGCAATATCCTGTTCTTTAAAACCTCTTCCGGCATATTCCCAATCTAAAATTCCAGATATCTTGCCGTTTTTCCACAGGATATTTCCATAGTGAAAGTCACCATGAATAAAAGTGTCATAATCTATCTTTAGAGGTTTGTGTTCGATAAGATAGTCTATTACTGATCTTTCCCACTCATCCAAATCTGGATAATTTTCTATCTTAGGGTAGTCATTGATATCACGTTGGCGTGCTTTCTCCCACTCTATATTGCAATTGTGGATTTTTGCCAGCATTTTGCCGTATTCAAATAAATGCCTCGTTTTATCAGCAGGTAAATTGCTTTTTAGTAAATAGGATAATTTATCACCATTTATTTTTAGGGTAGCAATATATGTATATCCTCTAAATTTACCACTTTCTAGTATTTTTGGAACCGGGAATGTTGTTTTTATATTTTGTAAAATTTTTATTTCATTAGAAAAATTAGCAAATTTGCCACGTTCACTCTTTAAAAAAAATTCAATCATATGTTCTTTGTAATACCCTTGACATTCAAATACATCATTACCCGCTGGAGGATAACTAATAACTTTTAATAGCTTTATATTACTAAAGGGAATTTTATTTATATCAATTAAACTTTCCCGCCATTTACCCTGAACTTCACCCATAAATACATCCTTTCTTAATTTAAAATAAATTGCTTATTATTTCCAAATTCAAACTTACCATTAGCGGCCAGTTCAAAATGTTTTTTAGCAATACCCAAATCCACTAAATCAAATTCATAATCATTAGGTACTTTAGCATAAACAATGCTATTTTTGTATTCGAACATTACTTTTTGAGAATTTCTAGCGCTTGGGGCTAAAGTAACTGCTTTAAGTCCTTCAGTTAACCATTTTGGAATAGTTTCAGTATCACTAATAAGTCTTTCTTTAATGCTTTTTCTTTTATTACTCATAGCCTTTCTGATCATTTTTTCTTTTGTGGTTTCAGCCTTAACTTTTCCAATTACGATCACACATATTAATTCTTCAGTATTTTCTATTTTCAGTTTGTTTTTATCAAATGTTCCACCAACCCAGCAAGTTCCAATGTTTAAATTAGTTAAATGCAAAACTAGTTCTTCACCATAGTATCCAATTTTTTCTTTAAGATCTTTATCTTTAATGTCACCTTTCATTAAAATCAATGATTTAACATTATTAAATAAGCCATAACTTTTCTTAAAGCTAGAAAAGGCTTCACTACCATCTTCTAAAAATTCCATAGTTAAACTAGATTCTTTATTTAATGTTTCTATATAGGAGTTAATTTGATTAATCTCTTCTTTTGAGAAACTAAGCTTATCAAATGTTCTTCTAGAAATTCTATTTTCAATCGCGTCTAACATTTTATCACCTATAATAAGTATAACAAAAAACTTGATATTTTTGTATCAAGTTTTAATTAAAAGTCGAAGCCCTACTGAATTTCTCATGGCCGCATAGTTAAACGGGTTACAAACTTTTTTTGTTTTCCTTAAAATCAAGCTTATATTTTTCTAAAATGAATTGCTAAGCATCCATATTTCTTTACTTCATCATCAGTATAATAAGGGGTATCATCTACTACTGCCTGAGGATTTTCATATCTATCTTTAAAATTTTTATCAAAGGTAGCTGAATACATATCTAATAAATTTTTATAATGTTTCAGTTCTTCAACAATTACTTTTATAGTTTCAATCTCATCGGGTCTTCGATAAAAAGTAATAGTATCTCCAACTTTTATCTGTTGGCGCTTTTCATCATTTAACCTATATTCTATATTTTTAACACCACTACTAATCATATCAAAAGGTTCTTGATGTAATCTCATATCATGATTCATATAAACCTCCTTTCCCTAGCTTTATTTATCTTTAACGGAACATACATAATTATTTTATAGACGATGGAATAATAAGGTGCTCCGTATATTTAAAAAAGTGTAAAAACTTTTCAAATATTTAGAAAGTAATAAATGAACTTTTTCAAACGCAAACAAACACCTAAATCATATTAAATTTAAGTGTTTATAAATGTGTACTTTTCTAAATTTTTATCTATATGATATTATTTTTATATATTATAAACATCGCTAATAATAATAAAATAATTACAATTAGTTTAATTAATATATCTTTTAAATTATAATACCATAGCATAATTCTACATACTGCCCTCGTAAATAAATTGAAATCTGTAATTTTTATTTTAATTATATCTAATTCATCTACTTTTTCTCCCGTAAAATCGTATTTCATTCTGCTAATGATTCTGGCAATCAAAACAAACATTCTAGAAAATTTTATCTTACTTTTTATGTAATCTAATATACTTTCTTTTGATTTAATTGGATTTTCTTCTTCTATTTCAATATTATCTGTTTTATTCCTATACAAATACTGCATATATTCTTTAATAGCCTTAATTGTTTTAGGGGAAGAATAAATATAACTTTCCTTTTGAATTTCAGTTAATATGTCGGTATCATTTTTATTTATTTTTTTATCTTTACTATCGATTGCTTCTTTGTAAGCATTTAAAATGTTGAAATTCCCCATAACAAGACCACACCAAAATTTCAATACCTTTTCTTGAACATTAACCTCTTTTTCTTTGAAATATTGTGTTGTCAGGCTTTTCTTAGTATTTCTAGAAGTTAATTTGGCAGTAACATATGCAACAACTATTGTAACAACAAATCCTAATATTTTTATTCCATTATCAGTTAGCATAAATTCTTTTATTTCATCAAACATAAAATCACCTAATATAATTATACATCAAATAATGTATATCTCATAGAATATGGAGCTTATTTCTTTATTTCTTCTAATCGTTTATTAACTTTTTTAATTGTTTCTTCTCTCATGGCTTTTGCCATTTCCTTTTGTTCTTCAGTAATTTCAATATGACTAATGGTTTCTGCATATAAAAATGGAGTAGGGTCAGTAATTCTAAATAGGTATTTATCATTGTCACATAAATCTTTATATCTATTTTAACTCCAAAAGTTGGAGCAAATTCACATATGGCAGAGCCGAAACCTTGAAGTCTGAACTCTCAATGTTTTTTATAAGAGATATTGTTATCTCTTGCTCAACTTGGTTTATATTAAATATTATAACCATTTTATCCTCATATAGCAATATCCTGTTGACTAAAGTATTAATTAAAGTTTTCTTGTAATGAAAATTAGCAATGCTTCCTTTTCTTAATTTTTTTAAGAAAAACTTAATCTCACTAACTGTTACATTAATAAACTTGTTCTCTTCTCTTGTGATACTTGTGGATAATTGTTTAATGGCATCTTCTAATTTAGATAAATCTTCATAGAATGTTTTTCTGATGCTCTCAACTTCACACTCATAAATAGCATTTAAAATATTATTCCTTTTCTTATCTAAATGTTTATAGTTGCTCTGCATACTTTTTAATTTAGTATCATCTTGACCATCGTTAATAATTCTAACAATCTCTTTAGCAACATAATCAATATTTTCTTTTGTTAGAAAGGCTTGTGTTGTGTTTGCTACTAAATCTTCAATATAATCTTTTTGAATTGCTTTTGTGATGCAATCTTTATTCTTACATTTATAATAAGTATGAAGTTTTCCTGTTTTGGAAGTTCCTGAATAACCTGTCATATATTCTTTACAACATCCACACATAAGTTTAGTTGTTAATAAGTATTCTGTCTTTGCTCTACATCTAGCAGGCGCCATTCCATTCTTTGTTAATTCTTGTTGAACTTTTTCAAATAAATCATCTTCAATAATTCTTGGTATTCCTCCAGGAGTTTCTACATCCCCATATGAGTAAATACCAATATATTTTTTGTTGTTTAGTATTCTACCTAAACTGTTTTTATTAAATTCTTGATTGTTGGCAGTCTTACATCCTAGTTCATTTAAATACCTAGTTATAGTTGCAAGACTTTCCCTATTTGCATACATCTCAAATATCTTTTGAACAATAGGAGCAGTATCTTCATCGATGGCATACTTCTTTTTAATCATTGGCTTTCCACTTGTATTAATTTTTAGTTCCTTTAAGGTAAAACCTAGAGGAACAGTTCCACCATTATAATAACAGTTATCTGCATTAATCCCCATTCCTCTTTTTACCTTTTGTCCTAGTTCTACGGAATAGTATTCAGCCATTCCTTCAAGAACACTTTCCATAAGTATCCCTGATGCATCTTCTGTTATGTTTTCTCTTGCTGATAAAACTCTAATTCCTTTATCTTTTAGTTGTTTCTTATAGATAGCACTATCATATCTGTTTCTTGCAAATCTGTCCAATTGATACACTAATACTCCTTGAAACAAGCCTTTCTTAGCATCTGATATCATTTGTAAGAATTGTTCTCTGTCATCTTTTGTGCCACTCTTGGCTCTATCAATATACTCGTGAGTGATAGTATAATTATTTCTTTCTGCGTACTTGCGACATTCATCTAGTTGACCATCAATAGAACATTCGGTTTGATTGTGTGAACTATATCGTGCATAGATTACCACATCCATTGATATCATCCTTTCTAGGATAAGTTTTCTTCTTATCTTCTAAATCTTCTTCCTCAATAATGAACTTGTTATATTCACTTATGTTATCAATTATCAACTTCTTGACTTCATTTATATCGATTGCTTGTGCAATCATTTTTAATTGTTCTTGGTTTAATTCCATTTCTTTCGTTCTCCTTCTTCTTAAATCTCTTCGAAGAGATTTATATCTTTTTTATTTGCCATTTTAGGCGCATTATAACTACATTGTTTTAAATCATATATTTATTTACATCTTGCCATTAAACAGGTTCTGTACCTATATAATAGAGTTAGAGGGGGCTATCAGAAGTATTTGAAAAGTCTCGTTAGTAAAATTCCTGATAGCACTCTAACTATTCGTGTTGCATTAATTTTTCTTTCTTGAATCATATTTAGAAATTAATCTTTTTAACTCTAAAATAACATTCTCATTATTTAAACGGTATAGTTTTCTACGACCATCGTGAGTATACTTAATTTCCAATAAACCTAATTCAACCATTTTATCTACAATCGGTTTTGCTTGTCCTTTAGATATTCTAATATCTCTTTCAAACAAACTATAACTTAATTGTAAGTATCCGTCCTCATCAAGTCTTTCATTACTTGTATGAGTAATTCTATCTATTTCACTTAATAGAAGGGCAAAGTTAATACCATATGTTTGAATAAACATTTTGCTTAATGTAAGGTGGTATCTTCTTCTCACTTCCATTTCTGAAATTGATAAAGATATTCTTGGTAAATCTTCCATTTTATCCATCCTTTCTTTTGAATTTTTTAGGATGAACTTCGAAGTTCTGTCTTTGGAAGGAATAACAACTCTTTAATTAATTCTTGTAAGCATTAATAACTCCTAAGAAGGTATGAGTTATATATTCCAATTTGTTATGCATAACTACACAAGGCGTCCCTTGATGACTACATCTTATCATCGGTTTTCCTGATAGTCCAAAATTTTACTAACTTTCTTTCACTTTTTGAAAAGTTTTTTAAAAAGATGTCAATGTAGACACCTTCAAACAACTCGCTGCTGTTATATATTTGCCGTTACCGTTGAGAAGTAGTAACTTTATTTTGATAGTTTTTTATTAATGGAATTAATTTGTTTTTCTGTAAAGTTATAATTGATGGTTTCATCATACATTGTATCAACACATTCTTTTGATACTTCCAGTTCAAATTTTTTCAAACTTAAAATTCTTGCTTGGCTTGTACTATTAGAATTAACATTTGAAGATTTAAGATTGCCATCTCTTAACCAATAATAATCAATTACTTTACCTTCAGGAGTTAATTCCTTTCCAATGTACATAACATAGTCAGAAGATACCATAGCACCATAACTATTTGTTGCACCAATATTTACTTTTGCATAATCTCCACATATGTGAACTTCTTGAACAGTTACAGAAGATGGACTTTTAAAATCAGACTTAGAATTAGAAACAGCAGTATAAATTTTACTTTCTACATCACTTAATCCATTTGAACTAACAGCCACGATCAAAACAAGTAATAGTAAAGCTCCAATAACACCACAAACAATAAGAATTTTTTTATTTTCTTTCATAACATTTCCTCCACTTTTTCTATTACTTCTATTTTATATTTTATTATCACAAAAGTCAACGATACATCGCTAAATGATGCATCGTTATCTTCATATAATAAGTGTATAGGAGATGGTAGGATGAAGATAGCAGAGGCAGTAGCAAAAAGGATACTTAATTTGTGTGAAGAAAAAAACATAAGTATAAATAAATTAGCAATTATGAGTGGATTAACACAATCGACTGTTCAATCAATTATCTGTGGAAAAAGTACAAATCCTAAACTATTAACAATAGTTAGAATTTGTGATAGTCTAAATATAAAATTAGAAGATTTCTTTGCAGATAAATTATTTGATGGTTTAGATATAGAATTATAAAAGCGATGAGTTTAAACTGTTTGTAACTCATCGCTTTCTTGTGTGATTGTTTTATTTTTTATATGATATTCAATATTATTTTTTGTACAAAAATCTACAACTTGCTGTGCTAAATCATTATAGTATTTTTTATATTCTTTATATTGTGAAACTTTTTTATTATAATGTAATCTACCAAAAATTATTTTATCCACAAATTTTAAGGCATTTAATATTTCCGAAAAATCTTGTTCAATAAAATTCGGTGTTGGATACGGTTCTATGCTTACCCAGGTATTAAATCCTTTACTATGTAGATAATACAAACTTTCAATTCTTTCTTTGTATGGAGCCGATCCTGGTTCCATTTTTTTTCTAAATTCTTCATTCAATGATATTAGAGTAATACCATAACTATTTTCTTTTGATGATTTATCCAATACCTTCGGAAGAACGCCTTTTGTTAGTGCAGTTAATGGTATATTGTATGTACCAACTAAATCTATAATTTTTAGAGATAAATTGCAAATATCCTCATAACCGTACATAAATGGGTCTGTTGTAAAACATAAATGAATAGTTTTAATTTTGTTTTTTTGTTTTGGTAATTCCTTTTCTAATAACTCAATAGCATTATTTACTATTACAGGTTTTAACCATTCTTCGTAATTTTTAACTTTGCCAAACCTTCTTGCCATCATAAAAGCATAACAGGGATATAAGCATCCGTGCGAACATCCTTGAATGTGATTTATGGTATAATCTCCATATTCAACGCCAGTTTTATACAACAAAGATTTTCGTTCCATAGTACTTTGACATTTCATATTTAACACCACCTTTATTATACTAATTATATCACACTTTATAAACTTAAATAAACCTTTTTATCTCTAGAGGTTGTTAGGAACTTTGCAGGCTTACCATTAGATGTAAATGGTGGTTCTCTTCTAATTTTTATTTTTCCATCAGTTGCAAGTGTAGAAATTATATCACGAATTTTTGATGTATGATAAATTCCTATTTCTTCTATAACTTTTAAAATCACTTCATTTATATCTAATTCAAAAGAGACACTCAATGAAGATAAGATGATTTTTTCAATTCTGTCATCTTCCAAAATATCATTCTCCACTGTTTCTTCAAATAAACACATTGCTCCCTTTTCTTGATGTTCTCTTAATTCTGAATGCCTTTTGGCCATACCATCATTCATTAATAAGAACCCTTCCAAATGATTTGTAGCAAAAACCATTCTATATTTAGGACGATTATTTTGATTTACTCTTATAGGTAAGTTTATTACATATTTAAATTTTGTATATTCTTTTAACATTTCACAATACATTTTTGCAAATTTTTTCTCTGCTTCGTATCCATCTAAACTTTTCGATTTCATACTTTTTATAATATCTTGCCAATAATCGCCACCAGCAATAGCATTCATATTATTAATATCATTTTTTTCTTCATCAACCAATTTAATATTTTGTAAAAATCCTTCATCATCAACATCGTCAAATGGTGTATCCATCCCAAGAAGACGGCACCCCTCTCGAATAAAACCAAAACTATTAAAATTTAAGAGTAACTCCACTGAAAAAAAACTTTTATTATTAGCAAATTTGAAATAATCCATTTTAATATTTTTTATACCAAAAGGGTCAATATACAGAAAAACATTTTTTCCATATTGTTTGGATAGTACTTCTACAATTACATTTTCATAATCGTCTGCAATAACTTGAAGATTTGAACAATCCTTTACATTATCATTTAATTCATCATAATTATTCTTTTCTATACAAACAAAATTAACGTCATTTGAAAAGCGACTATTTTCTTTTGCTGTGCTAAAAACATCATATGCTATTAATGGAGACCCTAAAGTACCATCTTTAAATTTTCCTGTTCCTGAAAATGCATCAATATACACTATATCTCTTTTTGTAGAAAATATTTTTGCTGAATATGGTTTTAAATAACACCCTAACAGAGTATCTTTTATTTTTGACCATTCGCGTTTTTTATCAAAAAAACTATTTGTTAATCCTACAGCCATTTTGCACCTCTTTTACTACTGATAGTATATCAAAGAAAAAGGCAATAGTAAAAAGAATACTACTGCCTTAAATATTTTTTAATCGCGAACCCACCCGTAAAACAATATATTGAGTTCGCGTAATGAACACTTGGCAGGGGAAGCAGGATTTGAACCCACGACATTTGGTTTTGGAGACCAACGTTCTACCAGCTGAACTATTCCCCTATTTGCTTACTTCTACATATGATATAATATTATCACTGAATTTTCAGACAAGTTAATTATACCATATACTTACATTTTATTCAATAACTTTGTTTTCTTTCATATATTATATTAGGTGATATTATGATTATTCAAACAACAACCAAAGATCGCGACATGCTGGCGCGTTTAATGAGAGCAGAAGCTGTGGGCGAAGGAGATCTAGGAATGCTTATGGTAGGAAACGTTATAGTTAATAGAGCAATTGCCAATTGTTTAGATTTTAAAAATACTCGTACAATTCCAGAAGTAGCTTATCAATCCCCAGGTGGTTTTTCAGGTGTAAATAGTCCTTTATTTTACAGTAACCCAACAACCTTGGAACAAAATTTAGCTGACCGCGTTATCAGGGGAGAATATTACTATCCGGCTACTAATGCTTTATGGTTTTATGCACCATCCTCTGGCAGTTCTTGTCAAAATAAATGGTGGGGTCAAGACTTGACAGGGCGATATAAGGGACACTGTTTTTATCAACCAGCGGCAGGCGAGTGTAAGGAGCTCCATTAAGAAACAATTGAATATTGTTTTTTTTTATTGGCCGCTATGATTTTAGCTGTTTTTTTGCTAAAATAGTATTAGTGGAAGTGAAGTGGTTGGCTTGAAGAGAGAGTTAGTTGACAAAATTACAAATTACGTATTACTATTTCTAACCTTTTCTTTTATTGGCTATCTTTGGGAAGTTGGAATTAAGCTAGTAATGATGGGAATTCTCGTCAACAGTGGTACTTTATATGGACCTTGGATACCAATATATGGATTTGGGGGACTTTTTGTCTTATTTTTCTTAAAAAGGTTTAAAGAAAAACCTTTCGTAGTATTTATATTGTCTTTATTGATATGTACTTCGCTTGAGTACTTTATTGGCTATTACTTAGAAGCTACCAAGGGTATGCGCTGGTGGGACTACAGTAATTATTTAATTAATATAAATGGTCGTGTATGTTTAGAAGGAGCAATTATATTTGGCTTGGCTGGATGTGTAGTTATTTATATTGCAGAACCTTTCTTTACAAAGCTATTTGCTAAAATACCATACTTAGTTAAAATAATTGTTGCAACTATTTTGATCGCTTTATTTATAACAGATTTTATATATGTTCAAAGTCATCCTAATATAGGAGAAGGAATTACGTTCAATGAAAAAACATAAGTGTTTAACTTATGTTTTCTTTTAGTTTTAAATATATTTCTGTCGTAGCAGCAGATTTATATGGATTAGAATAAAGAATACCTGTAAGGCCGAAGGTTAACCCATTTAATAAATACCAGCCGATGTATGATAAATCAAAAATAAATAAATCCCATTTATGGCCATACATTATTTTCTTTGATCTTGCAAATACTTCTTTGGTTTTTAATTCCGGATTTTCGGCTAGGATATATGGAATCATACGATATTCATACATTTTAATAAATACTCCAACTATGGTAAAAATCCACAAAATTAAATAAAGTGTTTGTAGAAACATAATTTTAACAACATTTAAAAAATGTTTGTTTTTATATGGTTCTAATATTTTAGATATCTTTGTTTTATTTTGATAATGATTATCAATGAAAAATTTGCGACTACCAACCGTTAAAGGATTACAAAGTAATAAGATATAAACCATTTGAAATATAAAAGCAAGGCCTAAAACTAAGGCAGCCCCATATTCAGTTTCAATTGTTTCTTTAACTGAACCAATTAATTTAAAGACAAATGAAGTAGCATTTGAAAATGGCTCCAATATAGTTGTAACAATATTATCGTCACCACCTAGAACATTGACATTAGTCAAATGTTCAGTATTATAAATAACATTTTCTGGTACTTCTCCGTTATTATCATAGCCATGAATAACGACAGCTGATGAACTATATTCACAACCTAAAAAAGCTAAAAGAAAACAAACGAAAACAAATGGCCAATAATTTTTAATAAAGTGTTTTTTGCCAGCTTCTTTTACTTCCGCGCGATTCCACATATTCTTCGCTCCATTCTATTAACATTATAAACTATATTATTTAGCTTTTCAATAAAAGAAAAGAGGAATTTTATTCCCCTATAGTTTTACTAAGTTTTAAGGATAATTCTTTTTCTTTTCCGTCACGGCTAACTGTTATTTTTACTGTATCACCAATATCGTGTTTATAAAGCATGAATTTAAAGTGAGCAGTGCTTTTAACTTTAGTGCCATCGACTTTTAAAATAACATCGTTAGTTTCCATTCCAGCATCTTTTGCTGGAGAATTATCTTCAACTGAGGCAACAACAGCCCCTTCAGTTAAATCATCATCTAAACGTAAATTATTACGGTAAAGCATAGCTGTGTTACTCGCATCATATAAAGAAACGCCGATATAAGGTCTCTTTATTTCTTCACCTTTTTCAAGTTTATCAACACTGGTCATAGCAATTTCAATTGGAATAGCAAAGCCCATTCCTTCAATTGAATCAGTAACTAGTTTCATTGAGGTAATACCAATTACTTCGCCATTAATGTTAACTAGTGGCCCTCCACTATTTCCTGGATTTATTGAAGCATCTGTTTGTAATACTTCCATCATATAGTTACCCTTTGTTTGATCTGAAACGGTAATTGTTCTATTTTCTCCTGAAAGAATACCTTTAGTTACTGATCCCATATATTCGCTATTAACTGGCGTTCCAACAGTAAATACTGTATCTCCTAGCTTAGCTTTAGTACTATCACCAATTGAGGCAATATCTAAAACGCTTTTAGCATCAATTCTAATAACAGCGATATCGGCGTAGCTATCGCCACCTAGATAAGTGGCTTCGACTTCATTACCATTCATATCGATAGTTTTTAAAGAAGAAGCGCCATCAACAACATGGTAGTTTGTTAAAATGTAACCATATTTGCTATCTTTTTTATAGACAAAACCACTTCCTGAACTAGCCTGTTTTCCTTGATTATAGGCCTCAACTACTACGACTGCATTGTAGATTTTGTTAACCGCTTCATTAATAGAATTGGTTTCTTTAATTGTTACATTTTTATGTGTTCCTTCGGTTTGAACATCATTATCTTTGGTAGTAAAATATAATGTTCCTAAAATACCAGCAGTTAAAACAACTAGTATAACAATTATTCCGATTATTTTTTCACGCATAAATTCCTCCTAATCTAAATCAGTGATATCCTCCCAATTAGTTGGAAAACCAATTTTGTTTAAAATAGTTTCAAGTGATGTGGTATCTACTGATTCGTCTAAAATTTCGACTTCAAGTTTTATTTCATCAATCATTTCAGAAAATTCTTCTTTTCTAAGTAAATATTTTAACATTATTACAAGGCTAAATAAGTCGTTTTTTCCGTATTTATACACTTCATCAACTTTTTCTATGTTTAAAGCTTCATGATATTTACTATCAGGAATAAATCTTTGGGTACGATGATCATATAAAATATCTTCATGGGCACAAACATTTCTAAAGTTTGATAATAAAGTTAAATATCGTTCTAAAATTTCACCATCAATTTTATAAAAGTTAGCAATTCCCTGTTTATCATCTGGTTTTAAAATACTATAGAATTCAGCTACTATACCAAACGACAAAACTTTAACTAATACCCACATTGGAATATAACCATAGTTATCAATGTAGTGCTGGGTGGCGGTGTGCTGGCGCCCATTGACTCTAATTTGGCGCCTAACTTTATTTAAAATATCATGCACTTGCCTATCAGCTAGCTTGTCCTGAGTAAAGTTTTTAGGGTTTAAGTAATCCTTATCCCTAAAACCATACTTCTTAGATAATTGGTAACTTATAATTGATTTAATATTGTTTTCGACAATTAAAATGTTTTTAAAGAAAATATTTCTAATTTTACGATCAAAAACAAAAACAGCATATAGTTCTTCAAAAGTTGTTCCTGGCAAAAATACTCCTGGCTTTTTTGGATTCATAAACAAATGACGATATCCACTTATAAAGAAATAATTTTCTCTTAATAATAGGTCTTTAGTTTTTGGGTCATTATCAATAATTAACCCTTTGCCCCTTAATATCGAGATTTGCTCATCGATTGTCCTAAATATTTTACTGGACGATTTTGACATGCTTATCACCTATTATTAATTATAGCATATTTTATCATTGTTTTGTGATAAACATTTGAAAACTACTAATTACTATAATATTTGACAACGGCTTTTCTAACGACTTCAGCTACCTTATCTTGATAAGATCTTTTTTGAAGAAGATATCTTTCATTTGGATTTGATAGGAATCCAGCTTCTAATAAAATTCCTGGACGATTAATACGATGTTGCATATATTTAGTGTTGTTTTCTTTATATTCACGGTCTGTATTTAAATATCTTTTTAGTTCTTCTTGAAATATTTTAGCAATTTTTTCATTTTCAGGATTAATATTATCGTAATATGCCTGTGCTCCATACCAGCTTTCAGTAGAATCAGCATTCAAGTGAACGGAAATAAACATATCACAGCCTGATTTATTTATTATATTGGCTCTTCTTGATAAGTCACTTCGTTTGCGATGATAAGCGTTGTTAACAGCCAAATCATAATCATCATAACGCGTTAGATAAACTGTTGCACCATCTTCTTTTAAAGATTTCATAATTCTTTTACTTAATTGTAAATTTAAGTCTGATTCTTTAATGCCTTTATAATAAGCACCGCTATCGGTCCCGCCATGTCCAGGATCTAAGTATATTACTTTGGATAAAAGTGGTAAATCCTTATTTTCGGCACTAACAAAATTAAAAGCACATAATAATGCGATAAAAGCTAAAAAAACTCCTACTTTATAGTTAAACATCAAATCACCTAATAAAGTATATGTATTTTCTTAGCTTGTAATGAAAAAATCTAGCTTTCACTAGATTTAAGTTTTTCTTCTGTAAAGAGGATACTAATAGTTCCATAATCAGTTGACTTATGATTTTCGTAAACGTCATCATCACAAAAATACATGGTTCGAGGTCTACAATCTTTGGAATTTAAATTTTTCATAACTTCAATAATATCATTAATATGGCTTTTAGGATATAAAATATCTTTATGGGCAACTAAGAATTGTTTAAATGGTAATTTTAATGACTTTTCTAAAGTTTCTAAACAAACTTTTGCAGAATCAGATTCTGGTAAATAGATCCATAAGTCATTGCAGATGGCATCGCCAGTTAAAAGTATTTCTGGTTCTTTTAAAAGTAGCCCAACAGAGCCTTTAGTATGACCTTGAAGGTCAATAACTTCCGCATGAATTCCACCAAGATCGAAAACAGTTCCAATGATTAATTCGTTTATTTTTGGCAGTGGTTTTTTTAAATAGTTACCCGCTTCTTTTTCGGTCATATCGCCTTTTTGAACGGCTTTAGTAACGACTTTTTCTTTAATTAATTGTTGGTTATTTTCTTCAAATAATTTATAATCACCCTTAGCTAAATATATTTCGTCAAACTGGGTGCAGCCTAATGTATGATCTAAATGACCATGGCTAGCAAGAACTTTAAACGGGGTGTCTATCAAAGATTCAATTAGTTGTTTCAAATCATAAACACCATATCCCATATCCCATAAGATAGCTTCTTTTTCGCCTTTAATTAAAGTTACATGGACGCCTTTGTAGTCTTCAATTTGAAAAATATTTGGATATACTTCTTTAATATTCCAATCATGTTTTTGCATTATATCAACTTCTTTCCGGTATTTTTAATTATATGCTTTTTTTTACTTTATTTCAAGTTAAAAACACCTTATGGTGTTTTAGTAGCAGTAATTAAATAACCAATATACACTGTTTGGAGATTTGTTCCTTTTTTACAAGTAATTAAAGTAATAGCAGATTTATTTTTATTGCGTTTTATTTCGACATAGCCAGTTTTTAAAACGTCATAAATATCACCAATAATATATCGATACTTACGATTTTGATAATATACATAGACTTCACTGTTATAGGATAGTTTATCTAGGCTTTTGAAATAAGCGATGTTTGAATTGCCACTATGAGCAGCTAAAATAAAATTACCATTTTGGATATTTGGCATACTGGATCCACTTATTACTTGAATTCCCTTGTCTACCGTGTTTTTTTCTTGGTTGTTTGGATATACTTCTTTTTTTAGGTTAATTTTAGGAATTTCTAAGACAGGGTTTTGATAATAATAATGTTCTACTTTAATAATTGGCTTAGCTACATTGATATCTAAAGTTAATTGTTGCATAAACATAGTTATTTTAATTAAAGTAGCGGCTATCATTTTTAAAGAACGTTAGTACACCAAATTTAATAGAAGCGAAGGGAATACTAGTACTCGGCACTTTAACTATTTCTTTGGGCTCTTCGGTACTTCTTACTTTAAATTTATAATCTTCTTTGTTTGAAAATCTTAGAGCGGCCAATTTTTGTGAACCTTCCATATGGTAAACTAACAAGGTTAAACTATCGTAATTTTTTCTTGTTAAAGAGACTTCCTCTTCTTGAAGTTCACTACTGAAATTAACATTTAACTTATTTCCTTCTTTAGTTATTTGGTGATAACTAGTTTGACCTAGATTAAAATTATCTAGCACTTGATTATCATCAGAGATAGTTAAAGATTGCCCTACTTTACCATCAATTGTTTTATTAACAAATGATGGTATAATGTCGTGTTTTTCAACTAATGATAATATTTCAGCTTTTTCTTTACTAATATCAATAGTATCCCCTCGCCCATCTTTTTCTGTGGTCCAATAGATATCAATATTTTTAATTGCTTGCCAAATTAGTTCTTGAGTGGCAATATAATATTTTGGCGTTTGATGGTTTGGATATTCGTAACCATAGTATCCAATTTTTTCAATTTTCTTTTGCGCTTCGACATTTAAATTAGTTCCATCCCAGTTGGGTTTAGAATTATAAGTTTTCGTAGTTATATCCTTTCCAGGTTCAATGCAATATGCTAACCTATCATCTAAATAAAACATAGTAACATGATTGGAACTGGTTTTGCCATCAACTTTTAAATTAAAATAAATATTATCAAGTCGTTTATAGGTGATCGTTTCGGCCTTGGCCCTTTCTACCGATAAGCTGAATAATATAATTCCTAAAATTAAAACTGCGATCTTTTTCATTTTCTCTCCTTTCTTGCCCCTTTATCTATATCATACGAGGTCTACTTTCTATTTCCTTTTTTTCAGGGAGAAAAAATAAAAAAAGCATTTTTAACAATGCTTTTTGGTTAATTTAATATATTTTCAGTTTTTTTAGACTTAGTTTTTCTTTTTTTAAAGGTTTCATAGACAAAAATTATTATGAAAAGCGTAAAGCCGACGATACTTATATTCTTACCAAGGTTAAAGTTTGGCGCAGTATAGGTAATATCGATTTGGTGGTGGCCTTTTTCAATTGGAAAGCCAATAAATGCTCCATTAACTTTTTCATACTTTGTTTCTTTGCCGTCGACTTTAATTTCAAAGCCTTCATCATAAGGAACAGTTAAATTAAAGTAACCTGCTTCAGTAACGTTAACTGATCCTTTAATTTTATTACCTTTGGTGTTTTTAGTGTCAATTTTAAATTCATCGACAGTATTGTTTAAATTAGATATTTGATTATAGTCTAAAGTATATACTTGAATATTATTAATTGTGTATTCGCCTTTGGTAAATTTAATTTCAAAATCTTTAATTCCATTCGGGCTTGATAAGGTATAATCAAAGGTTTGATTATGATTATAATATTTCCATTCACGGCAAGTCAATTTGTTTTTTACACCATTAATGGTAATTGATGTATCACCCTTGGTACATGACTGCGGATTTGAAACGTGGATTCTAATTAATACTAATTTGTCTTTAACTTTTTTATCAAGACTTAGATTAATATATCCAGGTTTCTCATTTTTAGTTTTTACATGATACATTTTACCTTCTTTATCAATATCAAGATCAATAATTTCTTCTTTTTTAAAACGGGGTTTAGCTTTTTCCATATGTGAAGTTATTGTCTTATTTTCGGCTTTTGGAACAATAATATTATTCATTAATGCTTCAAGTTTAAATGGATATTTTAAAGCTTTATATTGTTCTTCATTTAAAATTTTACTACTTGCATACCCAACAGGCATAGTATTTTCATTAACGTAAAGGGTGTAATTTTTTGTTTTTGTTACCTTTTGATATCCTAAAGGCGGTGTCTTATCGGTTATTAAATACTTAACGCCCATAAATGTTTCAAACATTATATTTTTATTTTCGTGTGTGATAACAGAGTTTCGATATTTAATATTGTTATTAAAGGTATGATAGAAGAAACGGTTATACTCTTTATTATAAGTTGAAGAGTACAATGTTAACATGTTTTGTCTCGGATCTAAAACACGATTAATGTTTTGATCAACACCTTTAATATCAGTATAGATACGATAATAACTATCGTCGTTGTCTAAAGCATATTTTGTTAACTCGGTAATTTCGTCGTTATTTTGTTTTTTATGGGTTTCTTTTAAAACTAAATGATCACCAAAATTTACACTTAGGCAAATAATAAAACTAAGAGTTACTAACGGAATAAACAGTTTCTTTTCACTATGGTGTTTATAGTAATAACTTAGTAAAAAGATAATGAATAAGCCATCTATAATGTATAGAGCCGCATATCCTTTGTCAGCAAAAATAATTGCGAATATTACCGTCATAGCAAACATTGAAAGGATATTGTAAAATGCTAGTTTCTTGGCAATGACACGACTAAAGAATTTAGCAATTACTAAACAATATAAGGGCAATAACGGGATTAAGGCTTTTCCATCTAAATATAAGGTTCCGTTTAAAACATAAACGAAGATATTGGCTGTTATTACAGCAATTAAGGTAATATTTAAAAATAAATTATCTACTTTTCTAAACATTAGATTACAAAATAAAGCAACTACTACGACTGCTGTTAAACCAACAGAATATGAACCATATAAAACATACTCTAAGCCAAAATGAGGTATGACAAGATTAGCAATATTAAGTGGGACATCACCATGAATGCGGCCACTAAGTAAAGCATGCAGTACAGGTAGTAAAAGAATACATGCCATTAAAACGGCAATAATTATTGGAATAGCAAACTTTATTCCGGCTTTGACAAATTCTTTAATATTAGTATTTCGATTTTTTCTTAAATACACATATATTCCATAAACGACAATACCAAATAAAGCACCAACGCTATAGAAATAACTGGTCATTATAATTAAAAAAGTACTGATAATTAATAATGAACGTTTGCCTGATTTAAAATAGTTATCGACACCCATGAGCGCTAAAATGACAAATGGCATGTAGTTCATAAACATGATATGACGATGGCTTTGGAAGATTAAAGGCCCTGCACATAAAAATAAAATTGATACGGTTAAGCAAATACTGGTTTTGAAATTATGATTTTTTAACCATTTATAGAATAATATTACACTTAGTATTCCCATAAAAATACTGCTTATGGTAATATAATCAGACATTTGAACTTGCGGTAACAAATAAGATATTAAAATTATTGGGCTTAAAAACCCGTAGTAGGCAAAGTAGAATATATTTTGTCCGCCACCTAAGTTTGAAGCGAAATTAGGTATTAATTCATGAGTATGATAAAAGAGGCTTCGAAAATATTCAGGAATGGCCCAGTGTTGAACTTCCCAGTCAACAGTAGAACCATATAAATACTTTCCATGGGTAATTAAGAAAATAACAATTAAATATAGTAAAACTAAAAGACCGAGGTTTAGATAGTCTTTTTTAGTAAACTTCCCCATGCTACTGCCTCCTTGTATTAGTTGTAATAGTACAATTAAATTGTATCTTGTTTTTTAGCTTTTGTCAACTGTATTATAATATTTATTGACTGCTTTACGACCATTCTGTACTTTTAACCCAGTCCTCAAATGGATACATATGGCCAAATTTATCATCGATAAATCCTTGACTTTTATATATTGGTAATAAATCTTTTGTTTTTTGTTTTAGGATTTTTTTATCGATGGCTGTTTCTTTATCTAATTTGGTTAAGGCTTTTTTAGTATAGTATTTACCAAAGTAATAAAGTTTGTCATTGGTACCATAAACATCGGTAACTATTTTACTAGTCATTTTATGGTGCTGGTGCCCATACTCACCATTAGGATTATGAGTAACTACTTGCTGCCAATCTTTATATTTTAAAATGGCTTTGATATCCTGTTTAATTTGTTTTTTTTCGGCCTTCCAATCGCTACGTTTATTCCAAACTTTATCAGGATAATCTAGCATAATGACTTTATCTTTTGTATAATCCATAGCTTTATTAATTTCATTAACTCTCGTACTATTGCCACCACAAGTTATACACACTACAAGATAATTATCTTGTAATAGATGAGATCCTCCCCAAATTGATTCATCATCCGGATGCGCAACAATCATGACTTTATTTATGTTTTCAAGATCTAGCTTTTTTAATTGCTGTTTAACGGGAACTTTATTACTTGAATTAGTAAAAAAGTAAACAACAACTATAGCTAAAATTAAAGTACCAATTATGTATAATGCCTTTTTCATAATAATTTCTCCTTGTATTAACAAGTATAATACAGCTACCTTGTATTGTCAAGTAGTAGAGTTCGCTATATGTCAAATTATGTCTTATTTTTGGGGTTTTCTATTATATTATACCCCCCC
>URBG01000011.1 GCA_900546055.1 uncultured Mycoplasmatota bacterium
GATGTCTGTGATGGCGTTCGGATTTGCCGCATGTTCTTCTGATGACGATGATGATAAAGACGGAATGCTTTATGATGATGTAAATTCGGAATATAATGACTATGTCAGTGTTTGCGGAATAAAATGGGCAAGAGGTAACCTTCAGCATTTAGGTGAAGATTGGAAGATTGCCGATCATCAGTGGGAATACTTTAATTATGTCGATGGTAATACCGGGTCGTCTATTTCACAAAGTTCTTCGCAAATGGATCATTTCAATTGGGGAGTATGCGGTGCAAATGCTTTGACTACCAGTTCCAGTGTTTGTGCAAAAAATGTGTCGCAGGATATAAGCGGTAAAATGTTTACCGATGAGGCATGTACGGCCGAGACCTCTGATTTTGCTGCCGCATTATACGGAGATATTGCTTATTGGGCAACACAAGGGACATGGAGACTGCCGACACAAGCGGAGTTGCAGAAATTGTATAATGAAGCTTCATATCAATATGGATATTATACGACAGAGGATGGTAAAAATGTATATGGATATTTGTTTACTCCTCCGATGAAAAGCGGTCGTGTAGAGAATACTTCAGCACGTCAGATTACCGATGAAGAATTGGTCGGCGGGCTTTTCCTTCCGGCAACGGGGTATCGTATCTATCCGGGATCGACGATTTCTAAAAGCGGAGAAGTCGGCTATTACTGGACATCTCAGTATCGTAGTGCCGGAGATAATGATTATGCTTATTATTTAGAGTTGCAACCGACTCAGATTCGTTGGGCGGGAAATGCCAGCTATTACGGACGGTCGGTACGCCCTGTGAAAAATTAGATTGTAGAAGAACCTGATTAAAATTTCCCGTAAAGGAATCCTCAAAGCAGACTTGAATAAAATTTGAATAGATTCTAAAAAAAAGTGGCCGTTTCCGGTACTTATACAGGATAACGGCTACTTTTTGCATTATAACAGCTTTATCGATGGGTTCTCATTCTGTCTTTTGCCATTTCGGCATATTCAGTACCGGGACGTCCGTAATTGCAATATGGGTATATGCTGATTCCGCCTCTCGGTGTAAAAAAACCGGTAACTTCGATGTATTTGGGATTCATGAGTTTGATGAGATCTTTCATGATCAGGTTGACGCAATCTTCATGAAATCCTCCATGATTGCGAAAACTGAATAGGTAAAGCTTCAGACTTTTGCTCTCTACCATTTTTATATCCGGAATATAATCGATCTGTATAGTTGCAAAATCCGGTTGTCCTGTAATAGGACAAAGACTTGTAAACTCAGGGCAGTTGAAACGTACCCAATAATCCATCTCCGGGTGTTTATTATTGAATGCTTCCAGTACTTCAGGAGCGTAATCTTGAGGATATTCTGTCTTTTTCCCTAATAGGCTTAGTGTCGTTTCTTCCATATATAAATATTATACTTCTTTTATTTTTAGTATATTATAAGAAATGTCGGTGTCATATACATCGCTTCCGTCAATTCGTTTGATTAGCTTTACCACTCGTATGGTAACCGGTAAGATAATAGCTTCGTAGGCCGATTTTAGAATTGCTTGAGTTACGATGAGTATCAGCAGCTCGTTAAACGGAACGACTCCGGCGAAAGCCACAGGAAAAAAGATCAAAGAATCTGCGCTTTCTCCTACCAGTGTCGATACCATTGCCCGAAGCGAAAATCTTTTACCTTTGCTGGCTATTTTCATTTTGCTCATAACGTAAGCATTCAAAAACGATCCGGCCAAAAATGCGATCAAGCTGGCTACTGCGATGCGGGGAGTTGCGGCAAATACCAAAGAAAAGGCTTCTTGTCCGTTCCAGAACGAAGCCGGAGGCAAAAGTATAGCCAACTGTATAAGCGCTACGGCAAGAAAGTTCATGGCAAATCCTGCCCAGATGATCAACCGGGCTTTTTTATATCCCCATACTTCGGCAATACAATCATTTATAATATACGAGATAGGGAATACGATAAGTCCGGCAGTTGCCGTGACAGGACCTAAAGAGATCATTTTCACTTCCAGAATGTTGGAAATGATGAGGCATACGCAAAAAAGTATGCTCAACACCATAAAGGGGAGGCTGACTGTTTTTTTCATACATCTTGTTTTTTACGTGGTTTATCAAGCACACGGGAGTGCAAAGGTACGATCTTAAGGAATACTTAATTGTTAAAAATGAAAAAATATTTATGCTTCTGTTTTTCCGAGAGATGGAGCTCTGACAATGTAGAGGTGTGTCATCGCTTTTGAGGGACATTGGCTTATTTTTATAAGATATAGATAATTGGCTTGAGTATATTTTTCTCTATTTTTGTTTCTCATAAATAATATCGGATAATTATGAAATATTTTATTGTTGGGGTCTTAATCGCCTGTTTTACTGTTACAGTAGCTTCTTCAAAGAATGAAAGAGAGTTGAAGATGCGTATCGCTTCTGTTCTGAAAGAGAAAAGGGCAATCGTAGGAGTTGCTGTTTTATATGGGGATAACCGGCTTTTTGAAGTGAATAGGGGCGATTATCCGATGATGAGTGTTTGCAAATTTCCATTGGCTCTTGCAGTTCTCGATTACCTTCATAAAAATAATCTTTCTCTCGACACCGATATATTTATCCGGGAATCAGATCTGTTACCTGATACATATAGTCCTTTGAGAGATCGGCATCCTCAGGGTAATATTAAGATGTCGATACGGGAGTTGCTTTCTTACACGGTATCGTTGAGCGATAATAATGCGTGTGATATATTATTCGGGTATATCGGCGGGACAAAAGTTGTCGATGATTATATTAAGCGGTTGGGCATTTCGGGAATGTCTGTTGTTGCGACGGAAGCAGTGATGCATGAGTCGTTTGAGAAACAATACTGCAATACGGCTACACCGTCTTCTGCCGTTCTGTTGTTGGATAAATTTTTAAAAGAAGATTTGTTCAGAGACGAGTATGGGAACTATTTAAGAAAAATCATGATAGAAACATCTACGGGAAATGATAAGATAAAAGCCGGACTTCCTGAAAGGGTGGTAATGGGGCATAAAACCGGAAGCTCTGACCGGAATGTTGAAGGGGTAAAGGCGGGAGATAATGATCTGGCTTTTGTACAGTTACCCGACGGACAGCGCTATTGTATTGCCGTTTTTATACGGGATTCGAAAGAAGATGATAAAACAAATGCGGCTATAATAGCCTCTGTTTCAAAAGTTGTTTATGATTATATTGCAAAGAAGTAATAAGAGTCGGCTTTAATAAGCAAATTGTTTTGTATTTATTTAAGTATAAGTATATTATATATATTTTTTTATTACCAATAATAGCTTTTTTATTAAATTCTTCCTGAAGCTTTTGTAGTTGATCCTTTTTTATCCACATTCCATCAGGAGATATGATTTCTATTTCTGGAAAGTTACCACTTTCAATTACTTCACATTGTTTGCAATTCTGACAATTTTTATTATTAGTATAACTATGAGGGCAAGAAATAGTTTTAACAAATGAAAATATTAAGTTAAAACTATCATAAAAACCATTAGTCTCAAAAAGATATGCATGTGAATATTTATTTTTTAAAGCGGCATTTCTTAATATTCTATACACTATTGGTTGTAGGTTTTGATATTCATCTAACATCTTTCATCCCCCTAATAAACTAGCAATCTAATTACTATTAAAGCTATTAATCCTGGTAAACCAAGGATTGTAAGTATTAATACAGTTATTATATTTATTGGAATTATAGCGGCTGCTGGTACTAATATGTTATAACCATATAACATGAAAAAGCCCATAAGTAGCCTTTTAAATGCACGTGTAATTTTTGATAGCATATTCCACCTCAATAAATTATATAAAATTTATAATAATTTATGAGATTTGACTACGATCTGATAACGCTATTTCTAAAGTTAATGGATCAATATAGTCAATATCAGCCCCCATAGGGATTCCATGAGCAATTTTAGAAATTACTACATCTCTTCCTTCAAGAATTTTTCGAATATATAAAGCGGTGGTTTCACCTTCAACTGTTGGTTTAACAGCAAGTATTACTTCTTTAATATCTTCTTCTTCTATTCGTTTTAATAATGAAGCTATATTTATATCTTCAGGGTTAATCCCATCTAATGGAGAAATTAATCCGCCAAGAACATGATAAAGCCCATTGTATGTTCCTATTTTTTCAAATAAAACAATATTTTTACTTTCTTCAACAACGCAAAGAACATTTGTATCACGACTTTCGTCTTTACAAATGTCACATTCGTTATCTTCTGAAAGATTACCACATTTTTCACATTTTTTTATTTTAGTTTTACTGTTTTCTAATGAAGTAGTAAATAACTGAATTGTTTCATCATCCATGTTTAAGCATGAAAGCGCTAAACGTTCAGCTGTTTTTTCACCAATCCCTGGAAATTTTTTAAAGCATTCAATTAAATTGGTGATTGTTCGTGGATACATTTAAAATAATCCTGGCATTCCTTGAGTATATTTACCCATTTTTTGATCAGTCATTTCATCGACTTTTTTACTAGCTTCGTTTACAGCAACTAAAATCATATCTTCAAGCATTTCTATTTCATCGCTTTCGATATTATCAGTATCAATTTTTACTTTTGTAAGTTCTTTATTCCCCTTCATTTCAACGGTGACAAATGATGATTTGCCTTCGAAAACAGAATTATCGATTTCCTCCTTTGCATTCATCATATCCTTTTGCATTTTTTGTGCTTGTTTCATCATAGCTTGTATATTCATATTATCTTCCTTTCCTAATTATATTCGATTATATCTTCGAAAACGCTGAATTCACTTTTCTCGTCGTCTTCTTTAAATAGATCAGCTATATTTATTTTTTCTTCTTGATAAGTATATTCTTTTGTTTTACTATTAAATTCATTTTTTATAATTTCCCAGCTATCTACATCAGTAGCTATGGCTTTATATTTATTATCTAAAACTTTAGTTAAAACTTCTTCTATGTTTAATATATTTTCATTAAATAGATTAGCCATTCGTTCATTTTTATAAACAAAGATTAAATTTTTCTCACTGGCGGCTTTCAAAGTTCCATCTAAAACCATACCGGCATATTTACCGAAATCTGGATCAAGTAGAAAGTCATTTAGCGAAAGTATCTTTTGCTTTATTGCCATAGCGGCCTTTTTATTAAAATTTGCTAAAGTGTTATTAATCCGAATTTCTTTTATTTCGTTTAATTTATCATAGTCTACTTGCTTGTTTTTGGACGTTGTTTCTTTTAATGTTTCATCTTTTTCGTCCTGAGGTTTTACTATTTCTACTTTGGTACCTAATTCTGATGATTTAACATCTGTTTTGTTTTCAATTGTACTTTCAGCAAGCTTAGGTATTGGTTCTTCTTTGGTTTCTTCTGATTTAACCTGTTTTTCACCAATTTCTGTTTTACCTAACATTTTAATAATTGCTAATTCGAGTAATAGTTTAGTATTGCTGGCTTGATGCATTTCTATTGTACAATCATTTAGTTTATCTATATAATCTAAAATCGTCTCGCTATTAATACTATTTACTAATTCGTTATAAATTTTAAAATTACTGTTAATAGTTTTGAAATATTCAGGTGCTTTTAAACAAAGAAGAATGTTTCTCATAAAAGTAATTATCTCTTCGGTTAATTTAACAAAGTTCTTACCGCTATCATTATAAAAATCTAACTTTTTAAAAATATTTTCTAAGTCGCCTTTTATTATTAAGTTTATAAAGGACTTCAAATCTTCTGGTGTTAACGTACCGTTAATATCATGTATGTCCGCAGCAGTTATTTTAGATTCTGAATATGCTACGGCTTGATCTAGCATTCCAATTGAATCTCTCATCCCGCCATCAGATAAACGAGCTATTTCGTATAGAGCAGGCTCTTCTATATCAATGTTTTCGTTATTAGCAATTTCTGATAATCTTTTAACGATGTTATTTTCACTTATTTTTTTAAAATCTAAACGTTGACACCTTGATAATATTGTTTCAGGAATTTTATGAGGATCGGTTGTTGCTAAAACAAATATAATGTGCGCTGGTGGTTCTTCTAATGTTTTTAACAGAGCATTAAAAGCGCCAGTTGTTAACATATGAACCTCATCAATAATATAAACTTTATATTTTCCATAGGACGGAACAAGATTAACTTTATTACGAAGTTCTCGAATTTCGTCAACTCCATTATTAGATGCTGCATCAATTTCAATAATATCACTATTATTTGGGACGGTACAACTAGTGCATTTTCCACAAGGATTGCCTTTTTCTAAGTTTCCACAATTTACCATTTTAGCAAATATTTTAGCGACACTCGTCTTGCCTGTTCCCCTAGGTCCTGCAAATAGATAAGCATGATTAATTTTATTATTTAAAATAGAATTTTTAATTATTTTGACAATTGTATCTTGTCCACCAACTTCATCTAGGTTTTTTGGCCTATATTTTCTATATAATGCTTGATACATTCAATCACCCTCTAAAACTATTATAATTATAACATTTATCCACAACAAAAGGAAATAACTTTACACTCATTTCCTTTTATTTTCGAAAAACTTTTTTAATAATGTTTGGGACTCTTCTAGTCCTTCTTCCATTTTTTTAAATGTTGATTTTGAAATATTTTCTTTAGATCTAGGAGCAGCAAAAAATACTTTTTTTATACGTGCTTGTTCAATTGCTCCTTGACACATTTTACAAGGTTCTAGAGTAACATACATTTCACAATCGTTTAAATACCAATTTTGTTTCTTTTTACAAGCTTTTTCCACAACATTTATTTCAGCATGTCTAGTTACTACTTTGGTTTTTTCTTTTGTATTATGAGCTTTGGCTATTACCTTACCGTTTTCCACAATTATAGCTCCAACAGGAACATCATCGGTTAATAAAGATTTTTGGGCTTCCTTAAAAGCTAATTTCATATATTTATTCATTTTATCACCTAAATAAAAGGTACACACGTTTAGTGACCCTTAAGGCTGCTGTCTTCCGACCCTGACCTGGTTCAGATATAAACGTTGTACCTAGATAATAATATAATATTTTACTAAAAAAAGCAACTGTAATAATGTTTCACGTGAAACATTATTCATATTTGTATATTTTCGGGATTAAAGTGAGGTTTTGTGGGTTTAGTCGGGCTAAAAAATAACATATAGCAAAGTTTCACGTGAAACATAGTTTAATAGTTAATAAAACGTAAATATGATTGTTAACAATTGTTATTTATTCCGGCAAAGCTTATTCCATCATTTAATAACGACACCTTCACTACATCACGAAAGTTATCCACATTTTTTTATTGTTTGAGCCTGTTTTTTTATGTTTCACGTGAAACATTATATGTTTTTCTCTACTTTTTGATAGATTATTTACACAAAAAAATATAAGATTGGAACTTTATTGTCTAAAAACAAAATATAATTTGAAGATAGTTTCACGTGAAACATAAAATGATTTTAAATAAAAAATATAAATTGTGTAATACTTACACTACAGTTGTTAAGAAAATTTTAAAACTATTTTTGTTAAAGCAGCCGCTCCCTTTTCCACACTTTTTTTATTAAAAAATACTGTTTAAAGTATTTAATTAGTTTAAAACATCTTCATACAATGTTTCACGTGAAACATTGGGTTCATTAATTGGCATTAATTATTAAATAACATAACTATTGTAGTTAGTATTGTAAATAATACACCGTTAGAAATGTTATTAATAACTGTATAGTCTATTTTCTATACTATTCGATGATTTTAGTGATTTATTAAATACTATAGCTTAGATGTTTCACGTGAAACTATATAATTTTTGTACTCCAATGTTTCACGTGAAACATAGCTGTAATTTCATCAAGTAAAAAGATATACCTATTTTGGTATATCCTCTTCGGTAGTAATCTCTAGTTCCTCTTCATCTTCTTCTTTGAATATTAGAGCCACATTACTAACCATTTGTTCTTCTTTTAAGTTTATTAATCTAACACCCTGAGCTACACGCCCGGTTGTTGACACTTGGGCAACAGATAATCTAATGATCATTCCGCTATTAGTAATTATCATTAAATCTTCATCACCATTGACTAATTTAAAGGCTACAATGTTACCATTTTTTTCAGTAATATTTAATCCTTTAACTCCTTTGCTACCTCTATGTGTCATTCGATATTCAGTAGCATTGGTACGTTTTCCATAACCTTTTTCTGTTACTACTAAAACTTCCTGACCTGGATTAGCAATTTCACAGCCAACGCAGATTCCATCACCTAAATCTATTCCTTTAACCCCGGCAGCGGTTCTTCCCATGATTCTAATCTCTGTTTCGTCAAATCTAATCATACGACCATTTGATGAAGCAATTATTATTTCATTGTTCCCTATTGTTTTATCCACAGAAATTAATTCATCGTTGTCTTTTAATGATATAGCTATTTTACCATTTGATCTGATGTTTTCAAATTCTGATAGAGCTGTTCTCTTAACAATACCATTTTGTGTACAGAAGACAATATTACCTTCTTTTTCTTCAGAATTTATTTTAAGCATAGCTTTTACTGTTTCTTCTTTTTCTAGTGGTAGTAAGTTAACAATAGGTAAACCTTTTGATTGCCTACTGAATTCTGGCACTTCATATCCTTTAACACGATACACTTTACCTTTATTAGTAAAGAACATGATGTAATCATGAGTAGTCATAGAAATTAAGTTTTCCACAAAATCTTCTTCGTTTGTGGTCATTCCTTTTATTCCTACTCCTCCTCTATTCTGCGTTTTGTAGTTTTCGCTAAGCATACGTTTAATATACCCTTTGTTTGTTAGCGTAATGACAATGTTTTCGACTGGTATTAATGATTCATCTTCAATATAGTCAATAGCAGTCATATCAATATTGGTTCTTCTATCATCACTATATTTATCTTTTATTTCTTGCAATTCTTCTTTAATAATACCTAACACCTTTTCTTCAGATGCTAATATTTCATTGTAATATTTAATTTTTTCTAATAAATCTTTTAATTCATCTTCGATTTTTGCTCTTTCTAGACCAGTTAATCTTCTTAACTTCATTTCTAGTATAGCTGTAGCTTGAGCCTCTGATAAATTAAATCTTGATATTAATTGAGCTTGAGCGTCTTCGTCGCCGTTAGCACCTTTAATAATTTTTATTATTTCATCAATATTATCTAAAGCTATTTTTAAGCCTTCCAAAATGTGAACACGTTTTTCGGCTTTGTTTAAATCAAATCTCGTTCTTCTAATTATTATTTCTTTTTGATAATCTATATATTTAGAAATTATATCTCTTAAGCCTAATGTTTTTGGAACACCATTATCAAGCATTAATAATGTAATACCATAATTTGTTTGAAATCCGGTATGTTTATATAAATTATTTAAAACAATTTGCGCATTTGCATCTTTCTTTAAAGTTATTGTTATCTTAATACCATTTTTTAGATCTGTATGGTAATCTGAAATTCCTTCAATAGTTTTATTATGAACTAATTCTGCTACTTTATTTTTTAAGTCAGAAGTATTTGTTCCATATGGTACTTCATCAATTATTATATATTGGCGTCCATTTTTTTCTTCAATTGTCGCTTTACTTCTTAATGTTATTGTTCCTTTACCTGTTTCATAGGCTTTTTTGATGCCACTATTTCCTAAAATGGTAGCCCCAGTTGGAAAATCAGGTCCCTTTATATACTGCATTAATCCTACTGTATCGATATCTTGATTATCAATATAAGCAATACATCCATCAATAACTTCACCTAGGTTATGTGGAGGAATATTAGTAGCCATACCAACAGCAATTCCCATAGTACCATTTACTAGGACACTAGGAAATCTTGAAGGTAAAACGGTTGGCTCTTTTCTTGTTTCATCATAATTTGGTTCAAAATCAACAGTATCTTTATTAATATCACGAAGTAATTCTAAAGATATTTTTGATAAACGTGACTCTGTATAACGCATGGCAGCGGCTCCATAACCTTCAATATTACCAAAGTTTCCATGGCCATCTACTAGCATATAACGATAACTAAAATCTTGGGCCATACGCACCATGGCTTCATATATACTTGAATCACCATGTGGATGGTAGTTACCCATTACTTCTCCGACAGTTTTTGCACTTTTTTTATGAGGTTTATCTGGCGTGTAACCTGATTCATACATCGAATATAAAATTCGGCGGTGAACTGGTTTTAACCCATCTCTTAAATCAGGCAAAGCACGTGCCATGATAACACTCATCGAATAATCTAAAAATGAACTTTCTATTTCATTTACTATGTTATTTTCTTCTAATCTATCTTTACTATGGTCCATAATTCACCTCCTAAACGTCCAAATTCTGCGCATATGTTGCGTTTTCTTCAATAAATTTTCTTCTTGGCTCTACTTCTTCTCCCATTAATTTTGAGAAAGATTCATCTGCAGCGATAGCATCATCAACAGTTATCTTTCTTAAAATTCGACTATTAATATCCATGGTTGTTTCGTTTAATTCATCAGCATCCATTTCACCTAAACCTTTCATACGCATAATATCGTATTTAGTGTTTGGGTTTAAAGATGCTAAATAAGAATCTCTTTCTTCTTCATTTAAAACATATTTTATTGTTTTACCATGTTTTATACAAAATAATGGAGGCTGTGCAGCATAAACATGACCAGCTTCGACAATTGGTCTAAAGAAACGATAAAATAAAGTAAGTAATAAAACTCTAATGTGAGATCCATCAACGTCGGCATCGGTCATAATAATAATTTTATGGTATCTTAACTTTTTCAAATCAAAGTCTTCACCAATTCCTGTGCCGAAAGCTGTAATAATAGTTCTAATTTCTTCATTGCTTAAAGCACGATCCATTCTAGCCTTCTCAACATTTAAAATCTTACCTCTTAGGGGCAGAATTGCTTGGGTCATCGAATTTCTTCCTTTGATTGCTGACCCTCCAGCCGAATCTCCCTCGACAAGGAATATTTCGCATTTTGCAGGATCTTTATCCTTACAATCAACTAGTTTTCCACCAAAATTTATAACATCTAGATCACTTTTTCTTCTTGTAAGTTCTCTGGCCTTTTTAGCAGCTACTCGTGCTCTGGCAGCAGTCATATTTTTCTCGATAATTATTTTGGCTTCATCTGGATGTTCTAGTAAATAACGTTCAAAACCATCAGCAAATACATTATCAGCGATTTTTCTTACTTCCGAATTTCCTAATCTTCCTTTGGTTTGACCTTCAAATTGAGGATTTGGGTGTTTACAAGAAACGATCATTGTTAATCCTTCCTTAACATCTTCTCCACTTAATGAATCATCTTTTTCCTTTAATAAGTTAGTCTTTCTCGCATAACTATTAATAATTCTAGTTAAAGCACGCTTAACGCCTTCTTCGTGGGTTCCACCATCGTGAGTATTTATGTTATTAACAAATGAATAAATACTGTCCGTATAGCCTGTATTGTATTGTAAGGCAACTTCAAATATTACATCGTTTTCTTCACCTTCTAAATGAATTATTTCACTTTGAATTGGAGTTTTATTTTTATTTAAATATCTAACATATTCACTAATGCCGCCTTCATAGTGGAAGGTTTCACCTGTGGTATCCTCATCATCACGATCGTCTCTTAAAGTAAGACTTAGGCCTTTATTAAGAAAAGCTAATTCGCGAGTTCTAACTTTTAATGTTTCATAATCATAAATATCAGTATCAAAAATTTCAGGATCCGGTTTGAAAGTAACTGTTGTTCCTGTTCTTTCTTCACTACATGTTCCAACTACAGTTAATTTTTGAACAGTTTTTCCACCATTTTCAAATTTTACTTCTTGAACTTCTCCATCTTTATAGACTGTTACGGTTACACTTTTTGATAAGGCATTTACAACTGAAGCTCCTACACCGTGTAATCCACCAGAGACTTTATACCCGCCTCCGCCAAATTTTCCACCAGCATGAAGAACAGTGTATACTGTTTCCACTGTGGATAAACCTGTTTTAGGATGAATTCCCGTTGGTATTCCACGACCATTATCTTTTACAGTTATTGAATTATCTTTATTAATAACAATTTCAATGGCATCGCAATAGCCGGCTAAAGCTTCATCGATAGCATTATCGACAATTTCCCATACTAAATGATGGAGTCCTTTAACATCGGTGGTTCCTATGTACATTCCTGGTCTTTTTCTTACGGCTTCTAATCCCTCTAGGACTTGAATATCCGATTCATTATAATGTTCTTTGTTTTCTTCCATTATCTCACCTCTTCTGTGATTTGTCCGCTTTCTATTTTAATTAGTTTGGCTTTATCGATTATCTTTTGATCGATATTGCATAAATCGGTCGTAGTTATTATTACTTGCATATCATCATCGATAAATTTTAGTAAATTATTTTTTTTCTCATTATCTAATTCACTAAAGACGTCATCTAATAAAATAATTGGACTTGTTTTCTTGTAATCTCTAAATATTTGAATTTCTGATAGTTTAAGCGCTAATACAGCAACTCGTTGTTGGCCTTGTGATCCATAATATCTTAAATTTTCATCATCTAAATAAAATTCAAAATCATCATGATGAGGACCATAAAGAGTCGTTTTATTTTTTATTTCGCGCTCCAAATTATCATTAAAGGCCTTTAATAATTCAGTTCTTATAGTTTCTTTTTCATAATCTGCAAAATCAATTGATGGTTTATATTTAATATGAAAACCCTCTTTTGAAGCAATATCTTTAAATATCTTTGGACAAATTTTATTCAATCTTTGAATATATTTTTCTCTCATTTGGTAAATAAAGACACTTTTTTCCACAATATAATCAGTTAAAACTTTAAAGTAAGCTTCGTCTATTGGATCACCAAAACTTATCTGTTTTAAATAATCATTGCGAATTTTCAATAATTTATTATAATCATTTAAAGTATTATAATAATTTTGCGAGATTTGACTTAACTCAAGATTTAAATATTTTCGTCTTTCACTTGGAAATCCTTTAATTAAGTTTAAATCCTCAGAATAAAAAATGATAATATTCATTTTTTCAATGTAGCCACCTATTTTAGTAACTGAATTATTATCAATCTTTACTTGTTTTTTGGTCTTATTTAAGATAATTTCAAGATTATAAGAAATTTCGTTTAGTATAGTTCCTTTGATGACAGCACATTCCTCACCACTTTTTATAAGATTCTTATCAATAAATGACCGATGGGATTTAGTAAAAGCTAAAACATAGATACTCTCCAAAAGATTTGTTTTACCTTGGCCATTATCGCCATAAATAATCGTAGTATTTTTATCTAACGAGATATCTAGGCTATCATAATTTCTAAAATTCCTGATATGTAAGTTTTTTAGGACCATGATTTCCCTCTTTTCAATTTTGATGAGCCTTATTTCAAAAAAGTAGTTTTTGTAGTACTCCTATACTCCATATCCATTATACCACAAAATAAGCCTTTTTAAGCAAAAAATAAGCTATTGAAGCTTATTTCTGGTTATTTTGGCGATTTCGTAAAATTAGTAATAATTTAGTTGATCTAAATATCTGACTTTCAAAGGCATCAAAAGATAATGGAAACATTCTTTCTTCGTCACCACTAAATTTTACTAAGACATTATTATCAATGGCTTCATATGAACTAATATGTTTAATGGCTATCCAACAACATTCATCTAATAACGGTGACATGGTTGGAAAAAATATTAATTCATTACTTCCTTCAACGATTATTGGTAGTTTATAACACATTCCTAATAGTTTTTTACTACCTTTGGTTCGTCCTTCTAAAGTACTACCATAGTATTCACAACTTTCTCTTAAAATTTTTGATACTGGTTTGTTTACTACAAAATGTCTCCTTTCCTCTATTATTTCTGTTTTAGAGCCTTCTTTAGCTATTAAAGCACAAGTAGCATTAGTTATCTCATAGAAGTCCTCTTTCACTGGCTCTCCTCCTTCTAATCGATAATAATCGATGTGTCTCTTATACTCTTTTTAGTTGTCGATTTTTATCAATATTTGTCGGAAAGTTAATTTTTTTGTAAAAAAATATTAATTTTATGGTGGAAAATTCGATTTAGACTTAAAAAAAGAACTTTTTAATAAGTTCTTATTGGTAAAATTAATTGAATCAAATCATCACTTTCGGGATTTTTGATAATTATTGGTTTAAATTCACCATTAAATAATAATTCTATTTCATCTGATTCAAGTACGCGAATTGAATCTAACATGAATTTTGAATTGAAGGCAATTTTAATATCTTCTTCATTATTTTTTTCCACAGTGATCTTTTCTTCGACATTTCCGATTTCTGGAATATTTGAGGAAATGATTACTGTTTCGCCCTTACTTTCTAATTTAATAGTGTTTTTATCACTTTCGTTTGTTAGTAATGATGCTCTATCAATAGCACTGAAGAAGTCCATTAATTTTACTTGCATCGTTAAATTGAATTCCTCAGGGATTAATTTAGAGGTATCTGGATAAGTTCCACTTATTAATCTAGTCATCATGGTTATTTGGTTAAATTTAAAGATAACTTTGTTATTGAAAATATGCATTTCTAATGCTTCTTCATCTTCACTCATTAATTTAACTAATTCTAAAAGGTTTTTAGTTGGAATAATTATATTAATGTTTTCACTTACTTCGTTATCAAGGGTTATTTTTTTAATTGCTAAACGGTAAGAATCAGTGGCTGTACATTCCATAATACTTTTTTCTAATTTAAAGTTAATTCCTGTTAAAACAGGTCTTGATTCTCCTGTGGAAGTTGCAAATGAAGTTTGATTTATAATAGTTTTAAATACTTTTTGATTTAAAACAACTGGATCTTTACGATATTCTAATTCTAGATCTGGAAATTCATTTGGATTACTACAATTTAAATTAAATGATGAATTTTTAGTGGTTATATAAATTTTAGAATCTATTACTTCCTCGATGTTTATTATTTCATCTGGTAGTTTTCTAACGATGTCATAGATATAACGTCCTGATACAACGATTTCTCCACAGTTATCAATGTTTTCTATATCTTCTTTGGAAATAAATGTTTTAATAGCTATTTCATTGTCAGTACTCATTAAATATAATCCTTCTGTGGTTAATTCAAATTTAATACAGTTTAAAATAGGTCTTAAATTTTTAGTTGATATGCCTTTTATAACATAGTTTAAATGTTCTAAAAGAATTGTTTGTTTTATTTCTAATTTCATAATTAATTTCTCCTTTTATTTATTATTTTTATAAGTATATTTTTATTATTGTTGTGGATTGTGTGGAAAAGTGACTTTTTCCTTTTAATTATAACTTAAATTGGATATTATAGCTTGTTCAAAAGCTGTGGATTAAAATAATTTTTCCCCTACTATCTTATTTGAGCGACAATTTTTGTGATTTCATCTTCAAGGTTTTTATCTTTAGTAAGTTCTCTTTTTATTTTATCAACGGAATGCATTACTGTAGTATGGTCCTTTCCACCAAATTCACTACCAATCTTTGGTAATGATTCTTTTAAATATATTCGGCAAATATACATTCCAATTTGTCTTGGAACGGCAATTTTAGAAAGTCTTTTCTTTCCTTTAATATCTTCTGGAGTTATATTATAGTTTTTAGCTACTATTTGAATTACTTTATCGATTTTATTTTTTGAAATAATAGCTTTACCAATATAATCTTTTAAAGCTTCAATGGCTAAATCGATGGTAATTTCAGAGCCATTCATAATAGTTGCATACGCAAATACTCTAGTAAGAGCGCCTTCCAGCTTTCTTATATCAGTGGTACAATTACTTGCAATATATTCTTTAACTTCCTCTGGAACATAGCTACTGATCCCTTGGGCTTCTATTTTTTTATCAAGAATTGCCATACGAAGTTCAAAATCTGGTGGAAGAATGTCAATTGTTAATCCCCAATTGAATCTTGTTCTTAAACGATCTTCTAGTTTTTTTAGATCGTCTGGAGATCTATCCGATGAAATAATTATTTGTTTATTTTTTGTGTGTAGTTCATTAAAGGTGTTGAAAAACTCTTGCTGCGTTTTATTAGCTATTTCTAAGTATTGAATATCATCAATCATAAGGACATCGATGTCACGATACTTACGTTTAAAATTATCCACAGCTTTAAAATTGTTATCGTTTTTTCGATACAGACTTAAAAAATCATCAACGAATTTTTCACTGGTCACATAACGGACTTTTTTATTAGAATTTGAGGTTATATAATTCCCGATTGCATGCATTAAGTGAGTTTTGCCAAGGCCACTGCTTCCGTAGATGAATAACGGATTATACATGCTTCCTGGTCTTTCGGCCACGGCAACGCCTATTGCTTTAGCAAATTTATTACTTTCGCCGGAAATAAAATTTTCAAATGTATATTTGTTATCTAATCCACTTTCGAAAATAGCATCATCATTTTCTTTTATAATAGCAATTTCTTCATTTTCTTCAGTGTGTTCCCCTACTGTTACATATTCAAAGTTAAAGATGGAACCAGTGACTTCCATAAATGTTTCTTTAATAATGTCACTATAGTTTTCTTTTAGATGTTTTTTATGAACGTCTAATGGAACTTCAACTAAAGCAATTTCTTCATTTAATTTAATAAGCCGAGTGTCTTTAAACCATGTTTGAAATAAAACTGGCTTTACTTTCATTTCAATTTTTTCTAAAAAGACACTCCAGATATTTTCTAAATCCATAAACATCCCCCATAATCTGTAAAGTCTTACTTACATTTTACATTATTTTTACTAAAAATTCCAGAAAAACTGTGGAAAAAGTAGAAAAAAAGATATCCACACACTGATAAAGTCGATATTTGGTGAAAAATGTCGTTTTTACACAGAAAATGTGGATAAGTTAATTATCAACATTGTTAATTATTTCGAAGTATTCCACATATGTTGAAATGAAGATAAATGCCTTAAATTTAAAAATAAATTATGGTGGATAAGTAATGTGGTAAATCTCTTTTATTATTTTTTTAATATTTTTACTTGTGGAAAAAAAGTAGGGTATTTTATTGTTTTTGAGATAAAATTGTTAATAAAATCTCTTTTAAGTGCTTTTTTGATATTAAATTTTAGAAAAAATGTGACTAATTAGCATATTTTTATAATGGCGGTATCAAAATACTAACTAAAAAAGGGTAGTTAATAAAAAAACGTTGACAAACGGGCCTTTTATCTATATAATTAATAGAGCAAACGAAAAAACGAGAGGAGTGGAACCGATGACAAAAAGAACTTTTCAACCTAATACTAGAAGAAGAAGTAAAAAAATGGGTTTTTTTGCTAGAATGCAAACAAACATTATTAAAAGAAGAAGACAAAAAGGACGCAAAGTCTTATCTCGTTAATGGCCACTGCTAATCCAGTGGTTTTTAAATATTAGAGGTGGGAAATAATGAAAAAAATTAATATTTTAAAAAGTAATGATGATTTTGATCGTATTATAAAAAATAATAAGCCTTTTAAATTTAAAGATTATATTATCTATATAGAAAGAAAAAAGGAAGGCCCATATAAATTTGGACTTTCTGTGGGCAAGAAAATTGGTAATGCGGTTATGCGTAATAAATATAAACGTAGATTAAAAAATATAATTGATGAAAAGACCTACCAAAATAACTTTAATTGTATTATAATAGTAGGCAAGGGGATAGTTACCCGAAGTTTTAAAGAAATGGAAACAAATTTACTTAAAGCTTTTGAAATACTTAAATTAACAAAGGAGAAATAATTTATGCATAAAAAGAAAATATTAGTCGTCCTCCTACTTGTGATGACAATATCATTAACAGGATGTACTAGTTATGTTAAAGATGATAAGGGTGGTGTGGTTAAAGAACCAACAAACGGTCAAAGTTTAGTTTCAAATATTCTTTGTCAGCCAGAGGACCCAACAATTGTTAAAACTTATGAAAAACATGATGTTAATATTGATAAATTACCAACATGTCCAAAATTTACTCCGGCCGATGGTGGTTATGAAGGAATTTGGAGTACTATATTTATTAAACCATTAAGTTGGCTAATTATTCAAATTGGTGGATTTGTTAAAAGTTATGGTTTAGCGATTATCATAGTTACATTATTAATTCGTTTAATTATTTTCCCAATCAGTAAAAAGTCGGCTATGCAATCGGAAAATATGAAGAAGGCGAGTAAGGATTTAGAAAAGCTTCAAAATAAATATCGTAATCGTACTTCTCAAGAAGATCAAATGATGCAAGCTCAAGAGATGATGAGTATTTATAAAAAATATAATATTAATCCGATGTCAGGATGTATATTTGCCTTTATCCAAATGCCATTATTCTTTGCTTTCTTAGAGAGTTTATATAGAATCCCAGCGGTATTTGAAGGTAAGTTCTTAGGCTTTAGTTTAGGAACTAGTCCATTTAATGCTTTATTTGGAACAAGTTTCTCGTTTGATCATTTCTTAAATTCATTTAGTACAGGTAATTGGATTTACCTATTATTACCACTAGTCGTTGGACTAGCAACGTTCTTCTCATTTAAGATGAATTCAGGACTTGGGGCAACTAACCCAGCTCAAGAAAAACAGATGAAGATGATGATGAACATTATGATGATATTTATCTTCATCGCATCATTCACTATGTCAACAAGTATTATTATTTATTGGATTACCGGTAGTTTATTTACGATAGTTCAAACTGCGGTTATAAGGAGGCATAAAGATGCTAGAGATGGTAAGAAACGAAGCAAAAACTAAAGAAGATGCTTTAGCAAAGTCTTTGGAACAATTAAATGTTCGTGAAGACGAAACTTTTTACTACTTTGAAGAAACTGAAGGTGGATTATTTAAAGGAAAAAAATATACTTCAGTTGTCACTACAAAATATGCGGTTAAAGAGTATATTAAGGATTTTCTAAATGAACTTGCTTATAAAATGAATACTAAATTTAATATTGAAGTTAAAGAAACTGATTATGGTTTTTCAGTAATTATTATTGCTGATGATAATGCTGCTTTAATCGGCAAAGATGGTCGTACTTTAAATAGTATTCAAACTGTTTTGAGACAAGCTATTAAAAAATACGGAAATTTTAATATCAAAGTTAATATTGATATTTCTAATTATAAAGCGCGCCGTGAAAGAAATATTAACTATGAGGTTCGAAAGATATGCCGTGAGGTATTGAAAACTAAAATTGCTGCAAAATTAGATCCAATGAATTCTTATGAAAGAAGAATTGTTCATACAGTTGTTAGTGATTTTGAAGATTTAGTAACTGAAAGTGAAGGCGTTAATCCTAATAGATATGTAGTTATTAAATATAAAGAAGATTAATTTCTTCTTTTTTTGTATCATTTAGTTTAATATAGCCATATTAAAAATAGGAGTGGTTATATGAATAAGAATATAGATATGGGAAATATGACGTCTAAAGAAATAGGAGATTTAATGTCAAAAACATTGATTGAACGTGGTAAAGAAATGGCTAATCGATTATATCTAGGTGTAGATTATGGCGATTTGCCATCAACAACCTTAACTAGTTTAGGGAAAGAGGCTCTTGATAATGAAAACAGCACAATTAAAAAGTAGTAGTATATCTATTTAAAATATAGTTAAATGAAACGATCATAATTAAATATTATGATTTTTTTATTGTAAACATTGTATAAAAAGCTGATAAATAATTAAAAATTAATTTAAAATGTGATATAATGAAACAACTATAGAAATAGGGTGCAGGTTAATGAAAAATGTAAATTTAATAAAGTGGTATATAGGTTTAACTTATGACTTTTTATTTTTTTTAGTAGTTCAGGTATTTTTTTTAAATCAAGTTAAGCATATTGAAATAGCTGATATTTTACTTCTTGAGTCTATTTTTGCAATATTTAGATTAATAATTCAAGTACCACTTATGAAATTCACAAAAATTTTTGGAGAATTATTTGCTTTTCGTTTAGGACCTATTTTTACTTTCTTGTCCTTGCTTTGCTTTTTATTGGCGCCTTCTTTTGGTTTTTTAATAATAGCTAATTTGTTAAAAGCAATCGGTTGGGGCTTTCAAAATATTTCAAGTTCACCAATATTATATCATGAATTAAAAACTTTAAATAGAGAAGACGAATATGGTAAAATTCAAGGAAGGGGACAAAGTAATTTTATTTTCTTAAATACAATTGCTTCGTTTATTTCAGGCTTTTTATTTGAAGTAAATCCATATATTCCAATTTTATTGTGTTTGTTTATTCATTTTTTTGTAATAATAATTTCGTTTATAATAAAACCAAAAACTAATTTTGCAGAGTCTAAATCACAAAATATTTCAGTTGTAAAGGATATAAGGGTTGTTATTAGTGATAAATTTTTACCTTGCTTATTTATTTTTATGATGATTGTTTGGGGACTTTTAGGGTCTTTAGGAACATTAGATATGGATTATTTAAGTTCTATTGGTATATCAGTTAGTGTATGTACAATTGTTTTTGCATTTGCTGAATTATTTGCCTTTGTATGCGCTCGCTTTCAATATGTAACTGATAAATTATTTAAAGATAAAGATATGTATATTTTGGCATTTTGTGTTACTGTTCCTTTTATTTTAATCGGGATATTTTATGTTTTAAAATTGCCATTTATTTTCTTGTATGTATGTGCGCTAATTGCTTTTTTAATGGAGTACTTAACAAGAAGTCAGTTTAGAATATATGCGCTTAATTATGCAAATAAGTATAGTAAACCGGGCTTAGCTACAGAGACAATAGGTGTTTATTATTTGTTTGAATCTATTGGAAGATTTGCAGTTACGTTTATAGCTGGAATAGTTATGAAATTTGGTAATATTGGATTTTCTTATATAATACTAATGGGGATTTTCATAATTCCATTATTTTATTTAGCAAATCGCTTAACTTTCTATTTAAAAAATAAAGAAAGTTAATAAAAAATGGAGTGATTTTTAGTGAAAAATGTAAATTTAATAAAATGGTATATAGGTTTAACATATGATTTTTTATTTTTCTTAGTAGTTCAGGTTTTTTTCTTAAATCAAGTCAAACATATTGAAATGGCAGATATTTTGCTTCTAGAGTCAATTTTTGCGGTATTCAGGCTAATAATTCAAGTTCCACTTATGAAAATTGCTAAAACCTATGGTAATGTATTTTGTTTTAGATTAGCACCAATTATTACTTTTTTATCATTGCTTTGCTTTTTAATTGCGCCTTCTTTCGTTTTTTTAATTATTGCATCTTTATTAAAGGCCATCGGGTGGGGCCTTAAAAACATTTCTAGTTCTCCACTTTTATATAATGAATTGAAAAGTATAGGAAAAGAAAGTGAATATGGAAAACATCAGGGAGAAGCTCAAAGTAATTTTACTTTAATAAACATTTTAGCTTCAATTATTTCTGGTTTTCTATTTGAAATAAATCCATATATTCCAATTATAATTTGTCTGGTTATTCATTTTATAACAATAATAATTTCATTTATTGTGGTACCAATAAATGAAAAATTGGAATTATCAATCGAAAAAATTTCAATGATTAAAAATATAAAAATGGTAATTACTGATAATTTTTTCTTAACTCTTTTTCTTTTTATGATGATAACTTGGGGGTTGTTAGGATTTTTAGATACAGTTAATGTTGATTATTTAAATTCAATAGGTTTATCTGTTGGCGTTTGTACAATTATTTTATCTTTGGCTCAGATCACATCTTATATATTTGCCCGTTTTCAATACGTGACGGATAGGTTTTTCCATGGAAAAGCAATGTATATTTTAGTTTTATGTATAACTATACCGTTTGTTTTGGTTGGTTTATTTTATGTTTTCGATTTACCATTTATAATATTATGTATATCCGCAATATTGGCTATTTTAATGGAGTCTTTAACGGGTAGTCAATTTAGAATATATGCACTTGATTATATTAATAGATACAGTGATCCTTCTTTATCAACAGAAGCGGTTGGAGTTTATTATTTATTTGAGGCCTTAGGGCGTTTTATAATTACATTTATAGCAGGAATTGTGTTAAAGTGTGGAAATATAGGCCTTTCTTATATTATTTTAGTAGGTTTACTTATAATACCATTATTTTATTTAGCAAATCGCTTAACTTTCTATTTAAAAAATAAAGAAAGTTAATTATTTGTATAAAATATTTCTTATAATGTAGTATACTAATACTATGGGAAAGCAATTTGACATAATATATATTTATGATAAAATAATTGCTGACTTTGAAAGAGGGAGTTTTATATGGAACAACAAGAAAATAGATATGGAACTAATGTTATTGAAGATATAAAAGACGGAATAAATTTATTTGGTGCTTCAACAGGAAATCCACTAAAGTATACATGGAATATTTTTGGAATGGCTATAGTGGCAGTTGGAAGCATAATTCTTTTAAAAGGAAATCAGATGATTAGAGGTTATATGAGTCGTCACTATAGTGGTGACCAAGCTGAAGATAAATTGAACAAGGCTAACATAGGAATGAATAGTAAATTGAGTACTTTAACTGAAGCCGTATCTTCTGTTAGTTTTTCTCAAAAACCGAGTCTTCCAGTAAGTTCTAGTGAACATGGACAAAAAACAATAAATAGAAAATGTTAGATAATAACATTTCTTTTTTATAAAACGTAAATATTTATAGTAGGTGGTAAAATGATTAAAAGACAGACTAGAGCAGAGCGTAGAATTTATTTTGATCCTAGGTATTATAATATAGTAAAAGGTATTTTAAATAGTCCAGAATTTCAAAAAAGGAAAACTTATAAACATCATGATGATTGTTCTGTTTTTGAACATTGTTTAAGTGTTTCTTATATATCGTATCGTTATTGTCGAAAATTAAAATTAAATTACCGTGATGCAGCCATTGGCGGATTATTACATGATTTTTATGAAACACCGTGGCAGGATGATTTAACTAGTAAAAAACCTTTTTTTCAGCAGCACGGATTTATCCATGCGGGCAATGCTTTAGATAATGCAGTTAAGTATTTTCCGGAGTACATAAATTCCAGGGTTTCGGATATTATTTTAAGGCATATGTTCCCTTTAAATGTTCATCCTCCTAGGTACCCCGAAGCATGGGTGGTAACCTTTGTTGATAAAAAAGTAAGTATGGGAATATTAAAGCCAAATAAAAATTTTTTGAAATATGTTGGTCTGGCTAAATATTTTAATAAAATAAATCAAAAATAATAGTTTAAACTATTGTTTTTATTTGACTATTAATGTCATATAGAGTAAAATTACCATAGATAAATTTTTGGAGGTGAATTTTATGAATGATACAATTGCTGCGATTTCCACAGCGCAAGGAATAGGCGCAATATCAATAATTAGAGTTAGCGGTGAAGATGCTGTTAAAGTAGTTGCTTCTGTTTTTTCAAATGATAAATTTTCTAAAGCACCCTCACACACTATTCATTATGGTTACATAGTTGATAATGGCGAAAAAATAGATGAAGTTTTAGTATCATTGATGAGAGCTCCAAAAACTTTTACGATGGAAGATGTGGTTGAAATCAATGCTCACGGTGGAATAAGTACAACTAATAAAATATTAGAGGTTTTATTGTCACATGGCTGCCGCTTGGCTGAGCCTGGAGAATTTACTAAGAGAGCCTTTTTAAACGGAAGAATTGATTTAACTGAGGCTGAAGGTATTATGGATTTAATAAATGCTAAAACAGATAAATCAAGAGAGATGGCACTTAAACAAGTAAATGGTAAGGCATCACTTATGATTAAAGAATTACGTGATGATTTAGCGGCTATTTTAGCTAACATCGAGGTTAATTTAAATTATCCAGAATATGAAGATATTGAAGATATGACTACTGAAAAAATTAAAGAAAATATGGATCGTTTAGAAAATAGAATAAATATAATTATCAAAGAAAGTAAAAATGGAGAACTTCTAAAAAGTGGAATAAAAACAGTAATTATTGGGCGTCCAAATGTTGGGAAAAGTAGTTTACTTAATAATTTAGTTGGCGAAGAAAAGGCAATAGTTACAGAAATTCAAGGGACAACTCGAGATAGTGTTGAGGCAACGATAGTAATAGATAATATTATTTTAAATTTAATTGATACAGCAGGAATTAGAAAAACTAATGATGTCGTTGAAAGTATTGGTGTTGAAAAGAGTCTAAAATTGATTGATGAAGCTGATTTAGTATTGTTTGTTTTAAATTACAATGAGAAATTAACGGAAGATGACAAACAGATTCTTGCTAAATTGAAAGGTAAAAATTATCTTACAATTATTAATAAATACGATTTGCCTAAAGAAATAGATGACAATAGTTTAGAAAATACGATTTATGTTAGTGCATATAAAAATATTAATATGGACCAAATAGCTTTAAAAATTAAAGAAATGTTTAATTTAGAAAAAATAGAAACTGAAGATTTAAGCTATTTATCTAGTGCGCGTTCTAGGGCTATTTTAAATGAGGTATCTTTGGCTATTAAAGATGTAAGACAAGGTCTTGATGATGGTTTTAGTTTAGATATGATTGAAATTGATTTGAAAAACATTTGGAATTTACTAGGTGATATTATTGGGGAAAATTACGAAGATGAATTGATAGATGAATTATTTAGTCGTTTTTGTGTTGGAAAGTAGATGATAAAATGGAATATGAAATAATAGTAGTAGGCGGAGGTCATGCGGGGTGCGAAGCAGCTTTAGCTGGAGCACGAATGGGTCATGAGACTTTATTAGTTACTGGTAATATAAAAAATATAGCGGATATGCCATGCAATCCATCAATTGGCGGAAGTGCGAAAGGGATAGTTGTTCGAGAAATTGATGCTTTAGGCGGAGAAATGGGAAGAAATGCTGATAAAAGTTTGATTCAAATAAAGATGCTTAACAGTGGTAAGGGGCCAGCAGTGAGGGCTTTAAGAGCTCAAGCTGATAAAACAATTTATCCAAAGGAAATGCTTAAAACTTTAGAAAGTACTGATAATTTAACACTTTTGGAGGGATTAGTTAAAGATATTCTTGTCCAAGACGGAAAAGTTCAAGGGGTTATTTTAGAAGATGATACCAAAATAACATCATCAGCTGTAATTTTGACAACGGGAACTTATATGAATGCGGATATTTTAGTTGGAAGTGAAAGACGACGTGAGGGACCTCATGGAGAAAAACCATCTAATTATTTGAGCGATAATTTAGCTAAACATGGTTTTGAAATAAAAAGGCTAAAAACTGGAACGCCACAAAGGGTAGCAAAAAATAGTATTGATTTTTCAAAAACTAAACGTGAAGATGGTGATAGTATTTATCATAATTTTAGTTTTGATATGGATCCAGTTTATGATGTTAATAATCAAGAGCCTTGTTATTTAACTTATACAACTAATTTAACTCATCAAATAATTCATGAAAATTTAAATAAGTCTAGTATGTATGGCGGATTAGATGATATTAAGGGAATTGGCCCAAGGTATTGTCCTTCCATTGAAGATAAAGTAGTAAGATTTGCTGATAAAGAGAAACATCAATTATTTTTGGAACCAGAGAGTTTATATTATGATGATATTTATATTCAGGGTTTTTCAACAAGTATGCCTTATGATGTGCAAGAAAAGATGGTGAAATCTTTACCAGGATTAGAAAATGCAAAAATTCTTAAATACGCTTACGCGATTGAATATGATTCAATTTATCCAACACAATTGAAACAATCACTTGAAACTAAGTTGGTTACTAACTTATATAGTGCGGGTCAAATAAATGGAACAAGTGGTTATGAAGAAGCTGCTTGTCAGGGTTTGATTGCGGGCATTAATGCTTCTTTAAGATTGCAGGGTAAAGATCCACTTATTTTAAAAAGAGATGAGGCCTATATAGGGGTACTTATCGATGATTTGATTACTAAAGGAATTAGAGATCCATATCGTTTACTTACTTCGCGCGCCGAATATCGTTTATTGTTACGCCATGATAATGCTGACTTGCGTTTACGAGAATATGGTTATAAGGTAGGGCTTATCGATGAAGAAAGATATAATAAATTATTATTAAAGAAAGATAAAATAAATCAATTGATATTAGAATTAAAGGAATTAAAGGTTGTTCCGGCTGAAAATGAATTTTTGCGAAGTCTTGGAACTAAAGAAATAAAAGACGGACTTTCACTTTATAATTTACTTAAAAGGCCTGAGGTTAAAATTGATTCGTTAATAAATCGTTTAAATAATGAATATAGTGACGAGGTTTTAGAGCAGGCAATGATAATGATTAAATATGAAGGATACATAAATAAAGCTTTAAAGGAAGCTGAAAAGATGTCTGAACTTGAAAGTAAAAAAATTCCAGAAGATATTGATTATGATGCCATGCATAATTTGGCTAGCGAGGCTAAGCAAAAGCTGAAGGAAGTCAGACCTACTTCATTAGGTCAAGCTCTTAGAATTAGTGGTGTTAATCCAGCAGATATATCAATTTTAATGATTTATTTAAAGAGGGACTATCATCATGAATAAAGAACAATTTATTAAATCTATTGAGGATCTTGGAATCGAAAATGGACTTGAAAAGTTACCTTTATTGGAAACATACTATGATTTATTAGTGGAGTGGAATGAAAAGATAAATTTAACAGCAATAACGGAAAGGGAAGAAGTTTATTTAAAACATTTTTATGATAGTTTAACTTTAGTTAAAGTTGTTAATTTAAAGGAAATAGAAAGCTTTTGTGATATCGGAACAGGCGCTGGTTTTCCTGGAATTGTTATAAAAATATTTTATCCACATATAAAATTAACTTTAGTAGATGCTTTAAATAAAAGAATTAATTTTTTAGACATCGTTGTTAAAACTTTAAAACTCGGAAATGTTACTTTAGTTCATGCACGAGCTGAAGAATATGCTTTAAAAAATAGAGAAAAATTTGATATAGTTACGGCTAGAGCAGTAGCGCCTTTAAATATTTTACTTGAATATTCTCTTCCTTTAGTAAAGGTTAATAAATATTTTATTGCAATGAAAGGGAATGAAGATGTAATTCAAAGTAAAAATGCTTTAGAAATATTAAAGGGTAAAATATTTAAAAAGTGTGAATTTTTATTGCCAATTGAAAATAGTCAAAGAACAATTATTGAAATTGAAAAGACGGCGATAACACCGAAAAAGTATCCTAGACGATACGCTGAAATAAAGAAAAGGCCATTATAGGCCTTTTTTATTGACATCATATAACGAGTATGTTAATATGAAATTGAAAATTGTAGTTTTATCCCTGCTTTAACACAATGGCATATATTATTATACAGAAAGAGATGTGTTTATATGAATACCACTAAAAGAACAGTTCCAAGAGGGACTGAAAATTTATTTCCCGGCAAAGGGATGGCAACGTTAGTTTTTGAAAATTTAGGTCAAGATTTAAAAATTTACGAGGAAAAATTAGCTGGAAAAAATTATAATTTTACTTTTACTAATGGAAATTATATAAGTTTGGAAATTAAGCCTGAGGATTTATTTCAATTATTAGGGTTTACGCCGGAACGTGTTTCTAAAGAAGGTCAGCGAGATCTTTATAAACATTTAAATTTAGATTTTGATGCAAGTCATTTAGAATATATGAAAGCGATAGTTGATAATGCTGATTATATAGTAGAACGAGATTATCGTAAGTTACCGATTATAATTAATTATTATAAGCTCGCAAGAAAACACGAGTTATTTAGAACATTTATCGATTATGATTTTTCACAATTTAATTTTGGATTAATTGATTTTTCCAAAAAAGTTTTTGCAGAAAATGGCTTTAGTTTTTCGAGACAGTCTTCGCATCTAATTTATTTGCAACAAGATGTTCTTGATCGTCCAGTTGTTATTTTAGGCGCTTTAGGTCAAAATGTAGCCGACAAAACTTTAGAAGGAACTGTTGAAACCATTATAGATCCATATAATTATAGAGATTTTTTCAGTGGGCAAGAAGTTGCATTAGCTGAGAGCTTTTGTATTGGTGATCCTGCTGTTTCACCTTCATACGAAAATACAGATGAACGTCAGCTTCAAGAGTTAGAAAGACTTTTTAGTATTAGCAGTCCAGGAACAAATCAAGATATTGGTCAATTTGGTAGCGAGCAGCCAGCAGATATTTCTATTCAATGTGCTGACGAAACGATACCACTAGATGATCAAGGTTTTTCAAAAGTAAAAAAATTTATTCATCAAACGAAATATCCAGTATTTTAAACAAAGTTTTCTTTCTTTGTTTTTTTTATTGAATTATTTCCCAAAAAATAGTATGATAATATTAAAAGAATAGAAGGGAGGGGTCCTTTATGCTAGAAGATGGCCAAATGGTTGTTTTGAATGTCCAAGATATATTGCCAAATAGATTTCAGCCAAGAATTCATTTTGATGAAGTAAAGTTAAATGAATTAGCTGAATCAATTCGAAAATATGGCGTAATTCAACCGATAGTAGTTCGTCCAATTGGTAATAAGTACGAAATAATTGCAGGCGAACGTCGTTTTAAGGCTAATTTTTTAGCGAATAGGTCTACTATCCCAGCTATTATTGTTAATCTTTCAGATAGAGATAGTGAAGAAATTGCTTTGCTGGAAAATATTCAAAGACAGAATTTAACACCAATTGAAGAGGCTGTATCATATAAAAGAATTTTGGATATTGGATATATAACGCAAGAAGAACTTGCTAGAAGATTAGGAAAATCTCAATCAGCTATTGCGAATAAGATTAGACTCTTGAATTTAGATGACCATGTTCAAGATGCTCTTTTGCATGGAAGAATTTCAGAAAGACATGCTCGTTCTTTGCTCAGATTACATAATAAAAATGCTCAAATTCATATGCTAAGCCGCATAATAAACGAACGTTTAACTGTAAAGATAACTGATGAAGAGATTAATAAATTGTTGGAAAATGGGGGTGAACAAAAGACTATTTCAGCTTTACCACCAAAACAACAAGTGGTGCCAGAACCAGTAGAGGTAAAACAACCGGTAAGAAGAGCGGTTCCGGTAGCTAGCCATAAAATAATTAAAGTTAATCCGCCAAAGGAATTAGAAGAAAAAATGAATGAACAAAAGAAACAAGAAAGGGGACAGGGATTTATGGATATCGATAAAATATTACAAGAAGCTCAAGATATTGCACCAAAAGAAGAACCAGTTAACGATATTGCTCAATTAATGAAGCAAAATCCATCAACTATAGTATCAGAGCCAATTCATAGTGAGCAAGCGCCAGAAGTACAACCTCAACCACAAACGGAAAATAATAAATTCATCAATTTTGGAGGGAATAGTTCACCAGCTACGCCAACAACGCCACCAGCACAAACGCAAGATGGTGTAAGTTTTGATAGTATTTTCAATCAAGCTCCAGTTGGTTTGCAACAATCAACACCAGCACCTAAGGAAGAAGCACCTTCAACACCTTTTTATGGTGCGTCAACTCCAACAAGTCAACCTGCTGCTTCAGTGGCCCCTGTAAATGATATATCGTTTGGTTTTGATGTTAAGCCTGAGCCAACGCCTCAACAAACTTCAACAGTTGTTCCTGAGGTTGAGTCTTTGGAAATGCCAACTGCTTCGGTTAATAGGGAACCTTCGACATCAAATTACAATTTAAATAATTCTACTTCAAGCCCTGCACCAGTTGCGCCGGCATCTGCTGTGGCAACTCCTTCAGCACCACAATATCAAACACCGTCAACGCCGGTTATTAATAACGTCCCTGATGCAGAAATTTTGGAAGATCCCGCACCGGCATCAATGGCAAGTTCTGCCCCAGCTACGCCAACAATGCAAGTTTCTGAAACAAACTTACATGGAGCAAATAATTTTAGACAAGTTATCAATTTAATTAGAAATTGTGCTGCCGAAATTGAAAGATTAGGATATTATGTTGATGTTGATGAAATGGATTTGGAAAATAATTATCAAGTAACATTTAAAATTGATAAGGAATAAATAATAGACAATTTTGTCCATATAACGAACAGTTCGTTATATGGCGTTTTTTTGTGAAAAAATAAGGAAAATCTTTAATAAAAGTCATGGTAAATGATTACAATTGTTCACCAAAAATGATATAATTTAATTGGAAGAGATTACCAATTTTTTTGTGGTAAATAGGGAGGTATTTATGACAGAGTTTAAACTTTATAATATTGATGAAAGTGAGCTTTATGCTAACAAAACTGATGAAGAAAAAGAAAAAATCAGATATGATATGGTAATGATGGCTTTAGAAAAAGGGATTAAACCAGCAGCTCGCCGTTATAATACTTATCCATCAACTGTAAGGACATGGGTAAAAAGGTATAAGGAACAAGGGATTGATGCTTTAAAAAATAAGAAATAGGAGGCATGATAATGTTCAAGGTAAATGATTACATTGTTTATAAAAATGATGTTTGCCGAATTAAAAATATAAAGGAAAAACAATATCAAGGAAATGATTGTTATGTGCTGGAATCAATGCTTGATGATTCATTAACGATTGATGTTCCAGTCGACAATCGTTATGGTAATATTCGCAGCTTGATCAGTGAAAAAGAGGTAAAAGAGTTAATAGAACAAATTCCATTAATACCGTTAATTGACTGTCATGAAAAGCAACTTGAAAATCAATATAGACAGCTACTTAATTCAGGTGATTTGGCTGATTTAATTAAGATTATTAAAACTACTTATTTGCGAAATAAAGAGCGAATTGATAATAATAAGAAAATTGGCGATAAAGATAATCAATATTTAGAAAAAGCCGAGAAGATCCTTTATAATGAATTTTCTATAGTATTAAATATGACTTTTGATGATACTAAAAATTATGTGGTAAAAGAAGTAACAAGATTGGAAAGGCAAGATTAAAATATCTTGTTTTTGTTTGTCTTTTTTAGATAAAAATAGTAGAATTAATTAAGATGGTATTTTTTATATAAATGGCGTTGACTCTCCCCTTAAAGGATAGTGTATAAATAATTTAGGAGGCAGAAATTATGTATAAAATAGGTGAATTTTCTTCATTAGCTAAGACAACAGTTAAAACTCTTAGATATTATGAAAGAGAAGGGTTATTAAGACCGTCATTTGTTGACGAACAAACGGGTTATCGTTTTTATGAAACAAAACAATTACTTGAATTATCCAAAATAGTATCTTTAAGACAAATTGGAATTTCAATTAAAGATATTAGAGACATTTTCAATGGTGGAGATATGGAGTTTTTACTGCAAAAAAGAAAAAATGAATTAGAAGAAAATTTAACTCAATCTAATTTCCAGCTTTCAAAAATAAATTATTTATTGGAGGGAAAGAATATGAAATACGAAGTAGTTATGAAAGATTTACCAGAATACATTGTGTATTATAAGGAAGGAACAGTTAAAGATTATAGTGAAATAACAGACTTTATTTTAAAAAGTGCGGAAGAATGCAAAAAAACAAATCCAAACATTAAATGTATTCAGCCAGATTATTGCTATATGAACTATTTGGATGGTGAATATAAAGAGACAAATGTTAAAATAAGATATTGCCAAGCGGTTCAAGAAATTGGAATTTCAAATGAAACAATTATATTTAAAAAATTAGATCCTGTAAAAGCTGTTTGCATTTATCATAAAGGACGTTACGATAATTTAGGTGAAGCATATGGTTTTATTATGAAATATATTGAAGATAATGGTTATGAAGTGATTGATTCACCTAGGGAAAGATATATCGATGGAATTTGGAATAAGGATAATGTAGAAGATTGGTTAACAGAAATACAAGTTCCGATTGCTAAAAAATAGTCTATTAAAACTGTAAAGCTGATAATAATATTAGCTTTATTTTTGTTTGAATTGACATCGTTCTTTTATATATGATACCATTTCTTTAAGTGCGTTGTATTTTAAAAACAGTATAGTTTTAAGTTTGAAACGGATAATATGATAAGGAGGTAAAAAATGTTTAAATTAGTATCGCAATATGAACCTAGTGGTGATCAGCCAGCGGCGATAAAATCATTAGTCAAAGGAATAGAAACGGGAAAGAAAAATCAAGTTTTACTCGGGGCAACAGGAACTGGTAAAACTTTTACAATTGCTAATGTAATTAAAGAAATTAACAAACCTACTTTAGTTTTAGCGCATAATAAAACGTTAGCTGGGCAATTATATGGGGAGCTTAAGGAACTATTCCCAGAAAATCACGTTTGTTATTTTGTCAGTTATTACGATTATTATCAACCAGAGGCTTATGTAGCTAAGACTGATACTTATATTGAAAAGGATGCTTCAATCAATGATGAAATCGATGAACTAAGGCATTATGCTACTTCTTCATTGCTTAATCATCGCGATGTAATTGTTGTGGCTTCGGTATCTTGCATTTATGGTATTGGAGAGATTGAAGAGTATCGCAAAAAAACTATATCGCTTAGTGTTAATGAGACCGTGAATCGTGATGAAATTATCGAAAGACTAATTGAAATGCTTTATGAAAGAAATAATATAGACCTTAAAAGAGGGACATTTCGTGTTCGTGGTGATGTGTTAGAGGTTATTCCAGTAAATCAGCATTCAAGAGGAATTAGAGTAGAGTTTTTTGGTGATGAAATTGATAGAATTAGTGAATTTGATGTTGTTACAGGAGCTATTTTAACTAATAAAAATACGATTACGTTATTTCCAGCCAGTCACTTTGTAACTAGTGAAGATAAACTTAAATTAGCGATCGTTAACATCAAGAAAGAATTAGAAGAGCAATTAGAAAAGTTTAAAAAAGAAAACAAGTTATTGGAATATCAAAGGTTGATGGAAAGAACTAATTATGATATCGAAATGCTTACAGAGACCGGATTTTGCCGTGGTGTAGAAAATTATTCAAGACAAATCGCTTTGAAGCCAGAGGGGGCAACGCCAACAACACTTATGGATTTCTTTGGAGATGATTATCTACTTGTAATCGATGAGTCTCATGTAACATTACCACAAGTTAAAGCAATGTATAATGGTGATAGAGCTCGTAAAAGTGTACTTGTCGATTATGGATTTCGTTTACCTAGTGCTTTAGACAATAGACCGCTTAAATTTGAAGAGTTTGAAAAAAAATTAGATAATGTAATTTATGTTTCAGCAACTCCTGGCGATTACGAGTTAGAAAAGACTAATCATGAAATTGTTGAACAAATTATTAGACCAACTGGGTTGTTGGATCCGACGATTACAATTAAACCAACTAAAAATCAAATTGATGATTTGGTTGGTGAAATTCAAAAACAAAATAGTAATAATGAGCGAACTTTAATTACGACATTGACAATAAGGATGGCTGAGGAATTGACAGTTTATTTGAAAAAACTCGATATTAAGGTTGCTTATTTACATAACGAAATTAAAACATTAGAAAGAACGCGAATTATTCGTGATTTAAGACTTGGTAAATACGATGTTTTAGTAGGAATAAATTTACTTAGGGAGGGTATTGATATCCCTGAAGTTAGTTTGATTGCTATTATGGATGCCGACAAACAAGGATTTTTGCGTAGTGAGCGTAGTTTAATTCAGACAATTGGAAGAGCGGCAAGAAATGCGAATGGTAGCGTTATTATGTATGCGGATTATATTAGTGATGCAATGGATAAGGCTATTAAAGAAACTGAAAGAAGACGTGAAATTCAAGAAAAATATAATAAAGACCATGGTATTACACCAAGGACAATTATTAAAGAAATTAGGGATTTAATTTCAAATAATCAAGAGGTTAAAGAAGAAAAGCCTGAGAAGCTTAGTAAGCAAGAAAAACAGAAATTAATAGTTAATGTTGAAAATGAAATGAAAGAGGCAGCAAAAAATCTTGATTTTGAAAGAGCAATGGAATTACGTGATATTTTATTTGAACTTAAAAGTGAATAAAAATAGAAATAAGGTGTTGTATGGGAGAATATCTTCAATTAATTAAGAGCTATGATGTTTTAGATGTTTTATCTGGAAAAAAAACATCGCTAGATTTACAAAATAAAATTTGTGGTTTATTGGAACGTCTTTGTAATAATGAAGAGGAGAGAGTTAGAGAACTTTCTGGTGCTGAAGCTTTATTTAATGTTTTTGCCCCATTTATTGAAGAATTAACGGAAGAGGAAGCTGATGCTCTTAATAAATATGGGCGAAAAATTGGCTCATCATCATTTGAAATTAATGAAGCTTTAAGATTGAATTTACCTTTAAGTAACGAAAACAAAAGACTTATTGAGTCTTTAGATAGTGCAATAACTAAATTTTGTTTACCCGAGGATTTAACCGTTTATAGGGCGTTAAAAACATCAGATATCAGTTTTTCTGATGAGGGATATATGAGTACTTCTTTATCGTTGCCAGAAAGCTATGCGTTCTTTGATGGTTATGATGATATATTAGAAATTAATTTATCGGCAGGATCATCATGCATATATCTTGAATGGTTTAAAGGGGCAGATGATGAAGGTGAAATGCTGTTAGCAAGAGGAACTTCTTTGGATCTTGAATCTTCAAGAACTGAAATAGTTTCTGGAACACCAAAGAGAATTTATACATGTACAGCAGTTCAAAAGACTTATAATTCAGGACCTACAATTCACTAAATTTCTAATTTAATATGATTTTCAATTTCTAATTTTTAATAAAATAAGGTTATTATGATATAATGTTATTAGGTGATTTTAATGAAAGAAAAATTGATTTCGCGAAAAAGAATTTATAAATTATTTGATTGGGTTATTAGAATGATTGGGTATGCTTTGATTTTAATAGTTACTTCAATGATTTTTAGAAATACACTATATATTGATAACAATTACTATGGTTTATGGGGACTTATAGCAGCGGTTATAATTTATTTGTTAAATAAAACTATTAAACCGTTTTTGGTATGGTTAACAATTCCTATCACAGGAGTTACTTTAGGGTTGTTTTATCCATTTATTAATTTAATAATTTTGAAAATAGTTAGTTTTATTTTAGCGCCCCATTTTCAAATATATGGAATTTGGTTTGCGGTTTGTGCTTCTGTATTAATATCTGGTATGAATATCTTAATGGATATGTTAGTATTTAAGAAGTTAAATGAAAGGGCTGATTAGATGAATCCAGTTATAGATTTGGGTTTTATTAGTATACACTGGTATTCTATTTTCTTATTTATTGCTATGATTGTGGGTTCACAAATTGCAATAAGAGAAGGGAAAAAGTGGAATATTCCTGAGGATTTTACTCTTAATTTATTATTTTTAACAATTCTTTTTGGAATTATTGGAGCTAGATTATATTTCGTACTATTTAATTTAGATTACTATAGTCAAAATCTTTTAGAAATTTTCCAAATTTGGAAGGGCGGTTTAGCTATTCATGGGGGGATAATTGCTGGATTAATAGTAATTATTCTTTATACTAGAAAATATAAGGTAAATACTATTCGGATTTTAGATATTTTAGTGGTAGGTCTTATTTTGGCGCAGGCTATAGGACGTTGGGGTAATTTCTTCAATGGTGAAGCCCATGGACCTGCAACAACTTTAGCTTATTTGGAGAGTTTGCATTTACCGGAATTTGTAATAAATGGTATGAATATTGATGGAACTTATTATATCCCAACATTCTTTTTTGAGTCACTGTGGTGTTTAATTGGCTTTGTAGTGTTATTGTTTTTTAGAAGAAGAAAATATTGCAAAATTGGTCAAACAACAGGTTTCTATTTGATTTGGTATGGAATTGGTAGATTTTTTATTGAAAGTCTGCGAACAGATAGTTTGATGCTTTCAAGTCTTAAAATAGCGCAGATTGTGTCTCTTGGAATGATAGCCATCGGCATTGTAATTTATATTATAATGACAGTAAGAGGTAATAAATTAGATAATTTATATAATGATGAGAGGAATGTGGAAGATGTTAAATTTTGATAGTATTGTTATAGGCGCAGGTCCAGCTGGATTTGCTGCTTCTTTATATTTAAAAAGAGCAGGTATTGAGGTTTTATTAATTGATAAGGATGCACCTGGAGGGCAAATGCTTAAGACTAGTAAGATTGAAAACTATTTAGGTTTTGAATCTATTAATGGAGCTGAGCTTGCTTTAAACATGTTTAACCATGTTAAAAACAATGATATTCCTTTTGAATTTGCTGAAGTGACTTCGGTAGAAAAAAAAGGCCAAGGATATATTGTAAAAACTTTAAATAAAGAGTTTGGATGCAAACACGTAATTATTGCAACAGGTAGGATCCCTAACAAAATGCACCTTCCAGGTGAGGATAAAATAAATGGTATTAGTTACTGTGCTGTATGTGATGGAACTTTTTATAAAGATAAGATCGTTGGTGTAGTTGGTGGGGGCAACTCTGCTTATACAAATGCTTTATATTTATCTGATTTATGTACTCAAGTTTATATATTTGTTCGAAACGAAGTTAAGGCTGATGAGGAATTAGTTAATAGAGTTCGTAACTGCGAAAATATTGTTGTCTTAAAAAACACACAAATAATGAAGTTGATCTCTGAAAATAATAAATTAGAGGGGGTTAATTTGGCTGATGGCCGTAAATTAAAGCTTGAAGGATTGTTTGTAGCAATTGGTGGCAAGCCTAAAGTCGACTTTATTAAGAACCTTGAACTTGAAAAAGAGTATATTAAGGTAGATAGTAAAATGAGAACATCATTAAAAGGTGTTTATGCTTGTGGTGATGTGATTTATAAGGATTACTATCAAATTGCGACAGCAATTAATGATGGTGCGATAGCCGCACTTAGTATAAAAGCGGGTGATTAAGTGGAAGATATAAAAATAGCCGTCTTAGGTGGCGGTACGGGAATGAGCGTATTACTTCGCGGTTTAAAGAAACTACCATTTGATATTTCAGCGGTAGTTTCAGTTTGTGATGATGGAAAAAGTACAGGAAGATTACGCGAGGAATTTAATATGCCAGCTATGGGGGATATTCGTAAGGTTTTAATTAGTTTGTCAGAAAATGCAGTTGAGGTTGGTAAATTATTAGATTATAGATTTGATACTTATTCTGATTTAGATGGTCATGCCTTAGGTAATCTTTTATTGGCGGGCGCTAATGATATTACTGGTAATATGTCTGATGGTATTGAACTTTTAAATACTTTATTAAAACTTAAAGGTAAAGTAATACCACTTACTGAGGATAATGTTACTTTAGTTGGAGTTATGGAGGATGCTTCTATTGTTGAAGGAGAACACAACATTACTGAAGATAAGCGTTTTGTTAGAGAAGTTTTGTATAAGGAAAAACCTCAAGTTAATCCCGATGCGATTAAAGCAATAAGGAAAGCTGATGCGATAATTTTAAGTATGGGAAGTTTATTTACGAGCATTATGCCTAATTTAATTTGCGAAGAAGTTCAACAAGAAATTGAAAATAGCGATGCTAAAATTATTTATGTATGCAATGTCATGACTCAACCAGGTGAAACTGACGATTTTTCAGTAAGCCATCACCTAAAACTTTTAAATAAATATTTAGGTAAGCGTCAAGTTGATGCAGTAGTTGTAAATACTGGAGATATTTCCCAGGAAATAATTGATAAATATTCAACAACGGAGCAAAAAGATATAGTGGAAGTTGATTATAAGCAATTAGAAGAATTAAATGTTGATTTAATTAAAGATAATTATGTAATTATTGAAAATAATCTAATAAGGCATAATGCTTTGAAAGTGGCAACTGATATATTTTCTTATTTGATGGATTAGAGGTGGTAATATGTCTTTTACAGGAACAGTTAAGGATGAAGTAAGTAAACTTGAGATAAATGAAACAGAGAAAATTTCTGAATTATCCGGTATTGTAAGTGCTGGAGCAGAAATAGGTAGTTCAATTATTATAACAACAGAGAATAATAGTGTTGCTAGAAGAATTTATACTTTATTTAAAGAAATATATGGGATTCATCCTAAAATAACAGTTCGTAAGGGATATAATTACAATAAGAAAATAAATTATATTTTAGAAATTAAAAACAAGATAGAATTAGTTTTAAAGGATTTAGGATTACAAAAAGAAATACCTTCATCGTTTATTTTGGCTGATGATGAATTAATTAGGGCCTATTTGCGCGGAATATTTATGATGTGTGCAAGTATTAATGATCCTAAAACATCTAGATATCATTTAGAATTTAATTTGCCTTTAGAGAAACTTGCTAATTTTGTAAGCGAGCTTTTAAATAATTATAATTTAAACAGTAAAGTTTTGCACAGGGATACGAGGTATATGGTGTATGTTAAGGAAGCTGAAAAAATAGGTGATTTTCTTAGAATGATAGGAGCATTTAAAGGTGTTATGTATTATGAGGATATTCGAATATATCGTGACCATAAAAATATGACAAATCGTCTTAATAATTGTGAGCAAGCTAACGTAGATCGAATAATTGAAACTTCTAATACTCAGGTTAATGATATTGAACTTATTAAAAGTATTGGTGGTTTGGATTTGCTTGATGAAAAAGAAAAAGAAGTTGCTGTTTATAGATTAAAGTATCGCGATGCTTCTTTGTTAGAATTAAGTGAAATCATTAGTTTGGAAACAGGACATAAGATAACTAAATCAGGTTTATATCATCGTTTTCATAAAATCAAACAACTTGCTGATAGAATTAGAACCAAGGAAAAATAGTCTTTGGCTTTTTTTACGCCCACCCAACTTTAGTTAGAGCAACAACTAAAGTTTTTTTGTGAATTCAAGTTGAAATAGTTGA
>URBG01000012.1 GCA_900546055.1 uncultured Mycoplasmatota bacterium
AAACTTTAGTTATTACTCTAACTAAAGTTGGGTGGGTCAAAAAAAGAGGTTTTACACCTCTCCAATTACGATTAATACCATTGGTTTGCATTCAGTTTGTTCATAGAAGTATTTACCAATTTTATCTCTAATTCCAGATTTTATTTTAGCGAAATCAATATAATTTGATTTCGTGTTTGATTTTATAACCGCTAGTGAAATCTTTTCAGCCTCTTTAATTAAATCAATATTATCTTTAACAAATATGAAGCCTCTTGTTAAAACCTCAGGTCCAGCAAGAACTTCTTTGGTTTTCTTATCTAAAGTAGCTGTAATAATAACAATACCGTTATCGCTTAAAAGTTCGCGGTCTTTTAAGACTAACTCTCCAACATCACCAGCAGCAAGTCCGTCAATTAAAATATCATCAACTGGGACTTTGAAGCCATTATCGACTAACTGTCCATTTTCAAAGTAAGCTACTTCACCATTTAGTCTTAATAAGATATTTTCTTCAGCTATACCAACTCTTTTTGCAACGTTAGCATTAGCTACTTGGTGACGATATTCACCAATTACTGGCATATAGTACTTTGGTTGCATAAGGTCAATCATCAACATTAGATCTTCACTCGAAGCGTGGTGTGATGGAAATGTCTTACGTGAAAGTTCAATAACGTCTGCACCTATTCTAGCAATGTTGTCTTGAATTTTAGTAGCAGTATGCTCCATTCCGTCATAAACAGGTGACGCGAATACAACTGTATCTTCTGGAGTTATAGTAATAAATTTATCATAACCTCTGATGATTCTTTGTAAATTTGAGAAAGGTTTTTCTCTTTCATCAGAAACTAAAATTACAACCTTCTCATCATTAACATGGTGAATAGAAGATATGCGTTTTTTATCAAAATTGATATATTTCATATCAATGGCTTTTAGAATAACGCCTTCTAATCTTTTCCCCATAATAACAACTTTACGGTCAGTCTCCATGATTTCATTAAATAATTCTTGAATACGATATAACTGTGCTTGATATATATTATACAAAATACGCCCTTCATGACGATTTAAGATTTCACGAATTTTTCCATTTGTACGATGGTTTGGTGAGGTAAATCCTCGTTTGTCCGCATATAATGATTCACTTAATAAACATAAAACACCTTGTTTACCAACATAAGCTAACTTACCAATATCTGTTTTATAAGCCCCTAACATAGTTGGGTCAAAAACAAAGTTTCCAGTATAGAAAATTGCTCCATCTGGTGTATATAAAACATAGCCAACAGCATCTGGTACTGTGTGGGTTAAAGATATTGGAAATATACTATTTTGCCCGAATTTAATTTTCTTGTGAGGTTTAATCTCAACTAAGCTTTCTAAACTTAGTTTATCAGTTTCAAACTCCTCTTTAATAATTTCTAATGTAAATTTAGTTGCATATATTTTTAAGTTTGGTAAATCTTTAATAATATCACATAAAGCTCCCATATGTTCATCGTGTCCATGGGTAATAAATATTCCTTTTATTCTGTCCGCATTTTCTTTGATATAATCGTAATTAGGAATAATATAATCTACTCCTAGCATTTTGTCATCGGCGTATTTTAATCCGGCATCGAAGACAAATATGTCTTTGTCAACTTCAACAATATACATGTTTTTCCCGGATTCGTTTTGCCCGCCTAAAGCAAATATTTTTATTTTACTCATTTTTTCTCCTTTCTTCGTTAAATAAAAGCCTTAACAATTATATCAAAAATATATTAAAAAAGCAAACTTAATTGTTTGCTTAATCTCTGTTAACAAATATTTTATCTAGTTCTTTAGTTGGAAGTAACATCTTAACATCTTTAATAATATTTATTTCAAATTCACGTTTTTTAGATTTTAATTTTTCTCCATCAATACACCAACATTTTTTTGGTTCTTCTTTTAATTTTATTTTTAAATTATCAGTACGATAGAAATAAAAACCTGGAACTTTAGTAATATCACTAGTTTTAACCATATAAAGTGATTTAATAATATCTTTTTTACTAGTTATGTTGGTCATTAAAACTTCAAATTTATTATCATCCATTTTAACATCATTAAAAACATCAATACCCCCCATTCTAGTAGCATTACAAATTAATACAAACGAATATAAGCCTCTATATGTTTCACCATTACAAGTATATTCCATTTCAAATAAATGCGTCTTACGATTAAATGATTTTAAAGCATTGATTAAATAAGCAAAATACCCAAGGTTTTTCTTTAAATTTCTTGGTGTATCGTATGCAACATCGGTGAATTTACCAAGCCCTGCAACATAGACAAATGGTTGGTTGTTTATTTGACAAACATCGATACCTTTAACTTTTCCGTCTAAAACCATTTTCAAATTTGTAACAGGGTTTTTCCCCATGCCAAACATTGCTCCTATATCATTGGTTGTTCCAAGTGGAATATGAGATAGTAGCAGTCTCTTTTTTCTTTTGGTATTGCCAGTAACTACTTCATTAAAAGTACCATCACCACCCAAGGAAATGACTAAATCAGTTTCGTCCGGAAGATCTTTAACTATTTTTTTGGCATGACCACCATATTTAGTATATATTACTTCCACTTCATAATTTTTCTGTTTTAAAATCGTTTGAAATTTATCAATTAACTCTCGTTTATTATTATGACCGCTGTTTGGATTACAGATAATGACGCATTTTTCCATTTCAATCACCAACTACATTATATATTAATTTCCCTTTTTATTCAAGAAAAAAACTGTTTTTGACAGTTTTCACTTATTTATATAATTTCATTTTTGATATTTGGATTTTTCAAAGCTTCAATTAATTTATCGATTTCTTCAGTACTATTGTAAAAATATAAACTAATACGACAAGTATTTTTTATATGAAGCTCATCTTTTAAAATTTTGGCACAGTGATTACCAGCTCTTGTACAAATATTATATTTATCTAAATAAATTGATAAGTCTTGCGGAAAAATATCTTCATAGTTAATGGTAACTATTCCGCTTTCACTAGTAGCATTATAAATAGTAACTTCAGGAATTTCCGCTAGTCTTTGAACAAGATAGGTTTTTAATTTATGTTCTTCTTTTTGAATGTTTTCAAAACCTATTTTTTGTAAGTATTCAATAACATAACCAAAGCCAATAACTCCGGCAATATTTGGCGTTCCGCCTTCCAACCTTTCAGGCATATCTTTGTATTTTCTAAAACCATCGTTATTAAATTCGGCATTCATTCCGCCACCAAAGATAATTGGTTTTATATCTTTAAGTAGTTCTTTTTTGCCATAAATAACCCCAACGCCAGTAGGTCCACACATTTTATGAGCAGAGAAAACTAGAAAGTCAACGTCTAAATCTTGAACATCAACTTTCATATGAGGTACGCTTTGGGCCCCATCATCAACGACTAATATGCCATGTTCGTGAGCATATTTAGTAATTTCTTTAATTGGTCTAATATCGCCAACGACATTAGTTATATGCGCTAAAGAAATAACTTTGGTGTTTGGGGTAATTGCTTTAATAACATTTTCCATTGTGACTTTGTGCTCATTGGTTAACTCAATATAATTTACTTTTATTCCAATTTGGTCACTTAGTTCAAACCAAGGTAGAACATTAGCAGCATGTTCACTTTTAGTAATTAATACTTCATCCCCCGCTTTAAGATAGTCTTTAAAGTAACCAAAAATAATTTTATTTAAAGAATCGGTAGCACCACTAGTAAAAGCAATTTCATCGGCTTCTTTAGCATTTATAAGATTTTTAACTAATTCTCTTGTATTTTCATAAGCAGCGCTTGCTTTAATACTTAAAGTATAATCTCCGCGGTGAGCGTTTGAACTATAATAATTATAGTAATCACTAGTGGCTTCACCTAAAATTTTGGGTTTTAGGGTAGTAGCTCCATTATCAAAGTAGATAATGCCAGTATCTAATATTTTGAAATCTTCACGGTTCATTTTTTCACCTCCAATATTTTTCAATTATTTTTTCCATTTCGGTATGATCAGGTAGCTTTTGCATAAGAAATCCCTTAATAAGTAAACTTTCAGCGGCTTTTTCATTGATGCCACGACTTTTTAGGTAAAACATCTCATCATCCTTGCATTTCCCAATATGGGCACTGTGATTCGCAATAACATCGTTTTCGTCAATAAAAAGATTCGGATGAATTTCACAATTGTTATTTGTTAAATTAATTATACGATTATTTTGGTTTAACACGCAGTTTATTTTGTCCTTTGGAACAAAACCAGAGACTGCGAACTTTAAGGCTCCCTCTTTTATATTGACACCATGATTAGTAATGGTGCTTTCAGTATTTGGAAAGTTGTGATAAACCATTAAATCATATTTTTCATCAAGTTTACTTATAGTTTTCAAAAGATAATTAACTTTAGCGTTTTCACCATTTAAATTAAAAATTAATAATTCTTTAACTGAATTTACATCATTTACTTTAGTAATATTTAATTCGGTATTTTCGGCTTGATAAAATTTGTATCCGAGTTTATAATTACCCTCTTTTTTTATTTCAGTTAGGTTACATTTAGTATTGGGTTCTAGATTAATATAAATATCTAATTTTACTTCATTAGTAGTGGTGTGTTCAATAACTAAATCAGTTGTTTCTAGAATTTTGATTTTTAAAATTCTTACATCTATGAAGTTTTGTTTGTCAAATGAGGTTAACTCTATTTTGTTATCAAGACTTTTTTCGATGATTTCACCATGACCTAATATTATCTTATTCATCTTGAACATTTTCCTTTATAACACTAGTACTAGTTTCTTGAATTTTATCATAACCTTCTTCTTCAATAATTTTGACTAAAGAAGCATCACCACTTTTAATAATTTTTCCATTTTCCATAACATGAACAAAGTCCGGCTTAATATAATCGAGTAATCTTTGATAATGGGTAACTAGTAAAATGGCTGGAGATTCTTCTTTAAAGTAGTCCATTACACTATTTCCAACTATTTTTAGACTATCTACATCGAGACCTGAATCTATTTCATCTAACATGACAACTTTCGGTTTTAAAATATGCATTTGTAAAATTTCATTCTTTTTGCGTTCGCCGCCAGAAAATCCTTCATTAATTCCGCGATGAATCATTTCTGGGTCCATTTTTAAGTTTTCTACTTCTTTATCTAAGCTTTTTATAAAATTGAATAGTTTAAAGTTTTCATCTTTTGCTCTTAAAGCGGTCCTTAAAAAATCAGCATTGCTTACACCTTCAATTTCCATTGGCATTTGCATACCTAAAAAAATCCCTAAACGAGCTCTTTCATCGACTTTTAAATCATTTATTTTAGTATCGTTAAAATAAATGTCACCTTTGACAATTTCATAATTAGGATCGCCCATAATTACTTTTGTCAAAGTTGATTTGCCGGTGCCATTAGGTCCCATAATAGCGTGAATTTCTCCTGATTTAATTTCTAAGCTAAAATCATTTAAAATTACTTTATTATTAACTTTTGCCGTTAAATTATCTATTTTTAATATATTCATATTTATCACCTACTAGTTATTTTATCATTTTTTAACTTTTTTTTATACCATTTTGTATAAAAATGACAAAATATTCCCAATATATTAATAGAATATTCCGCAGATATTCACGCAAAAAGAGTCTAGACTCTTTTTTTGATTTTATGATATACTTATAATGGGTGATAAAAATGGATTGTATATTTTGCAAAATTATGAATGGTGATATTCCAGCATTCACTTTATATGAGGATGCTGTTGTCAAGGTATTTTTAGATGTTAATCCTGATATGAATGGACATACTTTAATTGTCCCTAAAAAACACTATCAAGATTTATTTGATATTGATAATGAAACGCTTATGCACATTATGAATGTAGCTAGAAAAATGTATCCAATTTTTGAAGAAAAACTTGGGGCTGAAGGAATGACCTTAGTTCAAAATAATGGTTTAATGCAAGAAGTTAAACATTATCATTTACATTTAAAACCACAATATTCTGGTAAACAGGCACTTGTTGGCGCGGAAGATGTTTATCATCAAATAATGGATTAAAAAACAACTCAAATGAGTTGTTTTCTTTTATTGATAAGCGATGACATCAAGATATGTTTGACCATCTTTATTTGCTTCTAGCTGTTTATCATATGCGATTTCTAGGCTAATAATATCATTTTTCTGAACGTCAATCATAAAAGTATGTTCTACTTCAAAAAGCCTTGACTTTGTTATTTCTTGTAATTCTGTTTTTTGATTATCTCGTTCTCTAAATAATTTTAGTTTAATAATACCTGGCGCTAAACTATCAGTGGTAATCATTGTACTTATTGATAATGTTTTTGCATCATAGTTTACTAAAACTTTATTATTTTCTAATTTTAGTTTGTCTAGGTTACCAGAGGCATTATCGAAAGATAATAATTGATAATTAGTTCCAATTGTTTGAGAATTTAATTTAGTACATTTAAGAATAGCAGATGTATATTCGTTTGGTTCTGGAAACGTTATAACATTTATATCTTGTTTTGCTTTTATTATGAAGTTTACAGCCATTGAAGGTTGCATATTGTTATGAGGTTGATTACCGCCAGCACTTTGAGTGCTATAATTACTACCGTTAATTGTTGATGAAATTTTCCATTCATCACCGGCATATTCTGGTCTTAACCAATCATCAGTATGATAAGGTACAACATGAGTATGGTTTGGCATTTGAGCAATAGTTAAAAGATGAGTTTTTTCTCCATATCTTTTACCAATTTCATTTAAGTTAGTGTCTGTAGAACTTTTTCCTACCGGAACATAATCTCTTAAATCCGGTAAATTAAAGGTTAATGTTCCATCACCTTCCCCATACCTTGTTCCAAATAAATTAAACAACTCCGAATACTCGTTTCTAGATATTGCGGAACCATCTAATAGCATCCATCCTTCGGGAATCGCTTCACTAAACCATTCTACAACCGAACCAATTGGTACGGTTTTTTCAATATTTATTGTTTTTTCCGGCATTAACTTTTCTCTCCTTTTTTGTAAAATATTTTACACTATATAGTATTCTGAAAAGTAAAACCCTTGTAGGTTGGCTAACTTGAGTTGATAAAGTTTTTTAAAAGAAAAATAATGGTTAAAAACCATTATTTGCGAAGCCACCACAGCATCCTGGATCGTTGTTAACAACTTGATTTTCTTCAGAACATGTATATTGTGGTGTGTAAGTATGATTGTAAATATGACGATTTACAACATGTGTATGAATTGGGCATACGTGTTTTACCTCATGGCAAAATTCCCTTTCTACACATTTATTGATTGCTGGTTCAACAACAGGACAATTAGGTTCTCTGTCGCAGCAGTCATCGTTAGCTGGCATTTGGAATCCAGGCATCATACAACAATTTCTTCTAAACATTATGTTTCCCCCTATCTACAATTATCATATGAGGTAAGAAAATTTGTGAATATGTTATATGACTCATTATAAGCTAAGAAAATTTTTTATTTATTTGATTGTTGGCATTACTCAAGAGATTCCGTTTATGATTTTTAATTATATTAAAAAACAAAGATTTTGCTCTTTGTTTAAAATATGCCTACTACTTTCCCATCAATATAATCTATTTTTTCATAGTTTGGAACACTAGGTAGACCGGGCATTGTCATAATATTTCCTAGTAAAATTGTTATAAATCCAGCGCCATTATATAATCTGATGTTTTTAACGGTAATTTCAAAATCTTTAGGATAACCTAATTTTTTGGCATCATCAGAAATGGAATATTGAGTTTTAGCAATACATACTGGTAATTTATCTAATCCCCATGTTTCAATTCTTTTAATCATTTCTAAAGCCTCTTCAGTATAATTAATATTATTAGCATGATAGATCTTAGTGGCAATTTTTTCTACTTTAGTTTTAATAGAATCAGTGTCTTGATATATTGGGGTGAAATTGCTTTCCTCATTACAAGACTTTATAACTGTTTTAGCTAAATCTATAGCGCCTTTACCACCATCAACATAAGCAGTTGAGGTTTCTACTTTAACACCTTTTAATTCGCAGAAGTTTTTAATAATGTTTATTTCTTCATCGGTATTATCAGTATATTTATTAATACAAACTACTAATGGAACATTATATTGTTTTAGATTTTCGATGTGAACTTCTAAATTAACTAAACCACTTTTTAGCTTTTCTATTTCAGTTTCACCTACTCCATTATATTTTAAAGCCTTAACAGTAGCTACTAAAACAATAGTACTGGGTTTTAAGTTATTATTTTTACATTTAATATCTAAAAATTTTTCTGCACCTAAATCAGCACCAAATCCAGCTTCCGTAACAACGTAATTAGCTAAACCAAGTGATAATTTGGTAGCAACAACACTGTTACATCCATGGGCGATATTGGCGAAAGGGCCACCATGGATAATAGCTGGGGTATTTTCTAAAGTTTGAACTAAATTAGGATAAAAAGCATCTTTTAGAATAACTGTCATTGCTCCTTCAACTTTTAAGTCACTAGCATAAACTGGCTTATCGTCTTCATTATAACCTATAATTATATTCCCTAAACGATGTTTTAAATTATTTAGTGAAGTTGCTAAACAAAATAGTGCCATAATTTCTGAAGCCGAAGTTATATTAAAGCTTTCTTCTCTTGGGTTATCACCTAAAGCAACAGTAGTATGTCTTAAAGCACGGTCATTAACATCTAAGCAACGGTTAAATGTTACTTTTTTTATTTTTAATTCATTACCTTTATTAATATGATTATCAATAGCAGCACATAATAAATTATTAGCGGCAGTTATTGCATGAAAATCACCTGTAAAATGGAGATTAATTTCATCCATTGGAACTATTTGTGAATACCCTCCGCCGGTGGCTCCACCTTTAAGTCCAAATACTGGTCCCATAGATGGCTGTCTTAAACATAGAACTACTCTTTCTTTAAGTTCATGCATAGCATCAGCAAGGCCAATACTTACAGTTGTTTTTCCTTCACCAAATGGTGTAGGGTTTACAGCAGTTACTAAAATTAGTTTGCCATCAGTGTTTGTTCTTTCGGCAGTTATTTTTGCTTTATCATTTCCATAACAAATTAATTCACCTGAATTAAGTCCTAATTCTTTGGCTATATTCCAAATTTCCTTTTTTTTACTATTATTTGCGATTTCTAAATCTGTCATAGTATCACCATCCTTATATAGTACATTATATCACAGAAAAAGAACTTTATTATCAAGTTCTAGTTTTTATTAATTTTTTTGATTTGGCTTCTAATTTATCTTCCCATACTTGTACGGTCTCATTTGCATGATTTAAACTATCTTCTCTGTCAATAGAAATTGTTTTATTTAGCAAGGGATCTAAAACTTCACAATTAAAACGCTCTTCCGAAGTGGCTATATCAGCAGCGGTAATTAATCTTTCTAGTCTTCGTCTTTTAGCAGCTATATCAAATCTTTGGCTCTTTACAATTTCTTCAAAGGCGTTAGTACTGAAATAACAACTATCACCGATTATTTCTTGTTTAGCACTGCGGTAATCAGTTATGCCCTCAGTTTGGACTTGCTCTAGAAATTTACGATACAATATATATTCACTAGCTGAAAATTTAATTTTACGAAGCTGGCGACCAATTAAATCGATAACAAGTTCATCAACCTCCTGAGAAGTCAAGCCTATTTCTTCTGGATTTCTATCGAGATAATTACTATAGATAAACAAAGAAATAGCATTCAATTCACTAATTGTATGGTTGCTATTACCAACATATAAAGTATTAATTATATTTTGAATGAGCGGAAATGTTTTTTGAAATGGTATAGTTCGCGCTGAAAAGGTACAAAGATAGTCTTCTATTTCTTTAATTTTATCTTTTGAAGGGCCTTGGTAAAATCTTAAGAGGCAAGATCTTGGTATCATAATTTTTGAAGCACTACTGTTTGTTAAATACTTTTTCGACATCTGCTTAGCAAATGCATCAACAAATTTATAACTATTTGGATCAAAGGGATTTTGTTCTAATTCAGCGCAGACAAAACTGGTGATATTAGTATCCCACATATTTGTTCTCATTATATTTTCCCCCTGAAAAATTATTAAAATGGCATTTTAAAATTTCCATTTTTCATTTGTTTCATCATTACTTTCATTTGGTCAAATTGTTTTAAAAGGCGGTTTACTTCCTCAACGGTTTGACCACTACCAGCAGCTATTCTTTTTTTACGACTAGCTTTCAAAATATCTGGATTTTTGCGTTCTTTTGGTGTCATTGATAAGATAATTGCTTCAATATGAGCCATCTGTTTTGGATCAATATTGACATTATTTAATCCCATTTTTTTAGCACCAGGTAACATTTTTATAATATTTTCTAGTGGACCCAATTTTTTTATTTGGTTTAATTGAGTTAAAAAGTCTTCTAAATCAAATTTACCCTTCTGCATTTTTTCGGCAGCTTTTAAAGCTTCATCATCATCTAATAAGGCTTCTGCTTTGTCAGCAATACTCATAAGGTCACCCATATCTAGAATACGATTGGCCATACTTTGTGGACGAAATTTTTCTAAACCATCCATTTTTTCACTAACACCAATAAATTTAATCGGAATATTTGTTAAATGTCTTATTGATAAAGCGGCTCCACCCTTAGTGTCACCATCTAGTTTGGTTAAAACTGCTCCTGTAAGTGGTAATTTATTATTGAATCCTTCGATAACATTAACGGCATCTTGACCTGTCATACTATCAACTACTAGTAATATTTCATTTGGTTTTACTTCTTCATTGATATTTTGAAGTTCAGTCATTAAGTCTTCATCAATGTGAAGTCTACCAGCAGTATCGATTAAAACATAATTAAAACCATTTTCTTTGGCATATGTTACAGCATTTTTGGCAATTTCAACAGGATTACCTTTGCCTTCGCTATAAACTTCGATATTTAGTTCTTTGCCTAGTTGTTTTAACTGATCAATAGCGGCTGGACGATAAACATCACAGGCAACCATTAATGGCTTTAATCCATATTTTTTTCTTAGATGTAGAGCTAATTTCCCAACGGTTGTTGTTTTACCACTACCTTGAAGACCGGCCATCATTAAAATTGTCATTGGTTTTATGACAATTAATGGTTCATCTTCTTTACCTAATAAGTCAATTAATTCGTCTCTAACGATTTTGACAAAAACTTCACCAGGTTTTAAGCTTTTTTGAATTTCCTCACCTAATGATTTTTCTTTAACATTATTGATAAATTCTTTAACAACTTTGTAGTTAACGTCTGCTTCTAATAAAGCTAGTCTTATTTCTCTTGTTACTTCACTAATATTATCTTCGGTTATTTTCCCATAACCTTTTATTTTATTCATGGCATTTTGTAATCTATCGCCTAAACTTTCAAACATTCTATCACCTTTTTTAATTATACATTAAAAGTTTAAAAAAATCTATTTTTAGATAGATTTTATTTAATATATTTTAAGTTTTTATGAAAGCTTCTTTTCAATATTTTTTTGTGTTCCATCTTTTAAAATCACATCACATTTGGCACTAGCACTAGTATCTCCTACAACAAATGTAATACTATTAATCTTGCTAACTTTAATGCCTTCAAGCGGTTGATAATTTTCAAAAATTACTTTGTTTTCATAACTGTACGCATATTTAACAGTTCCATCTTCCATAATGAAAACAACGGCTTCATCAGCACCACTTGAAATTACGCCATCCATAACCTTGGCATCTTGTATTTTTTGATTTGCCAAATCAATTTCTTTAGTAAGTAGTTTTTGTCCTTCATTTTCTAATGAGTTTGCTTCGGTATAAAATGCACTATTTTCTGTATAACTAATTGATACATACCTACCGGCAGAAGTTTTCATATTTGGCGCCTGTGGGATAGAGATATCATCCTTAACTAAATTTTTATTTTCTTCCTTTAACGTTTTAATTTCTTTATTAAGTTTAATAGTTGGATCTTCTTTAATAATTTTATCATAGATTATAAATCCGCCCAGTCCTAAAGAAATTAATAATAAAATTATAATTATGGTAGTTTTCCCCTTTTTGTTTTTTTCCATTTTTGCACTTCCTTATGTTTAAATTATAACATCCTATATTAGAATAAGCAATGTTTTTATTATTTAGAAATGTAAAGAAAAATCTACTTTTTTTGTAGATTTTATTTAATATATTTTAAGTTATCTTTATCAGTCTTAGCAAGAGTGATAGTCTTGGTATCAGTAGTATAAGTTAATGTATCATCTGAATTAATAGTAAATTCATATGTCTTATCATTAGTACTAGTGGTATCAGTCGTATCATCAGTTTCAGATGAGGCAATCATGGTAATTTTTTTATCAGTTACAGTATAAGTACCCTTGATTACATCTTTACTCTTGTCAGTTCTAACAAGTTTAGCACTACCATCTTTATCTAAAACTAATTCAATATAATGATTGTTCTTATCAGTAGTATCAGTACCTCTATTATCATCAGTACCATTATCTAGAACGTCAGAGTTATCAGTGGTTCCAGTTGTATCAGTTGTATATTTTGCTTGATAAGAACCGGCAACATCTTTAGTTTCAGTTTTATCTGTATTATTATCTGTAATATTAGGTTCCTTAGTAGTATTATTATCTGCTTCATCTTTATTAGCAAAAATGAAATAAGCAATAAGCCCAGCAACTAATAAAACGATAATAACAACAGCGATGATCATACCTGTATTATCTTTTCTTTCTTCCATATTTAACACACCTTTCTAAATATATCATGGCACAAAAAAACATATTTATTAGTAAAAAATACGTTTTTTGACATTTTTTTAAAAATTGAACATTATCCACTCTGGTTTAACTATTAAAAGTAAACCAATTAAAAGCATGATAAGTCCTCCAATTAGATGTGAATATTTACTGTATTTAGTAGATATTCCTGTTACTTCTAATGTTTTCATAGCAATAACAAAAACAATTATATCGTCTAATAGGAAGAATAAAATGTAAAGAAAAATATTAAAACCATACTCTAAGGTATTTAAATCATTCATAGCTAGAACGCTAGTAAACAATAATGGAAGACCGGCTGAACATGCTAGTTCCACTAAGTTAACAGAAACTGCTAGAGTGATAACACCAAAAATGGCTAATATAAAACTTTTTTCATGTGTAAATTTTTTTATTTTAGCGAACATCTTTTGCCTTTTGTTATCATTGACAACAGTACATCCACTTGGATTATTTTTTTGTTTTAAATAACTTCGAAGATTTATAGCTCCGCCAACAATAGCTACAACGGCAATCAAGGTTCTTAATAATACTTGTTCTAAAGCTGTAACCGCTATTTGTAGCCACGCTACCATAAAGAGAAGATAAATAAAGGCAGAAGCTACTAGAAAGGTTAAACCTAAAGTCCACATCCTTTTTTTGTCTTTCATTCCAAGAAGCATGCTTATTAAAAATAGTAATACCCACATCGCACATGGGTTAAAACCGTCAACTAAACCAATAACTACAGCAAGGATTGGTAAAGACACATTTTGGGCATTTATCTCACCGAGAATAGGAACTGTGATGTCTTCATCTTTACTTGAATTATTTGATGATGGGAGTTCTTTGTTTTCTTTAACATAACTAACTGCATCGACTTCAGGATCTTTTAAATTTTTGTCAATAAGCTTTTTTATTTGACTTTCAGTATTGTCATTATAACCAGTTAAACCAGTTGTCCCAATAACGGTATAAGGAACTCCACTGTCATCATTTTTTAGTGCCGATCTAACATGCTCTAAAAGAGCACTGTTATCAGGATTGTGCCAAACTTCAAATTTTTTGATGATTAAATCATCACCATAATCTTTTTTTAAAGTTTCTAAATACTCTTGCTCTGCTTCACAGTGAGGGCACTCTTTACCATAAAATAAATTTAAAGTAACTTCTTCAGCGTTTACAGTAAAGGGAAGAAAAAATAAAATAGCAGCGAAAATAATAATTTTTATTTTATTATTCATTGCATCTCCTTGATAACATTAATAACTTCATCTTTGGTTCTTTCGCCAATTAGTCTTTTTTCTTCATTGCCATTTTGGAAAATAATTACAGGTAAGATAGTTCCAACATTATATTTTTTAACCATCTCTGGATCCATATCATAATCATAAGTTGTGATTTCAATATTTGGGTATTCTTTAGCTACCTCTTTCCAAACTTTTTTCATTACTAAACAACCACTACACCAGATTGCTTCAATTTTAGTTATTTTCATACTAACACTCCTGAAACAGTATCATCGTTTTCAATATATTCATTGGTATTAATAACTCTAAAGTGCTTCTTATCATCGCGAATAACAATTTGTTTAATTCCAGCATTGATAATAAAACGTTTGCACATTTCACAGGGTGTTGTTCCTTTGATGTAATTGCCTGTTTTTGCTTCTTTACCAGAAAGATAAAGAGTACTATCTAATAAATCGGCTCTAGATGATGAAATTATAGCATTTTGCTCGGCATGAACACTACGACATAGTTCATATCTCTCACCTGATGGAATTTGAAGTTCCTCTCTGGTACAATGACCTATGTCCGAACAATTAGCACGTCCTCTAGGGGCACCATTATAACCAGTGGCAACTATTTCATCATTTTTAACAATAACGGCTCCATAATTTCTTCTTAAACAAGTACTTCTTTCAAGAACTGTTTCTGCAATATCTAAATAATAATTATGTTTATCTATTCTCATTTTATCTTACCTCATTACTAATTTTTTATAACTTTTATCAAAACTTTTTAAAAATTTATTAATATCTTCATCTGTAGTCTTTCTAGAAATACTAATTCTAATACTTGATGAAGCTCTTTGATCATCATTTGTTACAGCCATCACTGATTTTGAAGTGTTTCCTGTTGAACAAGCGCTTTGCGTTGAAACGTATATTTCATCTTCTTCTAAAGCGTGTAGCATAGTTTCAGGTTTAACAGATACAATACTAATATTTAAAATATGAGGTATTGAATACTCATTACTATTAATATATACATTATCGTATCCTTTTAATGAATCTTTTATTTTTTTATTTAATTCATTGACTTTTTTTATATCATTATCGATATTTTCATAAGCTAATCTTAATGCTTTAGCTTGACTAACAATAAGCTGGGTAGCTGGAGTACCACTACGATAAACGGTTGTACTTTTGCCACCATGAATTAAAGGCGTTAAATTAATTTTTTCTTTTTTAATCAAGGCTCCTATTCCTTTAATACCAAAAAATTTGTGAGCAGCGAAACTAGCTAAATCAACATCAGTTAAATCTACTTTAACTTTACCAATTGCCTGCGTTACATCACTATGAAAAATTACTTTTGGAAACACTTTTAACATTTTTCCAATTTCTTCGATTGGCTGCCTAATACCAGTTTCACTATTAACTGCACTAATACTTACGAAAATGGTTTTGTCAGTAATCATTTCTTTTAAGGCTTCAATATCTACTAAACCGTTTTTTAAAGGAACAATATCAACCTCATAACCGTGGTTAGCTAAATAATTTAACGGTCCATAAATTGAAGAATGCTCTAAATCGGTTGTAATAATATGGTTTCCCCTATTTGAATATGTTTCCATTCCTTTAATTGCTAAGTTATTAGCTTCAGAAGCACCTGATGTATAAATTATTTCACTTGGCTTAACATTTAAAATGTTAGCTATTTGATTTGTACTAGCATCAATTAATGCTTTAGCTTCAGTTCCTAATTTATGAAGAGAATTTGGATTACCAATATATTTAGATGCTTTAACAAAGCTCTCTAAAACTTCCTCGTCGATAGGACAAGTTGCACTATAGTCTAAATATGTCATTTTATCACCTTTATAATTATAGCATATTTTTATAAAAAAAGATTAATTGTTAATCTTCTTTTATAGTTGTCTTATTTTACGGTATCAAAACCACTACGTTTAAATAATTTTTCCATATCATAATTTGAATAGAAAATTGTTGTTGGTCTACCGTGTGGGCAGTTATATGGGTTTTTACATTTTCTTAAATCGGAAACTAAAGCTTCCATCTCTTCCATTGTAATATTTGTATTAGCTTTAATAGCTTTTTTACAACTCATCATGGTTGCAACTTTCTCGTTGAACTTTTCGATATCAAAATTCTTTTCTGTAGCAATGACGATTTCAATTATTTTTCTGATAGAATCTTCTTCGTAACCCGATGCGATCCAAGTTGGGTGCTCTTTAATGATTACTGAATTCACACCAAATTCTTCAATGTCAAATTTCAAGTCTCTTAAAATATTCATATTTTCTTTTAAAATCATAAATTCGGTATTAGAAAATTCCATAGTTATTGGGAACAGTAATGGCGTGCTTGCAATATTAGGTTTTCCCATTTCTTCTTTGAATTTCTCGTAATTGCATCTTTCTTTTGCGGCGTGCTGATCAATTATATACATACCACGTTCATTTTGACAAATAATATATGTGCCATGAACTAAACCTACTGGATACATTTCTGGCATGACTTTTTCATCATAAGGATTATAATCTTCAGTAGCTTCATGGACTATATCACCAGTGGTATCGATTTCATAAGTTATTGTTTCTTCTTCATTATTATCAAAGCTAAAAGTATTAACTATTAAATCACGTGGTTCTAGATCTAAAGGTTCAAATTTTGGACGTTCTTTTTTTATTCCTTCTTCACGTTCTAATTCTAGAGTCATTTCTTGATACTTTGGTTTTGGCTCTTTAATTTGAACTTCAGGGATCAAATTTTTATTACTAATGGTCTTTTTAATTGTTTCACTTATAAGATCTAGTAAAGTATCTATTTTACTAAATTTAATATCCATTTTGGTTGGATGAATATTAACATCAATCACGGATGGATCAACAGTAATATGGATGACGGTTACAGGATAACGATTGTCTGGTTTATATGAATGATAGCTATCATTAATAATTCTATTGATGTCGGTGTTTCTAACAATACGACCGTTTACCAAGGTTATCATATTATTACGGCTTGAACGGTGAACCTCAGGAGATGAAATATAACCATCAATTTCATAGTCGGCATTTTCAGCATGGATTTCTAACATTTTTCTAGTGACATCGGTACCATATATGTTTTTAATTGCTTTAAGTGTATTATCAGAGCCATCTGTTTGCAGAATAATATTTCCATTATTAGAAAGAACAAATCTGATATCTGGCCTTGATAAAGATAATTTATTCATATAATCAGTTATACTAGCTAATTCAGTATATAAGCTCTTCATATGTTTTAAACGAGCTGGGGTATTATAAAATAGTTCACTAACGGAAATAATAGTTCCTTTTCTAGCGTCACCCTTTTCAACTGTTTGAATGCGTCCACCACTGATAACAACATGAGTCCCCACTTCACCTGTGGATGTTTTTAAATCAACTTTACTAACAGCAGCTATTGAGGCTAAGGCTTCGCCTCTAAAACCTAGGGTAGTTAATCTAAATAAGTCTTCTTCATCATCAATTTTACTAGTCGCATGTCTGGAGAATGCTAAAACAGCATCGTCTTCTTCCATGCCTTTACCATTGTCGATAACTTTTATTTCTTTTGTGCCGGCTTCTTCTAATTCTACTTTTATTTCAGTAGAGCCTGCGTCGATACTATTTTCGACTAATTCTTTAACAACTGAAGCGCACCTTTCAACTACTTCTCCAGCTGCTATTTTATTTGCTAAAACTTCGTCCATTACTTTTATTACTGACATTTTATCACCTTCTTTAATTATACAGGAAAGTTGTTTTAATTTAAAGAAAAAAACAATTAAATGTTAGATTAATTGTCTTTTTTTAGATAGTTAATTATACTTTGAATGTCTTCTTGATCTTTAGCTTTATTTTTTCTTTGTTTATAAGCAAGAATAGTGTCTAGCTTTTCTAAATATACACCGTCGATTCTTTCACAATTAAATTGTTTTTTTTCATTGATAATGATTTTTACGGTATCATTTATTTTACTTAGCTCACATTCACCATCTTGATTTAAGGTAATATTATATTTTTCTTTAAGTTTTAAATATTCTTCTTCAGTTAAGCAAATATCTAAATCTTTTGTTTGATTTTTTAATCCTCTTAATACTAGACTACTACCGCCTAAAATATAAAAATTATCTAAGTTTAAGTTTAGTTCTTGGATTAATTTTTTAATTGTTTCTTTATTCATTTTCTTCTCCAATTATTTATGATTAATTTTTAGTTCGGCATAACCTGTACTCTCATCATATTCTCTTGTAAATACATAATCATTTAATTCGGTAATGCAGATTTCAGCAGTAGTATTGACAATACAACCATCTACCAAATGACCACCGATTGTTTGACCATCGCAATCAGATAGGCTAATGTGAATATGACAACCATTTTTTGAAACGGTTCCAGTTATACTAACAATTTCAAATTGTTCCTGACGATGCATAATTGTTTCTCCATCAGCTAATCTTAATTTTGCTTCATTAACGCAGCCAACGCAGCAAGTAATTATGCCAGCTTCTATATTGCTTTCTTTTGCATATTTAATTATTTCTTGTTTTAAATCCTGACCTTTAATTAGTCTTATAACATGATTCATTTTATCTCTCCTTTATATATAGTATATCATAAAAAAAGAAGCTATTTACTTCTTAATATTTTTTTAGCTGCTCCAATAATTATTAAAACTACAGCTATTACACTTAAGGCAAAAGCAACTATTACATTTGAAATATTAGTCGGGTCTTCCTCGCCTAATAAATAGGCACATAATGGATTAGTATAAATAGTACATATTGCCATTAAAATTGTTATAATAGCAACTTTAAAATAGTTATTTATTTTGGTTAATTTTACTATTAATATTCCTATCCAAGCTAATGCTAATTCAAAGGTAACTATAGGATATGCAAAGTTTAATAACCAGCCACCTTTAGTGTATAAATCACAAATGAATAATAAAGTATAAATCAATAGTGTTACTATTACACTAATTTTTATTGTAATGTTTTTAACTCCTATTTTTTTAAAGAAAATTGGTAAACTAGTGATAGCAAAAGAAATTAAGATACTGTTTACAACTATAAAGAACCATGACAAAGTATGATCAATTGCTAGATTACAAATGAAGCAAGTAATAATCGCTATTATATAAGAAGCAATCAAACAATATTGAATGCCATTTATTAATCTATTATATTTTTGGGCTTTAATTTTATTTTCGCTTGCTGCATTATCATCACAGGCTGTAAAGAATTCATGTTCAGATATTCCAAGTTCTTTACATAATTTAGTGATAATTGTAATATCTGGATAAGTAATTCCCCTTTCCCATTTTGAAATAGTAGTCGGTATGACATAAAGTTTTTCTGCTAATTCTTCTTGTGTCATATTTAGTAATTTTCTTTTATGAGCTATATACTCGCCAAAGCTTTTTTTGTTTTCCATGATAATGTCTCCCTTCATTAATAATTATATATTTTTCTTTATTTATTAGCAATGGCTTATTAAGCTAGTTAAAATTTATATTATAGTTTCTTATTTTTACCTCGATTATAAAAACCAATCATTATGAAAATTACAGCGACGGCTAAAAAAATAGAACGGGTTATTTCGTTAGTTATTGTAATTGCGGCAACAAATAAACCTAATACAATTCCACATAATAAATAACTAATAATTTTTTGATAAAGTTGTTTTTTTTCATTTTCTAAAATGTATAATAAGTTTTCATCAGATTTTTCTGTTAAACTTTCCTTTGGAATATATTCACCAGCAAATAATTCATTTAGGGATATTTTTAGTAACCCACAAACAGGGGTAAAAAGGGAAACATCTGGTAAACTTCGACCATTTTTACATTTGCTAATAGCCTTATTAGTAACACCTAATTTTTCTGCCAATTCTTCTTGAGTATAATTTTGTTTTTTTCGACATTCTGCAATAAACTTTCCTATTTTTTCTTGATTCATAAAATTCTTCCTTTCTATAAAAATCATAACACTTTATTTTCTAATTGTTCAATCCACTAATGGTAGAATTATTAAAAGTAAATTATTTATTTCAAAGTATCAGTAATATGTGATTGGTATTTTATTATGTTGTTTACCTTACTAATTGTTTTGTTTTAACAAAATCGGGAGTTCTTTGATGATAAATGGCAACTTCCTCAATTCCTAAACTATCTAAAATAGCAATAGCAGTACTAAAGTCTTTCGCTAAATCATCAATTTTATGGGCATCTGATCCTAAGGTTATTATTTGTCCGCCTAAATCACGATAATGTTTTAAAATTTCAATGTTAGAGTGTGGACTATCTAGTCCATACCTTAAACCAGAGGTATTTATTTCTAAACCTTTGTCTTTTCTAACTAATTCACCTAATATAGCATCTAATATTTCTCTAAACTCATGATAGTCTATATGTTTATCATCATAGCCACCATATCTAACAACATAATCCAAATGACCATAAACATCAAATTCATCATAATTTTTGATATTATTTAAGACTTCCTCAAAATATTTTAAATAGGCTTTTCTTCTAGTCAATCCTTCAAAAAAACTAGGATCCATCGACATATCTTTTTTACAAGTTATATGGGATGGGCCTATTATAAAGTCAAAAGGATATTTTGGTACCATATCTTTTATTTGAACTGTTGTATCTGGTTGCAGTCCTATTTCAATCCCAAAATTCAAATTAAAATCGGATGTTTGTTTTAAAGCTTGAAATGATTGAAAATACATATCAACATCTAAGGTTTTTAATTGAGTATTTAGTCCATCGTAAATATCGTAGTGTTCTGTAAAAGTAATTTCATCAACACCTTTTTTGGTGCTATAGCGATATAGTCTTTAGCGGTGGAAATTCCATCATGGCTAATTTTAGTGTGAACATGGCAATCTTTATACATAATTTTTCCTTTCTAATTTTGATATAAGTATATATCTAAGTTAAGTTTTTGTAAAATTGTTTATCGTTTCTATTTAAATTATAATATGTTATAATAAATGTAATGATAGGAGGCAATCTTATGGCATATATTACACTTAAAAATATTAAAAAGGAATATACAATGGGTGAAGTAAAAATTAAGGCGTTAGATAAAGCTTCATTCGAAATTGAAAAAGGTGAATTAGCTGTTATTTTAGGTCCTTCTGGTGCAGGAAAAACAACAGTTTTAAATATCTTAGGTGGGATGGATGCTTGCGATAGTGGTGAAGTTATTGTCGATGGTGAACTAATTTCTAATTATAATTCCAAAAAATTAGTTTTATATAGACGTTATGATATTGGATTTGTATTTCAGTTTTATAATTTAGTTCAAAATTTGACAACTTTGGAAAATGTTGAATTAGCTAGTCAAATTTGCAAAAATCCATTGGAGCCTGAAGAGTGTTTGAAACGGGTTGGTCTTGGAAACAGACTAAAAAACTTTCCAGCACAACTTTCAGGTGGTGAACAGCAGCGTGTAGCAATCGCTAGGGCTATTGCAAAAAATCCAAAATTATTATTATGCGATGAGCCTACTGGAGCTTTGGATTCAAAAACTGGAAGAAAAATTTTAGAATTACTTCAAGAAATGGTTTTAAAGTATGGGATGACTACTATTATTATTACCCATAATGCGGAAATTGCGAAAATTGCCAATCGAGTTATTCATATGAAAAATGGAAAAGTTGAAAAAACAATCATCAATGATAATCCGAAAAATGTTGCGGAGCTTGACTGGTAATGTTTTTACTATTTAAATCAGCAATTTTCAAAATTAAAAGATCATTTGGAAGATTTTTATCAGTTGTTTTAATTGTAGCCTTAGGCGCGGGATTCTTTGCAGGCCTTCGTGAAGCCTCACCTGATATGTTGAAAACAGTTCAACAATATTATAATGACAATTTACTTATGGACTACAAAATCACTTCAACTATGGGATTAACTAATGATGATATCGAGGAACTTCAAAAAATTGAAAACGTCGATAAAGTTATTCCTAGTTATTCGGTTGATGTTCTAATTGATGGTAAAGCAGTTAGATTAAATGCAATTGAAAATGATGTAAATAAAATTACGTTAAAAGAAGGAAGGCTCCCAAAGAACAATAAGGAATGTGTGGGTGACGCTAATTACTTTAAAATTGGTGACTCACCTACTTTTGCTAAAGATAAACTAAGTGATTATGTAGATATTTCATCATGTAAAATCGTCGGATTAGCAGATTCTGTGCTTTATTTGGGCCAAGAAAAAGGAATTGCCAATATAGGTAATGGAAAATTAGAATCTTTTATTTTTATTCCCAAAGATAATTTTACAATGGAATACTATACGGAAGCTTACCTTTTAGCTAAAGGCACTTTGGAAACTTCGCCTTACACTAAAGAGTACGAAAATAAAATAGTACTATTGAATAAAGAACTTCAAGAATTAAAACCAATTCAGGAAACTAAAAGATATGAGGAAATTTTAGAAGAAGCGACTTTAGAAATTAATAAGGCTCAAACGGAATTAAATGAAAAGCTTACTAAGGCTAATGAAGAACTTAGTAAAAATAAACAAGAACTTGATAACAGTAAACAAAAAATTGATAATGGCTATAGTAAATTAACTACTAGTCAAAATGAACTAAATAAGAAAAAAAGTGAAACTGAAAAGACTTTAGAAAATAGTTCACTACAAATTACTAATGGTCTTAATCAAATGCAAAATGAACTAGCTAAATACGGAATTAATGAAAATACATTAACCCAAACTTTAACTAGTTTGAAAACTGAATTAGATAAATGTACCGAAAACTGTGAGGCTTTAACCGAGAAGTATAATGGCTTACAAAATATTTCTAATCAATTAAATTCCTTAAAAGAGCAAGCGAAAAAATTAAATACTGAGAAAACTAAATTTGAAAAAGAAATTCAAAATAGTCAAAGTAAAATTAATCAAAGCAGAAAAACTTTAGACAATAATTTGAAAGAAGTTAATGAAGGCTATAACAAATACAATGAAGCAGTTAAAGAACTCGGGGAAAAAACTAAGACAGCAGAAGAAAAAATTAAAACAGCAACTGAAAAATTAAAAACAATTGAAAAACCTAAATGGTATTTACTAGATCGTACTTCTAACAACGGATATACAGGTTTTTATGAAGACGCTAGTAAAGTAGAAGCAATTGCTAAAGTATTCCCTATTTTCTTCATTGTCGTAGCTGTACTTATGTGTTTAAATACTATGACAAGATTAATCGAGGAAGAACGAAATGAAATTGGAATTTTAACTTCTTTAGGCTATAGTAATTTTAAAATTGTCGGTGGTTATATTTTCTACTGTTTAATCGCAACATTCTTTGGAGTGGCGATTGGTTTATCAGTCGGATACTACTTAATTCCAAATGTTATATACGGAATTTATGATTACGACTATATCCTACCAGCGTTAGACATTTCACTGAAACCTGTTCAATTCTTTATGTTATTAAGTTATGCATCGATATTAATGGTCAGTGTAGCTATATTTGTTTGTATGCGTGAGCTTAAAGAAAAACCGGCAATATTATTAAGACCAAAATCACCTAAAAGCGGTAAAAATGTATTACTGGAAAAAGTTAATTTTATTTGGAAACGTTTTTCATTTACTTGGAAAGTGACACTGCGCAATATCTTCCGATATAAAAAACGTGTATTTATGACAATAATTGGAATTGCTGGATGCACGGCTTTATTATTAACTGGATTTGGATTGCGTGATGGAATTAATGGGGTAATAAATTTACAGTATGACAATATATTAAAATACGATGCACTAATTTCATTAAATAAGGATGTTAAAGAGATACCAAAAGGCGTTAGTGAAAGTTTAAATGATGTAAAAATGACTAATCCTTTATTAACAAGTTCTGAAGCTTACACTTTCAAAGCGAAGGATAAAAATCATGACGTTTATTTAATTGCTCCTTTAGATAGTGATGAGTTCAAACGCTATGTTTCTTTACACAGCGTGGTAAGTGATAAGGATATTTCCTTACCATCTTATGGCGCAGTTATTACTTCAAAAATGGCAAATTTATTAGGCGCAGAAAAAGGAAGTACTATTAAAATAAGGGATAGTGAAAATAATTTATATGTCTTATATGTTGCAGATATTGTTCAAAATTATACGATGCACTACATATATGTAAGTTCTTCATATTTAAAGGAAATTACTAATCACGATCCTAATTATAATACGATTATGGTCGGAATGAAAAATAATAACTACGATGATATTTCAACTAAACTTTTAAATAATAACGAAATTAGTGCGATTAACTATACAAATGATAATATTGAAACTTATGACACAATTATTAAAGGAATGAACAAGATTGTCTATTTGATTATTGGAGCTTCATTACTACTTGCTTTAGCTGTTTTATATAATTTAGTAATTATCAATGTTAATGAACGTACAAGGGAAATTGCTACTTTAAAAGTGCTAGGCTTTAAGGACCGAGAGGTTTCTAGTTATGTTTATAGAGAAATTATTATTTTAACAATTATTGGAATTATTATTGGTCTCTTCTTAGGTGTAATTCTACATAGATATGTTATGGTGACAGCGGAGACAGATAATATTGTATTTTTGAAAAACATTAAAGTATGGAGTTTCTTGTTTGCTTTTGCTTTAACACTGATATCATCAATTATTGTTCAATTAACTACATATTGGCACATGAAAAAAATAAATATGATTGAATCTTTAAAAACATTAGATCAATAAAAAAATAAGGTTATTTAACCTTATTTTTGTTTGGAAGTCCATCACATGTGTCAATAACAATTTGTCTAATTGTTTCTTTATCATCTAAGTTTTCTATCATATACATAGCTTTAGCGCCTTCATATGGAATAGCTTCTTTTAAATTATACTTGTTATTAGTGTCTGTAATTTTAATTAATAGACGACTGTCATATATTCCTCCAAATAATTTACTTTTATAATAAAGTAAATATTCTCCCATCATTGGGCGACATAAAATATCATCTAATAAACTTAATTGTTCTAAAAGAAAATCGCGGTAATCTTTTGACGTAGCCATTAACTATCTCCCCTTTCATTTTCTACTTTTAATGTTAAATCTTTCATATAACTCTCTTGCATGTTTTCTAAATATTTTTTAGCAAATAATTTCATGATAAAATTACTAACTTCTATTTCTTCAGTAAAATTTAATTCAACATTGCCGTTTGGAAGTTCTTTAAATTTACCAGTCCAAATACCTTTAATGTTTTCATTTTTCAATTCAAAGCAATATTCTTCTAGATCTATTTTACTTGTAATTGTGAAGTATGTAGGATATCCTTTTTTTGTATATTCGACGAAATGAATATCGTCAATTATTTCAATTTTAGATAGATCACTTCGCCATAAATAATCTTCATTGTTAGTTACAATTTTCCATAGTTTGTTTTTAGCACAATTAAATTCTTTTTTTATATTTACTTTTATCATGTTTTATCACCTTATAATTATTATAACAGGTATTTATGATTTTATGGCAATGAAAAACACTAATATTAATTAGTGTTTACAAATTATCTTATAAATTTATGGTTCTAAGCAAAGTATTTCAGAATATTATAAATACCACAACTATGATTTATTTAAAAATTCAAGTTTATTAATCAATATGGTGCCGGAAACAGGACTTGAACCTGCGACCTATCGATTACGAGACGATTGCTCTACCAGCTGAGCTATTCCGGCAAACTAATAATATTATATACCATTTTTTATTTTTTGTCTTTATTATTTAAAAATATTTTACGTAAAAAAAGAAAGCGTAGTTTTTACACTTTCTTTTTCACTTTTAAATTTTTACTCATTTAATTGTAAATCTTTTTCATATAAATTTTTATAAAATTTACAATTGTTAAGTAATTCTTTATGTGTACCACTTGCAATTATTTTACCATCACTAACAACAAAAATTTTATCGCTATCAACAACTGTTGATAAACGGTGAGCGATGATTAAGATAGTATACTCGCCTTTCATATTTTGAATTGCTTTTTGAATTTCTGTTTGAGTTTCATTATCTAAAGCACTAGTAGCTTCATCAAATAAAATAATTTCTGCTTCCATAGTATCGCTCAAATGGTTTATATCCTATCATTTTTAATTACTATTGTCAAATTATAAACTTTAGATTATTGCTCTTAAAAAAAGTTTATGATAAAATATTTTTAGGAGGTAGATATGAAAAAAATTTTAATAATTATTTCTATTTTTATAGGACTTTTACTAATAATTGGTTTGGGTATGTTTATTTATATTAAAACTTCATTTTTAAGCGAAAACGAAATCAAAGATATTATTATTAAAGATATGAATAAATCTAGTGAGGAAATCCATTTTGAAAAAGTTGATCTTGAAATAAAGGAAAAATGTTATGAAGTTGACCTTTATTACAATAATAATGAATATGAATATAAAGTAGATGCAAAAAATGGCAAAATTATTTATAGCGATTTCGTTAAACTAAAGGTCCCAACTTCTGAAACAAATACTGATAATCAAAGTAGCAGGTCAGATATAAAGAACCTCGAGGATGCGAAAAATATGGCCCTAGAGCACGCTAATTTAAAGCAGGAAGAAGCCACTTTTACAAAGACTAAAAATGATGTTGAAGATGGTGTTAATATTTATGAAATTGAATTTACAGATAATACTTATAAATATGAATATGAAATTTCTGTAAATAATGGAGAAATTTTAAAAAATAGTAAAGAAAAAATAAATAAACGTGGAAATTAAAACCAATATGATTGTATTAAATAATCCAAGCAATAATAACATATCATTTATATCAAGTTGCAGAATAGATTATTTATTTAAAAAAAATACTAGATTTCAATTTCTAGTATTTTTATATATCACAAAATCTCTTTTTTGATTGTTAGACACTGTTTTTATATTACTCAATTGTTCCTTTTACAAAGGGGATATTATAAGGTAGGCCTACTCTTTGTCCATCATATTTACTAAAATCTAACAAAATTTTTTCTTCTTTTGCTTTATTTGATACGTCGATGTAAATATCAAATAAATCTTCATTTTTTAATTCAAAATCAGAAAAAACAAAAGTCGCACTTTGACGGTCATACTCTGCTTCTTCAAATAACTCTTTTAATAAGCCGGTTATTGAATTTTCAGTACCATTTGGTAAAGTTTTTAGTTTTTCTAGTACTTTATTAGCTATATCAACTTTTTCCATAATGTCATCTCCTAAATTTATTATATCATAATTTAAAAATTTCTATATTAAAATTTTCATATTTTGAATAATTCTTACTAATATCGTCATAATCAAACAGTCGTTTTTAGTTCTTTATAATTTTTTATAAAGATTCTTTTTAGTTTTAATTTCATATTTTTAATATCATTTTCATTAAATTTACTCATTAATTTCATTCTCCAATACTAAATATTTATAAATTTCTCCCCAGTTATTAACATTTATAACATTGTTCTTATCTTGAATTCTATTTGAAGCATTATTTTTAAAATATAAAGCAATAATGTCATTATCTGAGGCATTTTTACAAATTGTATCATCATCGTCAATCATATAATCCACATTTTCGCTTAATAATCTTTCAATTTTATGATGTTCATTATTAAATATAGTTATGTTGTCAAAACCTATACTATTTAATTTTTTCTTTGCTATTTCTGTTTCAAAATCGTTTCTTGACGTTACAACAATAAATTCAAATTTATCTTTTAATTTATTTAATACTATTTCAACACCTGTCATAAAGTTAGCAGTTATCAAAACTTTTTCTGCATTTTCATTATAAAAACTTTTAAATTCATCTTCTGACCAATTATATCTTTTTTGAAATATTCTTTGCGTATTATCTATAATTGTATTTTTTTTATTGATATCTGTATCATACATTTCAGTATATACTCTATATAAATTTTCTGAGTCAAAAACAACTCCATCTAAATCTAACGCTATTTTTTTCATGCCTACCTCCTCCTAACGTTATTAACATTATAACATAGAATATTAATTTTCTTAATATTTATAATCATCATGAATTTCATACATTTCACTATCAGTTATTATTGAATGACTATATAAATCTTTTGCTACTTCATAATATTTTTCTCTTCCTTTCTCGTTTTTCATAACAAAAAAACTAACATTTCTGTTAGTAATCTATTACTACTCTAAACTAAAAGTTAGAGTATCTATCAAATCTGGTGCGAGGAAAGGGATTTGAACCCTCACAGAGCTATCTCCACTACCCCCTCAAAGTAGCGCGTCTACCATTCCGCCACCCTCGCAAGAAAGAGTAAATTATTTACTCTTAATAGCTTTAAACATTTTTTTCCATAAATCTTTTGAGGAATAATTTAAAATACCTTGTTTATAAATTTTGAAACCATATTTTACTAATAGGAAAATTGATAATCCAACTAATAAAATAGCAATTATAAACTGCAAGATACTAAATTGACCTAAGACTAGAAGGCATGGGGCCAAAATAGCAGAAATAAATGGTACAAAAGCTAAAACTTGGATAAATATTGATCCTTCAAATACTCCCGCCATAATTGCTAAATAATAGCCAACTAATGAAATAAGCATAATTGGTGTTTGCAATTGTTGGAAATCTTCAATATTTGTGGTCATTGAAGCTAGTACTCCAGCTAATAATGAATATGCAATAAAAGTTAATACCATCATTACTAAAGTTAATGGAATGATATATACTAACTGTGCACCTATATCACTAGCTATTAATTCACTAATAGCCTTGCCAATGTCAAGACCACCCATATCTAAGGATCCGCCAGTTCCGAGCATAAATCTAATTATAATACCGACGGCGGCAAATAAAACTAAGAGTCCACCTTGAATTAAAACAAATAAATTACTAGCAATTATTTTAGATAGTAAATGAGTTTTTGGTGAAACATTAGAAATAATAATTTCCATACCTCTCGTAGTTTTTTCATCATTAACTTCAGCACCAATCATTTGAACTAAGAAAATAGTTAAAGCAAAGAATGGTAAAATGAAAATTGGAAAGACAGTTGACATAATCATCTGCATACTTTCATCTTCACTTTTTTTATTTTCATCTAAAACTTGTCTTTCAATTTCGATCGGTGAAGATATTTTGGCTAAATCATCAGGATTAATGTTAGTTTCCATTAAAGCAACTTGGGACTTAGTATTATTAATAATAGTACCAAATTCTGAATAATCATTACTACTAACATAACCATCAGATATTAATTTGGCTTTGATAACATTTTTATCACTATTATCAATTACAAGAACCCAAGCATCTTTGTTATCTTTTTCTTTTAAAATCTCTTCAGGCGCTTTGGTTGTTTTCTTTATTTCAAAGTTTGATTTATCTTCATCATCTTTTTGAAACATTGAGGCGTATGTATCATTTTGGTTTTTTAAAATATCGTATGATTTCCCAGAATTATCAATAACATAGACTATTTGCTTTTTATCAAAGTCGCCACCAAATAATTTAATAACGCTATCAATATTAATTAATCCAGCAATTAACACTAATAATAAGACATTAACAACAACGAACCATTTTGTTTTAACTTTTCTTTTTAAGCTAACACCAATTAAATATTTTAATTTAGTTTTCATATGTTTCACCTACTTTAGCTATAAAGATTTCATTTAACGATGGTTCTTCAACAACAAATTTAGTAATGTCTTTGCTTTTGCTTACTTCTTCAAAAACTTTTCCAGCTACGCTTTCTTCAGCAATTTTTATTTCATAAGAATCGGCCTTAGTGTTTATTTCTAAAACGCCTTCTATTTGTTTTATTTTTTCTAAGTCAATAGTGCCTTTAACTTCGATATTTTTCTTACGGTATTGTTTTTTTATGTCAGAAAGATTACCTGATAGTACAGCTTTACCATCTTTTAAGACAACTAACTTTTTACAGAACAATTCAACGTGCTCCATACGATGGGATGAAAAGATTATCATACTACCCTTTTCAGCCATTTCTTTGATTTCATTTTTGAACAATTCAACGTTAAATGGATCTAATCCAGAAAAAGGTTCATCACAAATTAAAAGCCTTGGCTCATTTAAGATAGCTGTAATAAACTGAATCTTTTGTTGATTACCTTTAGATAGTTCTTTGATTTTTTTATTTTTATAGCTTTCAATTCCAAATTTCTTTAATAGCTCATCAACTCTTTGATCAACTTTTTCTTTGGTCATGCCTTTTAAGACACCATAATAATCACATTGTTCCTGAACGGTTAATTTAGTAAGTAAACTACGTTCTTCTGTTAAAAAGCCGATACTATCAGTCACACTATAATCAATAGGTTTCCCATCCAAGGTTATATGGCCACTGGTTGGGTCTAGTAAACCAATGATCATTCTGAATGTGGTAGTTTTACCAGCACCATTAACACCCAAAAGACCAAATATTTCTCCTGGTTTCACTTCAAATGACAAATTGTCAACAGCGCAGAAATTATCATAATATTTTGTTATATTCTCTACTTTAAGCATTTTTCTCCTCTATTCTTTTGTTAATTCTCCGGTCCAGCTATTTAAGCCACCCATATCGTAGACTTTAGTGTATCCTAATTTTAGAAGGGTATTAGCCGCTTCTTTGCTACGATTACCGCTACGACAATAAACAATTATTTTATCATTTTTATCGTAAGTTATTGTTTCCTTACTTATCTCATCATAAGGAATATTAACTGCATTTTGAATATGACCACTGGCATATTCTTCTTTGGTTCGAACATCAATAATTTTTGTGTTTTCTGTCATAAGTTCTAAAGCTTCTTTCTCGGTTATTTTTTGATAGCCACTTTCCTTACTATTCAAACTCATGAAAATAATTATAGCTACCATGATAACAATAAAAATTATGTACCAATATTTTTTTAACAGTTCCATCCCTACTTCCTTTCTACTTCCATTATTAGCTTATCAAAGCTACGGGTATTAGTCAATATTTTAAAAGAAAAAAAAGTCCTTTAGGACTTTATTTAAACAACCGGATGATGTCATTATACGTTATGAGAATCATTAAGGCCATAAGTAAGAATAATCCGATTGAGTGAATGGTATTTTCAAGTTTTGGATTAACTGGTGAGCCTTTAATTTTTTCAATAATTAAGAATAATATACGTCCCCCATCAAAAGCTGGAATTGGTAGGAAATTGATAAATCCTACATTAATACTTATGTAAGCTGTTAGATATAATAATGACATAAGTCCGGTATCTGCGGCACTACCAACGACGTTATATATTCCCACGGGTCCTGATAATGAACCTAGACCTAATTGTCCAGTTATAAGATAAAAGACAATAAATATCATTTGATGGATTAAACTTAATGTTTTAGTAAAGGCATATTCTAAAGCTGGAAAGAAACCATGTTCTACCTCATCATTTATTTTAAATCCATATTTATAAGTATCTTCTCCATTTTCTTTTACTTTTTTTGGAGAGATTGTTACTTGTTTAGTTGTTCCGTCCCTATCAACGTCTAAAGCGATTTTCTCACCTTTAAATACTTGTAATTGAAGAACTAATTTATCGTTTGTATTGGCGTTTCGTCCATTAATTTTTAAAATACGGTCGCCCTCTTGTAAGCCTGATGTATAAGCTGGATAGCTTGGATCAATATCACCTATGATTGATTTATTTTGTGGTGAGCCATTAACTAGGCCAACAATAAATAATAAAACGATAGCTAAAATGAAATTCATCATGATTCCAGCAATAACAGTCATGAATCTTTGACCAAAAGTTTTTGAACCAAATTTTTGGTTTTTTGGAACGCTTTGATCGTCTTCAATTTCTTCACCGGCCATCTGAACAAATCCACCAATTGGGAAAAGTCTTAAACAATAATCGGTTTCATCGTTTTTTCGATTCTTTTTAAGAATCACTGGTCCCATACCTAATGAAAACTCATAGACATAAATTCCTGATTTTTTGGCAAAGATAAAATGTCCAAGTTCATGGATAAAAATAATAACCCCAAGAATAATTATAAAGTATAATAAAGTCATAATGCCTCCTATAAAATTGTTATGAAAAATGTAAAGCCTAAAACGACAAAGATAATACTATCTAATCTATCTAAGATGCCGCCATGTCCAGGCATTAAGTTTGAAAAGTCTTTAATGCCAAAATATCTTTTCATTGCAGAAAAGGCTAGATCGCCAAATTGCGCTAATAAAGATAAGAAAGTACAAATTGCAAGTAAAGTAATTTTGGAAAATTCAGGGTCAATGCAAGTATGATAGAACATTGCACTTACAAATACTCCCATGATAGTTCCACCAATTAGACCTTCCCACGTTTTCTTTGGTGAAATTTCGGTTAATAATTTATGTTTACCGATTAGACTACCAGTTAAATAAGCAAAGGTATCGGTTGTTATAGTAATTGTAAATAAGAATACGAATAATTTTAAATCAGTATGTCTTAACATTATTAGTAAAGCAATTGATATTCCTAAGAATAACACACCGCCTATTACATAAAAGGCGTCTTTTATACTATATTTTTTATGATCGTGATATAGAACCGCTGGGAATAAGAAAGATAAGAATAACGCAGCTAAAACACGATAATCGAGGCTGAATGTTGTCGATATCGATTTCACATCTACTAAAACGATTAATGACATAAATATAAATGCAATTAATTTAATGAAAAATGGGATTGGTTTACGGTTTGATTTTGCATCTAAAAATTCTTTCAAACACATTAATCCAATAACATAAGCTACTATATTAAATAATATGCCTCCGTGTAAAATAATAGGAATACAAATAGCTAAAGCGACTAGCGCACTAATTACTCTCGTTTTCATAGTTAATACCTCCAAATCTACGATCACGTTTTGTATATATTGTTAAGGCTTCATCAAAGTCTTTTTCTTTGAAATCAGGAAATAAAGTTTTTGGAAAATAAAATTCGGCGTATGAACACTGCCAAAGCATAAAATTACTAATACGCTCTTCTCCACTTGTTCTGATTAATAAATCAACTGGGGGTAGATTATGATATAAATATGTACTAAAGACTTCTTCGTTTAAATCATCAATATTTAATTTATTTTCGCTAACATCTTTGACAATCTTTTTTGTAGCGTCAATTATTTCAGCATGACTACCATAGTTAAAGCAAATGTTGAAAACTCTTCCTTGATAGTCTTTGGTTTCTTCTTCAATTTTATTCATAGCCTTTAAAACTTTATCTGATAATTTATTATGACGCCCAGAGAAAAATGCTTGCATTTTTTCTTCATGACAGAATGCTAAAATATCTTTTAATCTATCAACTAATAAATTATTCATTATAAAGCTAACTTCACTATCACTACGTTTAAAGTTTTCAGTTGAAAATAAATAAGCACTTATGTATTTAACCCCTTTTTTATACATATATGCGGTCAATTTTTGAAGATTTTGAAAACCAGCTTCGTGACCTTTACTACGGGAAAGTCCTCTCGCTTCAGCCCATCTGCCATTACCATCGACAATGATTCCGACATGGTATGGAATTTTTAATTCATTTTCCATCTTTATACCTCACTATCTTTATATATTATAATATATTTTACTATATTATACAAGAAAAGAATTACCATAGTAATTCTCTTAAGCATTTTATTGACAATTAGCTTTCGATAAATCAGCTTTCCTTACTGTGCTTTCATTAGCATCTTTAACGACGCAGGTTTTGGTTTGGTTATTCCAAAGTTTTAATGTGATGTCACCATTTTTAGCAATTTTAAGAGTTCCTGAGTCCGGAAGAGTTCCTGAGGTTTTCAATTTATCCTTGTTTGAACCGGTTGCATAATTAATAGTTAACTCACGGCTTGTTCCATTTTTAGTTGCATCAAAACTGTATTGTCTAGCAGCGTCAACTAATCCAGATACAGAATTCACAAACATTTGCTTACGATTATCACCGATAACATTTAAAATTGCAGGCACGGTAATTGCAGCAAGAATCCCTAAAATTCCAATAACAGCAAGAGCCTCGACAAGCGTAAACCCATTTTTCATATTTTCACCTACTCTATATATGATTATAATAGCTTGATATATATTTTGTCAAGAAAAAAGCCACTTTATATGGCTTAAAAATATTTAATCTCATAGCCTTTTTTCCCATGGCCTTTGATTTCATAAAGGGCTTTATCGGCAATACTATAATATTCTTCGTAGGTTGGATTTAAACATTTATTAATTGATACTCCAATACTAACATTTATTGGAAACCCTAAATTATTATTGTGATCGATGTTTTTATTAATTATCTCGCATAAAGATTTAGCATATTTTATTTTTTTTACACCAATTGCTAGAGCACCAAATTCATCACCACCTAGACGAAAGATAATATCACTACATCTAAAGGTTGATTCTAAGCTTTCAGCTACTAGCCTAATAACCTTATCTCCTACTGGATGGCCATACGTATCATTTATGCTTTTGAAATCGTCAAGATCAATTAAGAAAAAAGCATTAGCAATGTTTTGGGTATTACTAATTGTATTGATTATTTTTTGTTTTGCAGCAATATTATTATAAATACCGGTCATACGATCTGTTTCAGCTTGCTCTTTTAAATTATTTAATCTAACGATTTCGTCATGGACATTTAACCCATATCCGATGATATTATAATTTTTACTATCTGGATCCTGGTATTTATGAAAAACTATTTTATACCATTGAAAATCGTCTTCGGAGTTTTTACGCAGACGAACATTTATAGTTTTGCTGTCTAACTCACTTTTTAAATTTTCGGTAATCTTTTCGACAACCGAAATGTCATCTTGATGAATTATTTTACTTTTAGACCACTTTGGAGAAATATAAACTTTCTTTTGAACGAGGCCTTTTTTATCTGAATATAGATCAATATAGATGTTATTGTCTTTCAAATCTAGGTCAAAAATAAAATCTGTACTATTTTGAAGTAATACTTTGATTTTTTCATATTGTTTTGTGGATGCTTCTTGTAATTCATAAATATCACTTGTATCACGAATAGTAAAAGCCGCATAACCTTTTTGGGGTGACCAGCTCGAAATATCAAAATGCCTATTTATTTTTGGGGCATACAATTTAACTTTATTGTTTAGTCCTTCGTATGCAGTTTTATAACATATATCATTATTAAAAATACTTGATTCTAACGGTAATTTACTAATCGGTTCATTATAAAAGGTATTTTTAGTAATGGATAGTAAATGTTCAGCCGCTTTATTTATATATGCTGGTTTTAACTCTATGATTTGTTTATTTTCATCTAAAATAGGTTTAATAATAACAATAGAACTAGGAACTTCATTTAGAACACTAAATTGTTTGGTATTAGGCATACTATCAGAGTTAATAATCATATCCTACACTTCCTCTCGTCTCATACTATGTTAAACTGCTTGACAATATTCAATTATAAAAGGCATATCAATATTGATACGCCCTTTTAATTAAATGGTTAATTTCCCATTTGTTTAGCAACTTCTTCGGCAAAGTTTTCTTCTCTTTTTTCCATACCTTCACCAACTTCATAACGATACATAGCTTTAATACTTCCACCGTTATTTTTAACGAATGTTTTAACGTTAATGTCACCATCTTTGACAAATGCTTGTTCTTCTAAACAGATTTCTTTATAGAATTTTTGAATTCTTCCTTGAACCATTTTTTCTGCTATTTCTTGTGGTTTTCCTTCGTTCATGGCTTGTTCTGTTAAAACAACTTTTTCTTTTTCAACAACTTCTGCAGGAACGTCTTCAATACTTACAAATGATGGTCTCATAGCAGCAGCATGCATTGCAACATCTTTTGCTACAGCTTCATCAGTGTTTTCAGTTAATGTTAGTACTGCAATTTTACCACCCATGTGAATATATTCACCAAATGATTCGTTATCAGCTTTAGTTACTTTATTAAATCTTCTTAAACTTAATTTTTCACCAATAGTTGCTGTTTTAGAAATAATCAAATCATTGATAGTACCTTCAGCAGTAGATAATTCTAAAGCTTCTTCTAAAGTACTAACATCACTTTTAATGATTGTTTCTAAAATTGTTTTTACTAAATTTTGGAACTCTTCGTTTTTAGCAACGAAATCAGTTTCAGAATTTACTTCGATAATAACAGCGTTATTACCATCGATTAAGATTGCAGCAGTTCCTTCAGCAGCAATTCTATCGGCTTTTTTAGCTGCTTTTGAAATACCTTTTTCACGAAGCCAGTCGATTGAAGCCTCAATATCAGCATTATTAGCTTCTAGGGCTTTTTTACAATCAAGCATTCCTGCTCCTGTTTTTTCTCTTAATTCTTTTACTAGACTTGCACTAATCATATTTCTCTCTCCTTTTTATTTAAAAAAGGTGATTATAATATCACCTTTTGATTAACTTAAAGCTTCGATAAGTTCAGCTTTTTTCATTGTAGAATATCCTTTTACTTCTTTTTCTTTAGCAAGTTCACGAAGTTCAGCTACGGTTTTTGTACTGTAATCTACTGTTTCGGCTTTTTTAGGTTCTTCTTTTTTAATAACTTTTTCTTCTTTTGCTTCAGGTTTTGGAGTTTCTACTTTTTCAGATGATTTATTATATGGTTTTTTATTATCGTATGGTTTTCTGTCATATGGTTTTCTATCGTTTCTATTGTTATATCTTGGTCTTCTATCTTCTTTTCTTTTTACTGTTTCTAAGGCTTTTTGCATAATTTCATCGCCTTTTTCTTCTTTACGGTTGTCACTAACGTAATCAACTATTTTACCACCTTGGGCTTCAACAATTGCATTAGCCATAACACCAATAATTAATTTAACAGCTCTGATAGCATCATCGTTACCAGGAATTACATAATCAACCATATCAGGATCACAGTTAGTGTCGACGATTCCAAATACTGGAATGCCTAACTTTCTTGCTTCTCTGATAGCAATATCTTCTTTAGTAGGATCTACTATAAACATTGCTTGTGGTAATTTGTTCATATCTCTAATACCACATAATAATTTGTTTAATTTGTCATATTCCTTTTTGATTTTAACGACTTCTTTTTTTGGTAAACGATCAAAAGTACCATCTTTTTCCATCTTTTCGATTTGTTCTAATCTTTTAACTCTTCTTCTAATAGTTTTAAAGTTTGTTAAGGTACCACCTAACCATCTTTCATTAACATATAATGAATTTGATCTGATTGCTTCCTCTTTGGTTGCTTCAGCGGCTTGTTTTCTTGTACCTACAAATAATACTTTACCACCATTTGCAGCAATTTCTTTTAAAGCAGCATAAGCTTCTTCAATTTTCTTTGCTGTTTTTTGTAAATCGATAATATAAATATCATCTCTAGCTGTAAAAATATACTCTTTCATTTTTGGGTTCCATCTTTTAGTCTGATGACCAAAGTGAACACCAGCTTCTAATAAATAACTCATTGACACTACTGTCATATTTTCTTCCTCCTTTTGTTTTTTCCTCTGAATACTTCTAGGTTCACACCACCAATAAGGCACTAGGCGTGAAAATCCATATTCATGTAAATTAAAAAAGCCACTAACATTATATCATAATTATATGATTTTACAACAATTTTACTTAAAATTTTAACGTTTTTGAGTAAAATTCCTTATTTAGTTTATGCAAAAGAAAAACTAACATGCATATTCTACCTCGTAGGTATGAGAAGAGATGTAAAATATGTGTTAGTTATATGGAGTTTTATAAACTCCAGTAGAACAACTACTTATTTGTAATTGTTCTCTTTGCAATTTATAAAATTAATATTTTATTATGTATTTCATTGTAATAAATGGTTGCATGTTTGTGAATGAAGTACCATTACCAGAGCTTCCTGTTGTACTAGCTGTTGTTTTAACTGTTAATGATAAGTCTCCACTATAATTAGTATAATAAGTACCATTATAGTAAAAGATTTGGCTACCGCTTCCTACTGAAACAGTTTCATATCCTGAACCATTACCATTATAAACATCGTTTGACATTGAATGGCGGTGATTGCCACCAGTGGCTGTTCCCGAAAGTGATGGTATGCTATGGGTATGGGATGGCAAATTGGCTG